>NZ_JACJOT010000001.1:0-300000 GCF_014695715.1 Microcoleus sp. FACHB-68
TCCTTGAGGTAATTTAACTTCTTTAGGCTATTCTGGGTTTTGGGTGAATTTCGTATAATGAGATACATAAAACTTCTCAACTAGCTATGGACTTTCATCTTGACCTGGGGGGGTAACAAGGAAGCTGAAACCTTGACAGAGAAAGGATGAGAGCTAGGGCGTGTCATCAAATCAACCAAATAACAGAAGCAGTCAGATAAATTGCCCCCAGAAAGTTGGTAGCACGTTTGTCATAGCGCGTCGCAATCGCAAGGGTACTGCTTGAGTTTGGCGAAGAAGTTTTCAATGAGATGACGGGCTTTATACAAGTCCTTGTCGTAAGCACGGAGGGTAGTGCGGTTACGCTTGGGAGGAATCACAGGGGTTTTTCCCTGTCTCTGAAGTTGGTCAAGCACTCGCTTATCCGCATCATATCCTTTGTCTGCAAGCACGGTGTTGGCAACCACGTCGGGCAGCAGTTTCTCGGCTCCATCCAGGTCGCAAGCTTGTCCAGGGGTGAGGTGAAAGCTCAGGGGGTTGCCCAATGCATCCACCGTGGCATGAATTTTGGTACTTAATCCGCCTTTGCTGCGACCAATCGCTTCTTGAGCTGGCTCCCCCCCTTTGCGCCCGCACTGTGTTGGTGGGCTCGCACAATTGTTGAGTCAATCATCGCGTATTCGTTGTCTGCATCCTCTGCCAAGTGCTGAAACACTCGCTGCCACACGCCGGTTTTTGACCATCGGCTGAACCGAGTGTGAATCACTCGAAAATCTCCAAATCGTGCTGGCAGGTCTCGCCAGGGTATCCCTGCCCGGTAGCGGTACAGCACGGCTTCGATAAACAACCGATTGTCTCTAGCGGTTACTCCCACATACCCTTTGCGTCCAGGCAGTAAGTCTTTGAGCCGCTCCCACTGGTCATCTCGCAGCGCGTAACGTCGAGTCATCTGTTCCTTGGTCGATTCTATTCTCAGCATTGCTGATTCCAGCTTACCTACAGAGGTTTTCAAATGAATAAGCCACAGTGAGCGAACCAATCTAGAGCATTATCAGAGGAAATACAATCATTGATAATTTGGGTTAAGGCTGGATCGAGGGCTTCACGGGTTCGAGCCTTGGCAGAACGTAGGAGCTGCTTAAGCTTGGACCAGCACAACTCAATGGGTGAGAGGTCTGGAGATTCGGGAGGCAAAAATACAAGCTTGGCTCCAGCAGATTCTATAGCCTCTCGAATCACATAGGCACGATGAACTGGCAAGTTATCCATCAAGACAATCGCCCCCGGCCAAAGTTGGGGAATCAGAACCTCCTGAATATAGAACAAGAACACATGAGTATTAACGCTGCCCACAACAGTCAGGGTCGCAATCAAGCCATCAATACTCATCGCACCGATTAATGAAATATTCTGCCCACGATTGCCAGGAGACTCACTGTCATACAGGCGTTCGCCCTTGGGGGCGCGACCGGACAAACGAGTCAATGCCAGATGGACTCCAGTTTCATCGATAAATACCAAATTCCGTGGGTCTACACTCAAACTCCACAGCCGATAAGCAAAGCGCAATTCCTTGACTCGCTCACTCTCTTGCTCACAGGCGACTAGGGTTTTTTTTTGACGCTCAAGCCCTGACGTTCTACAGCTCGCTGCATGGTTGAGACACTGACATTGATCCCACTGTTTTGGGCTAAGCCTGCACACAACTCCTCAAGCAGTGCATCAGGTTGAGCCTCTACGAGGGCTTTGACAATCAGCAACTGAGACTGTCCCAATTTAGCAACGGCTCCACCCCCATGAGGTTTAGGCTCTACGGTTCCAGTTTGTCGATAGCGTCGGGTGATATCTCTGACGAAAGATAAACTGACTTTAAAGCGTTTTGCTAGTTGCCGTTGCGACCCTTCTTTGGCTTGATAGGCTGCTATCACCCGTTGGCGTAAATCCATAGACAGTGGAGCTGGCATAGCTGGAGTCTTCTGTGGTTTCATCGGTGATTTCTAGCCTACCCTACTGTGGCTTACTCAATCAATAACCGCTGTAATTGATGACACGCCCTAGGTAAACAAAAAAAGATGGGTTGGCTATAGTGACAAACAAACCCAAAAATCAAAAAAATGCTAATCCAATTTTATGACGAGCATCTAGAGAAGCAACTGGGCCGCCCTCAGTTCCTCATACTACAGATCCTAATTAATACCAATTCTTGAAAAGGTGACTACAAATCGTGGAAAATAGTACCTTGAGTAGAGTTTGAGGAAAAAATGGCAGGAGTTTATAAGCTAGAAATCACAGAAAGTGAAAGCGAGCTAAAAAAACGACTGAGCCAAGAAAAAACAGGATCAGGAAAAGAACGATTACAACTGTTGTACATCCTCAAAACAAAAAAAGCTAAAACTATCAAAGAAGCCGCAGAACTTGTAGGGAGAAATCAAGTCACAGTCCAAGATTGGTTAACTAAATACCGTCAAGGAGGACTGATTAAGCTTTTAGAGAAAAAAGTCGGGACAGGAAGACCGAGGAAAATACCGGCGTGGGCAGAAAAAGAACTAGAGAAGAAACTTCAGTCCCCGACCGGATTCGAGAGTTATGGAGAAATTTGCTCCTGGTTAAGGGAGAGGCTAGGGATAGAAGCGAATTATAAAACAATGCATCAGTTAGTGTATTATCGACTCAAAGCCTCCCCAAAAATAGCCAGACCAAAAAGCGCAGAACAGTCAGAAGAAAGATTAAAAGATTTTAAAAAAACTTTGAAGTCAACCTAGCCATGCTGAGCGTGATAGCAGTAACAGTCATGGGGTTAGGGAAAGACATTCGATTTTTTTGTCAAGATGAAACGAGAATAGGACTAAAAACAATAAGTGGCAGAAGAATTACTTGTCGGGGGGTAAAACCATACGGAAAAGTGCAATGGAAATTCCAAGCAACGTATATATATGGGGTGGTTGAACCCGAAACCGGAGAGCATTTCTTTTATGAGTTTACCCATTTGAATAGTCAATGCTTTCAGATATTTTTAGAATGGGTGGCCCAAAAAATTCCGGATAGCGTGTTGATTATTCAATTAGATAATAGAAGGTTTCATAAAGCGAAAAAACTGAAAATACCGAAAAACATTAAAATAATGTTTCAGCCGTCGTACACACCGGAATCAAACCCCATAGAACAAGTGTGGCAATATCTTAAGCGAGGTTTGAGATGGGAATTACCAAAGAAATTATACCAATTTAATATGAAGCTGCATAGAATAAGGCTTCTAGAATGAAATTATAGGATGACAGTGAGCAGATTTGTTCGGGTGTAATTTCTTCCAAGAATTGTTGCAAACGCTGCCGTAATTGTTCAATAGTTGTAAAAACTTCACCTTGAAGTTGCTGCTTAATAAATTCCCACACTCTTTCAATCGGGTTGAGTTCTGGACTATGTGCCGGTTGACAGATCCCAATTAAATTTTCTGGCTATCGCAGTTCATTGCTCAGATGAGCGCCTGATTGATCCAACTGAATTAAGGCAATGTCTTCGCCTAATTCAACAGCTACTGCATCAATAAACTTTTGGAAATATTCTCTATTGAGCTGGGCATATTCACGACACAAATGCCAACCGCTTAATGGTTCCACTACTCCGTACAACCAAAAGTTCTCCCGCTTCCATAACACAGGTGCAACTGGCTTCACCCCAAAAGCCGTAATTAACTTTCCTGTTTCTGTTTTTAATCCCAAGCGGCTCTCATCTTGGCACAAATATCGTAGTCGCTGACCTTGAATAAATAACTTTTGCAACATTAATAGGGCCGATCCGATGTTTTTTTAAACCGCTAAAGCTGCCTCTACTTCCTGTTTGGCGCTACAAGGCCGAGGCACTTTTAATTTGGCTTTCAATCGGTAATGTACCCAGGAGTATACTGTGGCGTAGCTCAATTGCAAGTCATATTCTGTTTTGAGCCACTGCACAATTTCTGCGTAACTAGTGAAGCCCACTCCGGTTTCCAGACGTTCTTTTAGTCCCGTGAGCGCTTCTGACGTTAAGCGCGGTTTTTGACCGGGAGCGGTTTTCACCTCCAGCAACTCTGATAATCCACCCCGTCTGTACTTTTGTAACCATCGCGTGATTGTCGAGCCATCTCGTCCTATGCGGTGGGCTAGTTCTTTATGTTGTTGGACTTGGCCGGTTTTCAGCCACCACAATATTTGTATTCGTTCTCTTTGAGCTGCTGTGCGAGTCTGTTTTAGTTGTTTTTCTAAAAATTCTGCGCTCTCTTTGATCTCCAACAATAAACTTCTCGCCATCATCAGCACCTTTTGAATCTCTTTCTATTCTATGCAACTTCACCTAAATTTGGTATTAGTATAGATAAGATTAGTAAGCGCAAAGGCCATCAAGATTTTGCAACAGTTGTTTGTAATATTGAGCCAGGTCTACTCTTGGAGGTTACCGACAGTCACCAGCAGAAAGAGATTATTGAAGTTTTGAAGCAGCAACCGATAGAGGTGCGAGAACGGGTTGATGAAGTCAGTGTGGATATGTGGGGAGGATTACCCAATACCTCGCTTGTATTCGACCGATTTCATGTAATGAGACTCGTCAATGAAGAATTAAATACCGTCCGCTAATAAACCGGGATGGCTATTAAAGGGAGTAAATTTATTTTGATCAAAAATGGTGTGAATTTGGGCGAATAACAAGTCAAACTCATCGGAATATTGCAGCATTCTAAGCGTTTTAAGGTCGCTTATAAATTAAAATAGGAATTTAGAAATATTTCTGAAACTTGTAATACTGTTGAAGAGGGCAAGGAACAACTGCTCACATGGCTCGGAAAAGCCGATTCCGTATATGGGATTGTCTTAAAAACTATCAAAAATCATTTAAAGGGAATCTGCAATTACTTCTTAACTCACACAACTAGCGCAGTTATGGAGGGAAGTAACAATCGGCTCAAGCTGATAAAACGACAGGCTTATGACTTTGTTAACTTTGACAATTTTCCTACCCGGTTATTAGCTTGCTTTTCTGATTAGCTCCACTTATCACCAGAACTCCAGAAGAACCGAGCTACTTCATTCAAAATTATAAGTCAGTCTTAATTGGTATGGAGCTACAGTGTTAAGTTTATTCACTAAATATTACAGTTTCTTACATCGCCACTGCTTTAGTCCTAAAGATTGATGCGAACACCGGCATTAGAGCGAAAGAATGTTCCTGTAGTGAGAAATAAATTTACATCCTTCTCATAAGCGGGTTTATGCCAGCTCTCACATTAAACATGGGCTAGACAGGGAAGCTGAACAGCAGACAAATCCGGTCATTGTCCCGCTCGTTTACAAAAGTAGAAATGGCCAAGTTGAGAAGCAGTCTCTCGGATGGCAAACTACCTGTAGCAGTTGCTTACTATTCCTTGGCCGGCTTTTTATCTCAAGGTTCGTATGGATGAGCGAACCGACATCAATTTAGCTGTGTATTTGATAGGAAAATGAACCAATGAGGATTGATAACGAACCAGTTATTCATAATGCCAGCACATCCTATGTGTTAATGCTGGCACTGGTGGCCGCTATAGGCGGCTTTTTATTTGGTTTTGATACTGCTGTGATTAATGGCGCGGTAGGGGCTTTGGGAAGAGCTTTTCAGGCTAGTAGTGTGGAAGTAGGATTGGCAGTTTCCTCGGCATTACTGGGTTCAGCTGCGGGAGCTTTTTTCGCCGGCCAACTCGCTGATCGCTACGGGCGGGTCAAAACGATGATCGTCGCCGCCGGCCTGTTTTTGCTCAGCGCCATCGGTTCCGGGATTGCCTTTGGTATTTGGGATTTCATGTTTTGGCGATTGGTGGGCGGGTTAGCGGTCGGTGCTGCCAGCGTGATCGCCCCCGCCTACATTGCTGAAGTCTCACCAGCACATCTGCGCGGACGGCTGGGTTCTCTCCAGCAGTTGGCGATCGTTACCGGCATCTTTGTCGCCTTGCTGTGCGATTACTTCATCGCCGTGGGTGCCGGTTCTGCGGATGCCCCTTTTTGGTTTGGAGTGCCGGCTTGGCGTTGGATGTTCTGGACTGAGGTGCCACCAGCCATCCTCTACGGGATCGGGGCGCTGATGATTCCAGAATCACCCCGCTATTTAGTAGCACAAGGACGGGAATCGGAAGCTGGAGCTGTTTTAGCACGAGTTCTAGGCGGGGATGTTCAGGCTAAAATTGTGGAGATCCGGCAGACAGTCTTGCGGGAACGCAAGCCCCAACTGTCCGATCTTGTAGGCCGGCATGGCCTTCTGTCAATTGTCTGGATCGGGACTGGGCTATCCGTCTTTCAACAGCTGGTGGGCATTAACGTGATTTTCTACTACAGCAGTGTGCTGTGGCAAGCGGTGGGTTTTTCCGAGCAAAATTCCCTCTGGATTACTGTAATTACCAGTATCACCAATATTGTAACCACGCTCATAGCAATCGCTTTTGTAGACAAGTTTGGACGCAAACCGCTGCTGATCCTGGGTTCGATTGGCATGACGCTTACCCTAGGAACACTCGCGACAGTCTTTGGCAGTGCGACACTAGACGCTGCCGGCAACCCTGCCTTAACCGGAAATGCCGGCATCGTTGCCCTGCTAGCTGCTAACCTCTATGTCTTTTGCTTTGGCTTCTCTTGGGGCCCCGTGGTTTGGGTGATGTTGGGCGAAATGTTTAACAATAGAATTCGCGGCGCTGCCCTATCAGTCGCTGCTACTGCCCAGTGGATTGCCAACTTTGCCGTCTCTACTAGCTTTCCGCCCCTCAAGGATGTGGGATTGGGTTTTGCCTATGGTTTGTATACGACTGCTGCCGCAATTTCCCTGTTCTTTGTTCTGTTTTTCATTAAAGAAACGAAGGGTAAAGAACTGGAAGAAATGTAATAAAACCCGGCTTCCAGTTAACAGAAAATACCATTGTCGGATTGGGGATAATTTTACTTGATTGAGTTCCCCAATCCGTTGTTGTGTTTGCGGTCAAGTTACAATATCAGCTATCCGTAGCGGAGGTGCGATGATGAGCCGGCTACAAGCTACATTACAAACCGATACTTGGGTGAATGCCACTTGGGATGAATACCTTCTGGCACTCAGCGATCCTGCCTATGAAAAAGCTAGAGGCTATTACTATAACGGACGCATGAGGTTGGAAAGGTCTCCAGTTGGTAATCCCCATTCCCGCGATCATTTCATTGTGATTGCGGCGATTGCTCTGTTTGCAAGTATTCGGGGCATCGACTTGGACGGACACGATAACTGTACTTACCGCAAAGCCGGCAGTGAGGAAGCGCAACCGGATGTCTCGTTTTATCTGGGTGACAATGCAGAGATTGTACCTTGGGAAGCTACCATTATCGATCTGGATACTTACCCAACCCCAGATTTAGTGATTGAAGTTGCTTATTCTTCTCTTGCTGATGACAAAGGGGAGAAACGTTTACTTTACGAATCACTTGGAGTTCGTGAGTATTGGATTATTGATGTGCAAAATGTTCAGGTAATCGCCTTTGAGATTCAAAATCGAGGCAGTCGCAGAATTGAGCAATCTCTGGTGCTTGCCGGGTTAGAAATTGCAGTTTTAGAAGAAGCTTTTCGACTGAGCCGGCAAATGAATCATGGTAAAGTAAGTGCGTGGTTGCTGTCTCAGTTTCAATAGTGGTTGTAGATGCATTATTCCTGGGAAAGGAAAACCAAATATCATATATGGATGTTGACTTATTTAAAATGTAGTATATTTGTATTATACGAGCTATGCTTTTGACTTATCCATCCTAGATGAATGAAACTCACCTTTGTTAGACCCTATAAATCAATTACTTCTTTCCCAGAAACTGAACTAGCTGATTTTATAATCCTTACCGGCGTTAATGGTGCAGGAAAGACTCATCTAATAGAAGCCATTGAAAATGGCTCGATTCAGATTGACAATATCGCTTTAAACAACCAGACACGACCAATTCGTTTATACAATTGGACGAATCTTGTTCCGCAAGATAGTGGAGCTTTTTCCCTTTATCAGAGAACTCAAGAAAAGTATGGACTTTGGCAGGAGCTTTCTGGGCACATCAAGGAATATCGTCCTGAGATTCTGGATATGCTGCGACAGTGGAATCGGCTTGATCTTATGAACATGAATACTCGCCAGCTTATCAGTATGAAGCAAGAAGACTTAATAGCAACAGGGAGTAATCCAGAGCAAGCAAAGCAAATTATTCAAGCAATTCAAAACGCAGCTTCTAGTGCAACTCAAAATGTAATTTCCAGATTTATACAAAATACTCCAGGTCGTCAACCATTGATTAATCAACTGCAAGAGAATCTCAGCATTCCTCTCATTGCTTTTGAGGAGGATGACTTTTATGAAAATTTTCCTAAGATTTGGCTATCCGTTGATATGTTCCAACAGTCTTTCGGCAGGCTCTTCGTGGAGTATCAGAACAATTGGCTAAATAATCGGCTCAAAGCTTTGGCAAATTCAGAAGGTGAACCTGTCAGTTTTTTGACAAATGAAGAATTTTTAGTAAGACATGGAGAACCACCCTGGGTTTTTGTAAATAGTATTCTTGAGACCGCGAATTTAGATTTCCGAATCAATCAACCGCCTCAATATGACGATCGTCCTTATGAACCAATTCTGACTGATCAAGTAAGAGGAACCCAAGTAAAGTTTGCCGATTTATCCTCGGGAGAACGAATTTTAATGTCCTTCGCACTATGTCTTTACTACGCAGAGGATCGTCGTCAGCTTGTAGATTATCCAGAAGTTTTACTTTTCGATGAAATTGATGCTCCTCTTCATCCTTCAATGACTCAGTCACTCTTACGTACAATCCAAGAGGTACTGATCAATCGTCATGCAATTAAAGTAATACTAACAACACATTCACCATCAACGGTTGCCTTAGCGCCAGAAAACTCGCTGTATGCTATGCAAAAAACTGATCAACAGCGGTTGCAAAAGACAACAAAAGATAAAGCATTAGCTCTTTTAACAACTGGAGTTCCTACCCTGAGCATCGATTACGAAAATCGTCGCCAGGTCTTTGTTGAAAGTCAATATGATGTTCAGTTTTATGAACGCATTTACGAAAAATTAAAGGATAAGCTAATACCAGGAATTTCGCTGAACTTCATTTCATCTGGAGTAGCAGGAAAAGGAAATTGCGAGCAAGTGAAAGAGGTCGTTAATCGACTATATGAAGGGGGCAATAAAACCGTTTATGGGATTATTGATTGGGATTTAAAGAATCAGGGAAACAACCGGGTAAGAGTCCTTGGAAAAGAAAATCGTTATAGCATTG
The DNA here is from genome assembly GCF_014695715.1 of Microcoleus sp. FACHB-68. Taxonomy (NCBI): domain Bacteria; kingdom Bacillati; phylum Cyanobacteriota; class Cyanophyceae; order Oscillatoriales; family Microcoleaceae; genus Microcoleus; species Microcoleus sp. FACHB-68. The sequence continues at coordinate 9,276 of NZ_JACJOT010000001.1, forward strand.
AAAACTATATTTTCGATCCACTTATTTTAACAGCTTTCTTACTTCGAGAGAAGTGGATTAAACGCTCTGAAGTCGGTTTGAGTGAAAATGAGACATATATTCATGTGGCTCATTTTGACAACAGTCGGCTTCAGCTAGTAGCTGACTTCATAGTGGATAAGGTTAGAACAACTTATGCTCCCCCACAAACTGAAGAAGAAAAACAGACGTGTGAGTATATTAGTGGACAGTCGATTAACTTGCCAGTATGGTTCCTCCAAATTAACGGACATCAGTTAGAAAACACTATAAAAGAGACTTTTCCTGAACTAAAACGCTTTCAAAAAGAAGATAAACTCAAACGAGAGATATTGTTGAAGGTTGTTGACGACATCCCACAACTTCTTTCTAAAGATTTTATCTCTTTATTTTCAGCAATACAGAATGTTAATACAGCGCTTTTGAGAGATATGAGGTACACTCAATGAAACATTAAAGGTATTAAGAATCACAATGAAACCGTACTCAGTTGATTTGCGAGAAAAAATAGTCAATGCTTACAACAGAGGCGACACGTCGGTTAGAAAAGTAGCCATTCAATTTGGTGTAGCGAAAAGCTATGTACAAAAGCTTCTCCAACTTAAGAAAACTCAAGGTCATCTAGAACCCAAAAAGCAAGGCGGTGCAATGAGGGGTAAATTAGATGGGTACGGTAGCGAATTAGCGGCAATGGTTCAAAGCCATCCCGACGCAACTCTAGCAGAATACTGCGAGTATTTTGGAGAGCAATATAACGTTTGGGTCTGTGCCAGTGTGATGTGCTGTGCATTACAAAAACAACAACTAAAGAGAAAAAAAAACGTTACGCAGTAGCCAAGCGAAGACAGAGGCAGTCCAAAAGCGGAGGATAGAGTATTGGGAAAAGGTCAAACACATTGATCCAGAAGACCTAATCTTTATTGACGAAATGGGGATTTTACTAGGTCTGGCCCGAACTCATGGCAGAAGCAATCGCGGTAGCAGAGTCTATGACTTTAAGCCTTATTACCGAGGCGCGAAAGTGAGTGTGATTGGGGCAATCAGCTTAAAGAAGGTTTTGGCAGTCATGACCCTAGACGGCTCAATGAATGGGGATGTCTACAAAGTTTTCATCGAACATTTTCTCCTTCCACAATTATGGGTAGGTGCAGTCGGTGTCATGGACAATCTACCTGCACATAAAGTTAAAGAAATCCAACCTTTGATTGAATCAGTTGGTGCAAGTATTCTGTATATGTCTCCGTATTCTCCTGAGTTTAATCCTATTGAACATTGGTGGTCACAATTAAAAGCGTTCCTTAAACAATTTTCCCCTGTCACCGCGTCTGGAGTTGATGGTTTAATTAAAATAGCACTTCAATTAATGAATCCCGAACATCTCAAAAATTGGTTTACACATTGCTGCTACTGTACCTCATAAGCTCCGAATTTGCTGTAAGTAACTATTAGAGATTAATGAGGATTTATCAGGCAATTCGTATAAAGCAGTATATGTAATTGTAAACTTGAAGGAAGAGAGCGCCAAACCAACCTGCGGGATGCGAATATGCAGTGGGATTTCTGGTCGCTCAATCCTGAGTCGCTGCACCAAATTACAATTTTGTTTAGTGATCGGGGACTGCCGGCCAGCTACCGCCACATGAATGGCTATGGCAGCCACACCTTCTCCTTTGTGAATGCCGAGGGTGAGCGCTTCTGGTGCAAGTTCCACTTCAAGACTCGTCAGGGCATCAAGAATATGACCGGCGAAGAATCTGCTAATCTCATTGGGATTGACCGTGAATCTCATCAGCGCGATCTGTTTGAAGCGATCGCACGGGGTGAGTTTCCTAGCTGGACAGTTAAAGTCCAAGTCATGACCGAAGAGCAGGCTAACACCTTCCAGTGGAACCCGTTTGACTTGACGAAAGTGTGGCCCCACAGTGACTTTCCGCTCATCGAAATTGGGGTTCTGGAGTTAAACCGCAATCCCCAAAACTACCACGCTGAAGTAGAGCAAGCGGCGTTTAGCCCCTCCGTGTTTGTGCCCGGTATTGGCCCTAGCCCTGATAAAGTGTTGCAGGCGCGATTGATGTCCTATCCGGATGCTCAGCGCTATCGCATTGGTACGAACTATCAGCAGTTGCCGGTTAATCAGCCTCGCTGTCCGGTGATGCACTACCAACGGGACGGTGCGATGTCCACCGGCTACGGCGGCAGCAGCCCTAATTACTATCCCAACACTTATGACAGTGCTCCCAAAGAAGCCCCTGATTACAAGGAACCCGGATTGAGTTTAGGGGATGTAGTCGCAGATCGCTATGATTCCCGCGATCAAGATGACTATACTCAAGCCGGCAATCTCTGGCGCATCTTCTCTGAAGACGAGAAGAACCGCACAGCACAAGCGATCGCCGGTGCACTGAGCGGCGCACGGCAAGATATCCAAATGCGGCAACTGTGCCACTTCTTCCGGGCTGATGCCGATTACGGTCAGCGTGTTGCTCAGGCGTTGACCATTGAGCTTGATCCGGCTATGTTGCAACAAAACCAACAAAACAATCCTCAGCCAATAACAATTTAAATCATTAGCTATCTGTTTTCTCCTTTGGGTGGGTAAACCTCTTGCGAAGAGGGGTGTACTCCTACCCAAAGGAGTTTTTGCGTAATGCCGGCTTCCCTTTCTGGATCTGACAATCTTCAGGTGTTGCCGGCATCGAAAACTACAGTCGGCTAACTTTTAATTGTGCTGGTTAGGTTGCCATCAGTACCTATGCACAAAGTAAAACATTCTTCTCCTCTAGCGCTTTTTTCCAATGACTGTTATCCTTATTACATAAATATGTGATTTATTCACACATATTGCGTTTAATGCGAAGCAAGAGTCATGCTTATTGAGTTTAGTGTTAGCAACTACAGATCTTTTAAGGAGGAAGTCACCTTTAGTATGGTGGCTGCGAATATTCATGCAAAAGATAAGCAGCTTGATGACAACAATGTTTTCGCAGTAGACAACGATTTGAAGTTGCTCAAAAGCGCTGCCATATATGGAGCGAATGCTAGTGGTAAAAGCAACCTTGCCAAAGCCTTGAGCTTTATGAAATGGTTCATGGTTAATTCATCTAAAGAAACCCAGAGTACAGATGAAATAGGGGTGGAGCCTTTCAGACTTAGTACAGAAACCGAGGAGGAACCATCCTGCTTCCAGCTGGTATTTTTAATGGATGGTCGAAAGTATAGATATGGATTTGAGGCAAATCGAGAAAGAATTGTTTCAGAATGGCTGTTTTATGTACCCAACATAAGAGAAACCCAACTATTTTATCGTGAACTTGATAGGTTCAAAATATCTAAGAGTTATAAAGCTGAGGGCCTTCAGCACAGAACAAGAAACAATGCACTATTTTTGTCTGTTTCTGCTCAGTTTAATGTTAAAATTGCAGAAAATATTTTAGAATGGGTAACTGAAAAGCTAAATATTATCTCTGGATCAAATGATGAAGCGTATTTAAACTATACAATTAATTGTTTAATCAATAATAAAAATAAAAACGAGATTCTTCAAATAGTTAAAAACTTAGATTTAGGGATTGATGAAATACAGGTTAACCAGGAAGACTTGACGGCTGATTTGCTGCCTGATGAAATGCCTGAAGAAATTAAAAAACTAATTCTTAAAGCTGCTATAGAAGGTAAAGCAACTTCAATTAGGACTATACATAGGAAATTTGATAAAGATGGCAATTATAAATCAATCGAGAAACTTGATTTTCATAGCCATGAATCTGAAGGGACACGCAAAGTTTTTGCTTTAGCCGGCCCCCTATTCACTGTAATCAAGAAGGGCGAAGTTCTGATTGTTGATGAGCTTGATGCAAGACTTCATCCTTTGATCAGTTTGGCGATTGTTGAGTTATTTAATTCAAATGAGACAAACCCTAATAATGCTCAGTTAATATTTATGACTCATGATACTAATTTGCTCAGTAATAAACTTTTTCGTAGAGATCAGATATGGTTTACGGAAAAAAATAGATATGGTGCAACAGACTTATACTCATTAGCAGAATATAAGGTACGCAATGATGCTTCATTTGAGAGTGAATATATAAAAGGTAGGTACGGTGCGATTCCCTATATTGGAAATCTGAATTACTGGGCGGATTCTCATGTCTAAGCAGAGAGATAACTCTAGGGGGTATTCGCTTAGGAAAGTTAATATTAGAGAAATTAAGCAGAGATTTCTCATTGTGTGTGAGGGAGTGGAAACAGAACCCAATTACTTTAGAGGTTTTCGTGTACCTACAGTGAAAATAGAAATACAGGGTTTAGGAAAGAATCCGAGTAACTTGATTAAGACAGCTAAGGACTTGAATGATAAGGAAGAGTATGATCAGGTTTGGTGCGTGTTTGACCGTGACTCTTGGACTAAGCAAGATTTCAATAATGCTATTTCCAATGCTGAAAGTCAAGGCTTTGCAGTAGCTTATTCTAATGAAGCTTTTGAATTATGGTATGTCCTACATTTCCAGCCCCTCAACAGTGGAATTTCCAGAAGTGACTATTCTCAAAAGCTGACCTCTCTGCTTGGTAAAAACTATCAGAAAAATAGTCCGCGTATGTATGATGACTTGCTCGACAAACAGACGACTGCGATCAAGAATGCTGAAAAACTTCTTGAACAGTATGATCCTCATAATCCAGAGAAAGATAACCCATCAACAACAGTACATCGACTGGTTAAGGAACTCAATAGGTTTATTCGATAAAAGGCTTAAAAGTATTTTGACACCAACTTCTCAAGATACTGAATGGCATCAATTTATCAGTTGATGGTAGCTCTAAACCCTGAACAGCAACAGATAATCTTTCGCTACGCCCTCACCAAGAACTACAGCCGGCTAAGTGTGACGTTGCGTGCCGGTGGATAACCTTTCAAAACTCAACAGACAACTTTTAAGCGGTTGGGTGCAGCGATTTGTTATGCTGCTGATTGGGCGGTTTGAACGGTGCACCCTCAAATTCTGTCTAATCGAGACAGATTTATGGTTCCATGAAAAAGCTAAAAAATCAATTTAGCCACCTCACGGCAATCGAAAGAATTAATCTGTCATTTCCTGCACAGTTATTATTGGATAAAAATCTAATACAAGGTAAAGTTCTAGATTTTGGTTGTGGCTTCGGTAATGACGTGAAGTTATTGCAACAAAAAGGCTTTGATATTACCGGCTACGATCCTTATTATTTTCCCAAACACCCTATTGACAAATTTGACACAATCATTTGTTTTTATGTGCTAAACGTTTTGTTTCCTGAAGAACAAGCGAACGTTCTCATGGAAGTGTCACATTTATTGAAGCCGGGAGGCAAAGCTTATTACGCAGTGAGAAGAGATTTAAAAAAAGAAGGTTTTCGAGAACATTATATTCATAAAAAGCAGACATATCAGTGCATCGTTAAACTTCCTTTTAAATCAATTCATTCAGATGAGTATTGTGAAATCTACGAATACATTCATTATAACTATCAAAGAAACTCAGAGAATAAGTGCATATTCTGTAATCCCTATAAAAGTTTAACGCTGGTAACGGAATCAGCCACAGCTTATGCCATGTTGGATGGTTATCCTGTGAGTAAGGGTCATGTCTTAGTTGTACCAAAAAGACATATTGCCAATTATTTTGAACTGCCATTTAAAGAGCAATCGGCTTGCTGGTTTATGGTTAACAAAGTCCAAGAAATTTTAACTGAGCAATTTCATCCTGCCGGCTTTAACGTGGGAATGAACATTAATCGAGCTGCCGGCCAGACAATGATGCACGCGAATATTCATATTATCCCTCGTTACCCAGGGGATGCCGGCGGTGCTAAAAGCGGCATGAGAAATGTGATTCCTAAGAAAAATTAGAAATTAAAAATATGGCTTTGAGCCAGGTAAACCGGCATCGGCAGTCCTGAATGCCATAACCTACACTGATGCAACAACTTCTAGTGAAATTTGCATCAGTACCGAAATTACGAGCGATCATCGAGTTGCGATTAAAATTGCTGATAATGGGCCAGGAATCCCGGAACAGGTCAAACAACGAATTTTTGAACCATTTTTTACGACCAAACCTGCCGGCAAAGGGACAGGAATGGGAATGTCAATTACCTATCAAATTGTTACAGAAGCTCATAACGGGCTGCTTAAATGTCATTCAAGGCCGGGAAAGGGAACAGAATTCGTGATTGAAATTCCCTTGCAAAAGCAGCAACCTGACAAGAAAACTTGAGAAGGCTAATCACCGGCCTGTTAATTCATTTTCCCAATATTCTACCGCTTACAGAATTAGGATAATTCGGCTCTTGGTAGGGTAACAATCAATACCTTGATATCCCTTATCCCCTCTGCCTTCTTTAACTCAAGCGCTGGCGAAGCCACAAAGCAAAGAGAGGCAAAGCAAGTCGGTAGCCTTGTTCAGAACCATAAATCAAGCCTTTGTGCTGCAATCCCGCGATTGCGCCTTGGAGACTGCCCCCTCTGGACAAGTAATGCTTGTGAATGTAATCTCGACTTTGTGGCTTGTCGGTAGGGTCTAACGCCAAAGACTCCAACAGATGCGCCTGATTGGCTGGCAGCAGCATCAGTAATGACTCGAAGACCATTGATAAGTCGGCTAGTAATTCTTGGATAGCCTGCTGGACGTGCCAATCGCGAATTAGCCCGTCAGACACTCGTACCGACTTGAGGCGTCGCACCAGTGCCGAAGCATCGCCTAAGTGTCCCTGCACCGCATTGACAAAGAGTTCCAGCGCAAGCGATCGCGGATCGAACCTCAGCGCTTCAGTATGCAAGACTTCCTGAACCCAAGCAGCAACCACATCATTAGCTAAGGGAGCCAGCTGCACGATTTCCAAATTATTGCCCAGTTCATCGGGATGAATGCAGGTTTCTGCGATCGTTGCCACCAGTACATAACTCACCTGAGTCTGACGCTCAATCTCTTTCCGCAAAAATTTTTCCCACACCCCATTGCGATCCCAAGAGCGGATATGGGGAAAGCTTTCCAAAATCAGCACCACTCGTTCGCCGGAAGATTCGGCTAAACTTTGCAGGAGAGGGAGTAAGCGCTCAAATGCTCTCCATTGTTGCTGTTGATCTTCTACACGAAAGGGTTTCAGCCGCTGAGTGCCATTTCCTTCATCTTTCAGGACAAATAATTCAGATGCCTTGCGTTCAATCCACTCTGCTATTAGCGCTTGAGCATTTGCACTTTGAAAAGCCTGCTCTATGCTCTCGCACAGCAGTTGCACAAAGCGCTGAGCATCGGTAACTCGGATACAGTCAACCTCCAGAATTTTAGCGCTAACTTCCTGAGCCGCCCGCCGCACCAGAGTCCGCCTTCCGCTTCCCGGCACTCCCACAATTAGCAGGTCGCCATCACGGGCTAAAACTTGGGTAATTCGCTGGAATTGCGCTTGCCGGCCAACTAATTCAAACGGTGCTGATAAATCCAAAAGATTGACTATATCGGTGGGCGAGTCAGGGCTGAGGTTAAGCATTGATTTGTCAATCGGTTCTCTTTTCCGGCTATTGCGTGTTTCATCCTACCCGATCTCAAGCTCAAACCAACGGCTTGGTATGGTATGAGTCTATCGTTTCCCTTGGCACTTTTCAATAGTGTTGATACGCCCTAGCACCATTAAACAGTGCTATATATGTTTTAGCACCATTTTTCAGGTATTTACTCATAGGCAATTCCCGTGTTAGAAGCATTTGTCTTCGCAACAATATTCTGCGGATTTTTCGGCATCATCCTTAAAAAGAACCTCGTTATGAAGATCATCTCTATGGATGTTATGAGTACCGGGGTTATCGCCTATTACGTGCTGGTTGCATCACGAGATGGTTTATTCACGCCCATTATTTCAGACGCGGCAAATGGGGCTTACGCCGATCCGGTTCCCCAGGCAGTCATATTGACGGGGATTGTGATTGGCTTTTCGATTCAGTGCTTAATGCTGGTCGGTGTCATGAAGTTGGCGCGGGATAATCCCACCCTGGAAACCAACGAGATTGAGAAGAGCAATACGCCATGACTACCATTACCATCGCATGGATTGCACTCCCGTTTCTTTTGGGGTTCACCATTTATCTGCTCCCCAAAGTTGACCGATACCTCGCACTGTTCACGGCATTTGTTTCGGCTGGATATGCCTTGCAGCTATTTGCCGAACAGTCACGCCTGACACTAGAGTTACTAGATCATTTCGGCGTCACATTAATTGTCGATCAGTTAAGCGGCTACTTTATATTGACCAATGCGCTAGTAACAGCCGCAGTCATCCTCTACTGTTGGCACAGCGATAAAACAGCTTTTTTCTATGCACAAGCCATCATTTTGCATGGCAGCATCAATGCCGCATTCGCCTGTGCGGACTTTATCAGTTTATACGTGGCGCTAGAGGTCAGCGGGATTGCTGCGTTTCTCTTGATTGCCTATCCCCGCACCGATCGCTCGATTTGGGTTGCCTTGCGCTATCTGTTTATCAGCAACACGGCAATGCTGTTTTATCTGGTGGGCGCGGCGCTAGCCTATCAGACCAATCATTCGTTTAGTTTTGCAAGTTTGCGCGGGGCACCACCGGAGGCGCTGGCCCTGATCTTTCTGGGACTCTTGGTTAAGGGGGGAATCTTTGTATCAGGATTGTGGTTACCGTTGACCCACTCGGAATCGGAAACGCCGGTGTCAGCGATGCTGTCGGGAGTTGTGGTAAAAGCCGGTGTTTATCCGCTAGTGCGTTGTGCGCTGATGGTGGAGGAGGTCGATCCGCTGATTCGGATCTTCGGAGTCGGGACAGCGTTGCTGGGAGTAGGCTATGCCGTCTTTGAAAAAGATACCAAGCGGATGCTGGCGTTTCATACGGTTTCGCAGTTAGGCTTTATCCTCGCTGCCCCAGTCGTAGGTGGCTTTTATGCACTGACTCACGGACTGGTCAAATCGGCACTCTTCCTGATTGCAGGTGCTTTACCGAGCCGCAACTTCAAGGAGTTGCAACACAAGCCCATCAATACAACCGTCTGGATTGCTCTGGTCATCGCCAGCTTCTCAATCTCAGGCTTTCCCTTATTGTCTGGCTTTGGGGCAAAGGTGTTGACGACGAAAAATTTACTGCCTTGGCAAGCGATCGCCATGAACGTTGCGGCTTTGGGAACAGCCATCTCGTTTGCCAAATTCATATTCTTGCCGCATAAAGCTGCCGGCGAGGACGTAGTAAAGCCCGGTTTCTGGCCGGCGACAATCCTGCTGCTCGGTGGCCTGTTTGCGGCAAACATTGTGTATTACGAGGCGTATAGCCTTGCCAATATTGTGAAACCACTGGCAACTATCGGCCTTGGCTGGTTGGCGTATCTTTTGATTTTTAAACGATCCCTACTCAAGCTGCCCCGTGTTGTGGAGCAATTTGAGCATCTGATCGGTGGAATGAGTCTAATGTTGCTCCTGCTCTTCTGGATGGTGATGGCATGATTGGACATTTGAATCTGATATTGCGACTAGCCATCTGGTTTTTGCTCACCGCCAATCTGAGTGTGGCAAATATCATCATCGGTGTCAGCATCGCACTCTTATTACCGGGACGCCCCAAAACCCCGGAAGCATTAAATGATTGGCTGCGGGCGCTGTGGGAAACTCTGGTGGCGATTCCGCAGGCATATATGGAAGCCTTTGAAATGATCGTCCGTCCCCATAATCACGAAGATGTGACGATGGAACAAGTCAAACCACAACGCACACCTGGACTCATCTTCCTGGATATCTTTCTAATCACGTTTACGCCCAAGACCATTGTCTTGAAGTACCACGAAAATGGCTGGTACGAAGTCCACTGGGTACGAAGGAGGAGAAAAGCATGAACTTGGCACTGATTGCGATGATTCTGGCTCTGCTCATACCCATGTACGAGGCTTGGCAGGATGATGATATTTGGCAAAAAATGTTGGCATTTGCCAGTGTCGCTACCAAAGCATCAATCATACTCCTGGTTGTATCGGTCTTACGGGATGATTGGATGCTCGGTGTTGTAGGAGTCATCATCCTGAGTGTGGGTAATGCCGGATTAATGTTGTTGGCACAAATCCTTAAACGCCTGAATGAAGTATGATCACCGCACTTAGTTACACCTGCATCGGTATAGGAATTTTCTTCTGGTTTTGGGGAACCTTCCCCCTAATCGGCGATCGCTCGGTATTATTCAAGCTGCATACTCTTTCGGTTGCAGATACCCTCGGCTCGATGCTCATCATTGTTGGACTGCTCCTGCCGAAAGTACCTAGCGAATGGCCGCTGCTCATCCTTGGCATCATCACCTTGGCAATCTGGAATACAGTGATCGGGTATGTGTTGGCCTACTGTTCCAGCAGTGGAGGGAATCAATCATGAATGATAGCTATATCTATGTCATAACCGCCCTGATGCCGTTGTCCGCGCTCATGCTGCTACTTCAGACCAATCCATACCATGCCCTGGTAATCCAGGGAATACAGGGAGCGGTAGCAACATTGGTATTTGCGGTTTTGGGGGCGGCGGATGTTGCTTTGACGCAAGCTTTGATGGGTACTCTCCTGGCGATTACGCTTTATGCGATCGCGGTGCGTTCATCGCTGGTGATGCGTCTTGGTGTACTCGAAGATGGGGCGATTGGGCAAAGCGCAGTGCCAAAGGCAATCAAGACAGATGACGAGTCCCATTTTGGGCAACTAATGGATGACTTACGAACAATTTTTGGCAAACATTATATGCGTCTTGAGGTAGTCCCGTACACGAATATGCAAGCCTTGCACCGAGCGCTGATGGACAAAGAAGTCCATGCAACCTGCGCTATACGAGACTACGACAATCAAGACCTCGTAGCGAGTGAGGACGAACAGCAACCCTATCACACCACAACTAGGGTTCAACGCCTCTATGACATCATGCGAACCGAACTTTCGTCACCGGCGACAAGCCTAACCTATGTAAATGCACCGGATTCAGGGGAGAAACATCTATGAAATGGGTTTACATTGCTGCGGGGATAGCGCTGTTTGTCAAATTCCTGGTCATGCCCAATCCGGCACCGGACTTATCGCTCTCGATTGTCCAAACGCTTGTACATGAGAGTGGAGTACCTAATGCAGTTACGGCTGTCATTCTCAGGAATCGGCTGTATGACACGATCTTTGAAGTGGTGGTATTTACGATCGCGGTAATGGGTGCAAAGTTTCTGCTAGCTGATGAAAGACCGTTCTGCACGATCTATCAGTTCACCGATCAACCATCGATTGTTATGGCGCGTCTGGGAGCAACCATTGCCGCGTTGGTGGGTATCGAACTGGCGATTCGGGGGCATTTGAGTCCCGGCGGTGGTTTTGCAGCCGGCGTGGCGGGTGGAACGGCAATCGGCCTTGTTGCGATTACCTCATCAACCGAGTGGATGCAGGAGATTTATAAGCGCTGGCACGCTGCTACATGGGAAAAGATTTCAGTTCTTATTTTCATTGTCCTGTCGGTGATCACTCTAGCCGGCTTAGAATTACCGCACGGAGAATTAGGCACACTTTTCAGCGGCGGAGTTATCCCCTTACTCAATATTTTGGTGGCAATAAAAGTTGCGTTGGGTTCTTGGGCGGCTATTTTGGTTTTTATTCATTATCGAGGATTGTTGTGAGGGATAGGAGGCTGGGGAATTACACTCAGCAATTCTCATTTGGAAATCCATCCAATTCCTATCAGCGCTTTACTCAAACAGTGCTGAAATGACGCGAACAAACCCTAGTTTTATCTTAACCTCAAGTAGCGCTCGCGCTGCCGGCATGGAGGGATACACTGATGGAATCATCGGTGATTCTGCGCGAAAAATGAGGAGGATCGCCCTACTACTAACAACTTCCAAATTAAGGGGAAGTAGCAATGATTGCAACAGAAGCGATCACTCTTCTGTGCCTAAATTAAAGTGACTTCTCCCGTGTCCAAATCATACCGGCCTCCAACGATTTTGAGTTTTTCATCTAGCAATCGTTGAGAGATGATCGGTGAATTATGTTTCAATTTCTCAATTTGATAATGAACATTGGCAGTCACGGCGTTATCAACCGGATCACCGGCTTGATCTTTTATCTTGGCGAGAGCAGGTTTAATCGCCTTAACAAAAGAACCGATCTGACCTGGAAGCGGTTCCCCCTCTACAGCGGCAGTGACAGCCCCGCAGCGTTCATGACCTAAAACCATAATCAGAGGCGTGCCAAGCATTGCTACAGCGTATTCCAGACTACCCAGCACCTCTGGAGTCACGATATTACCGGCAACGCGGATATCAAATAAGTCACCGAGTCCTTCATCAAACAAAATTTCTGGAGAAACTCGTGAATCTGCACAAGTTAGCAGCGTTGCAAAGGGGTGTTGTCCTTGGGCAATTTCTTTAATTCGTGCCGGCGATTGATCGGGATGCGTACCCTTTTCTTGGACAAATCGTTGATTGCCGTCCATTAACCGTTTTAGGGCAGCATCCGGACTGGTAGACTCAAGTACAGCAGCGTTCGCCCGGTCTGATTGCAAGTTCCAGAATGCACTGCCGGCAACAGCAGCCATCAGCGCGATTCCACCCTTGCCGGTTAAATTCAAGAAATTGCGACGCCCCATCAACCCATTGTTTTCATTCATGGCTATTGAAGAGAAGTAAAGTTTGCAGATGAAAAATTAAAAGTTGAAACTGTGAGACAAGACTGCCTCTGGCTTTGACTGAAGCTTTTTTTGTTAATTTATTCAGATCTTGCCAGAGACAGAATTTTATTATCTTACAGTGAGGCAACGCATTGGGTCGAGCGAATTTCTATCGCATCGGAAATGTAACAGGTGCCGCCAAACTTGTTGAGAATGGGTCGAATCAGTGCCACAACCGGCTTGATTTTTTCTGGGGCGCAGAACGCGATGATACAGACATTATCCAGCATGGTCATGTCTAAATCTTCGTAGCCTTGTCTAAACCCCTGCCCAGCGACGTTTCGGATCACCAGATAACCCGTTACATCAGGCTGTTTTAAGGCATCCAAAATCTTGCCAAGTTCAAATGAATTCGCAACGATTTCTATTCGTTTAACAGAATGCACGATTTTACCTCCAGAACATATCAATTGCGTACAGATAAACAGGAATTCCCACAATGATATTGAAAGGAAACGTTACAGCCAGAGCCGTAGAAACGTACAGGCTGGGGTTTGCTTCCGGAACTGTTAAGCGCATGGCAGCGGGAACGGCGATATAAGAAGCACTTGCACTCAACACTGCAAATAAGAGGGCGTCTCCCTTGGGCATTCCGATAAATTTTGCAATGAAAATCCCAATGACTGCATTGAGGATTGGGATCAGGATCGCAAAAGAGATGAGGAATGTGCCGGTTTTTTGCAAGTCCTTAATTCTTCTGGCAGCAACCAGTCCCATATCGAGCAAAAAGAACGTCAGGACACCGTAGAATAGCCCTTGAGTAAAGGGTTCCAAAACTTTCCAGCCGTGTTCTCCGGTTAGGACTCCGATGATCAGGCTGCCAACTAGCAGAAATACCGAGCTATTGAGGAAGGCATCTCGCAGCACTTCGGGCCAGGAAAAGTCCCGCTCTCCCTGGTCGGCTGTGAACAGATTGACGAGAATCAGCCCGACGATAATTGCCGGTGATTCCATGAGCGCTAGAGCTGCAACCATATATCCATCATACTCAATCCCCAATTCGCTTAAGAAGGCTCCGGCGGTGATGAAAGTGACGGCACTGATGGAGCCATAGGTTGCGGCGATGGCGGCGGCATCGTAGGTATCGAGCTTGAGCCGAAGAATGAAAAACGTATAAATCGGCACAAAACACGCCATCAAAATGGCTGCCAGGAGGGTAAAGACCACTTCCTGAGTAACGCCACTTTTAATGAGTTCCACTCCACCCTTAAAGCCAATGGCAAATAGCAGATAAAGTGACAGTAACTTTGGAAAAGGAGCCGGTACTTCAAGATCGGATTTAACGAAAACAGCCACCATCCCTAGAAAGAAAAAAAGGATTGGTGGGTTCAGAATATTAGAAATGATCAAACTTGCATCCATATCTACTCCTTATGCTAAACAGCAAAGAATTTGCAACAAATTTTAATCATGACTGACTTGATGCGGTTAAATGTAAAGCATCATAGATTGCGTAGAACCACTGTATGCCAATTGAGCGAATAAAAAGCTATATGGAATTGTTATAGGTCTCATAAAAAAGACTTTTTTCAGCCCAGAAGGGCTTTGGGGACTGGGTTTGACGGGCATGGTAGGCTCGATGCAGCGAGGGCGTCCGGTCGTTGGTTGCGATCGCTCCCAGACAAAAGCCTGAGTGCAAACATTGTTTGCTCAGCTTCTGGCCGGCACGCCCTCGGTCTGCCTATGGGATAACTTTCATTCTGAAGCGCTGTTGCTAACTTTAGGCAACTTGCGCCCCAGTTGTGATTAAACCGGCAACTTATTCCATCAGAGTCAGGTTGTAGTGCCGGCACATTTCGAGCAATTCCTTTGCGACTGCCTCGCGCACGTTATCCGGGGAGATGACAACGCAATCTTGCCCATAGCGCAGGACTTCTCGAACCAGCCAGAAGGGGTAAGTGACACGTCTGACGACTTGGCGCACACCTCCAATAACTTCATCTTGAATATCATGTTGCCTGGGTTCATAGGCTTTCACCATTCCACGACAAAAGTGTAAATACACTTTGATAGAGTCTAAACCTTCTTGTCGCCAGGTGCCGGTGATGGGTAAGATTGCTTGGATACGGTCGAAACGCAGACAGCGATTGTGAATGAGTTCAGGATAAGGGGTGTCTTTGATGTCATCGGTTTCGTCGCACCAGATTTGCAAGTAAAACCGCTTTTCCTCAAAGGAAATCTCGGCATAGCGGACGGTGTAGGTTAAGTTTTGCCCCTGACTGTCACAGTAGAGCAGATGAAAGGGTTGGTGATTTTGGCGGTGCCGGTCAACTTCTAGACGCCATGCTTGGTTAGGCTGGCTGACTTGTTGCATGATGGTTTGACGCTGTTGAGGGCTGAGGTTTCCCCGCTCTAATGCCAGCGTTGCAAGAATTTCAGCATCTCGCAGGTGACCGGCATCTGTTAGGGCTTTAATCGCTTGTTGTATGGAGTTGACTTGCTCTTGAGTGAGGCTAAAGGACTGCCCGACTTCTACGTTTCCTTGGGCGATGGCGACAATTAGCCCAGACGTGCTGGGTTTTTTGCCCCACAGGATATTGAGTCTGGAGGCAATGGCTTCTAGTTTCTCCTTGGTGCCTGGAGGTACGGATATTGTAAATGCTTCTGTTTTTCTGGGCATAAATGTATAAATACACTATTGACAGTTTCTACTATTGTGGTTACAGTTTAAATGTACATGGCGCGTTCGAGGAAATCCAGCCGTGGCAGATTACTCTATTTATTTGAAGCCGGTTTATTCTCGTCTTGCTGATTCTCTGCCGGCAGGTGTGACGTTGCCGAGTCATTGGCGTTCGCTGTCATGGCATCAAGTAAAAACCTACGAAGCGCTTAGTGATCCGGCGATTGACGTGGTGTTTAATACAGCAATCACTGGCGATGGTAAGAGTTTTGCGGCTTATCTGAAACCCCTGGTTGAAAATTGCTACGCGATGGGGCTTTACCCAACAAACGAACTCGCCCGCGATCAAGAAAAGCAAATTCAGGGGTATATTCAGCGATTGAAATCACCTTATGAACCGCGTGTAAACCGGCTGAGTGGGGCTGATTTGGAAATTTACGCAGAGAATGAAGGACTGAGGAAATCAGCGGCGATTGATACTCGTGCCGGCCAATCAGAAATTTTGCTATCGAATCCAGATATTTTTCACTACTTGCATCAAGGCGCTTACTTAACGGATAAAGACAGCCCTGATAAGCTGTGGGGGAAAATTGATAAATACTTTAATTTGCTGATTTTTGATGAATTTCATATTTTCCAAGCCCCACAGATTGCCAGTGTGCTTAATACCATGCTGCTAATTAAGCACACAAATAGGCAAAATAAATTTCTTTTTCTTTCAGCGACTCCCAATGATCAGCTTATCGAAAAATTAGAGATAGCTGGATTTCGCTGCCGGCACATCGATCCCTTGAAGGAAGGGAAATATCAGTTTCCAGAATCCGCCGATCAAGGCAAGCAATTAATACAAACCGGCTGGCGGCAAATCTTGCGGTATGTTTCTCTTCACTTCATCTCTCTAGAGCCGGCTTTTCAAGCTTCTGAAAATTGGCTGAAAGAAAACAGCCAGCTCGTTTTAGCTCATTTCCAACAGTATCCGGGTAGTAAAGGGGCAATTATTCTAAATTCAATTGCTGCGGTCAAACGACTTACCCCATTTTTTAAAGAATTGTTCAAGCTTTATGGGTTAGTGGTTGGAGAAAACACCGGCTTATCGGGTAGCCAAGAAAAGGCAAGTTCGCTAGAAGCTGATTTAGTGTTGGGAACAAGTACCATTGATGTCGGGGTAGATTTTAAAATTAATTTTCTGATTTTTGAATCCGCAGATGCCGGCAACTTTATTCAACGGTTAGGCAGATTAGGCCGGCATGAGGGTTACGAACGCAATGGAGAAAAAATCACGTTTGAGAATTTCACCGCCTACGCTTTGGCTCCAAACTTTTTGATAGAGCGTTTATTTCTGGGGGATAATGCACCTTTAGAAGCCGGTGCAACTTATACTCGGCCATTTTTTAACAATCAAATTGAAGACAAGTACCGCAAGATTAATAACTTTGAAGGATATTATGGCCGGTGGGGTGCGGTGCAATCGCTTCTTCTTTGCAGCAAGCTAGGACATAAGACTATCAAGCAACAGTATAAAGATAGCCAGTTAGCCTTTCGCAAAGCTTGCGAAGAAGTCTTCAAAACAAAGCTTTGGGGTGTTTCAGAGAAGGTTAAGCAATGGAAAGAAGAATGGCAAGATTTATCAGGAAATAAAACCGGCAATCCCGTTGCTGAGGATGCTTCTAGTTTCAGGGGGTCGAGTTCGCTTCAGTGCGGAATTTACGATTTAACAGAACCGAATGAGGCAGATAGGTTTAAAACTTATGATTTACCGGGAATTTTGAGCAATTTGGAAATTGAAGTGATAACAAAAGCAGAGTTTATGCGGCTGTTGGAACAAACAGCCGGTCGCCTCGGACAACCCATCCCCAAGGGACGCTACGAGTACAGTTTGGCATTTATGAAATTACGCGCCTACCGGCAAGAACGGTTGAACTGGAAGTTTACTTATACGGGTGATTTGCAGCCGGTGGCGGATGCGTGGAAAGTGCAAGTGCTCACCGGCATCCAAGTTTGGCAGCCTGAAAATTACTGGATTAACGACATTAATAAGCGGCTGAAAAAGCAGGGACTTGTGAGTTATGCACTCAGCAAGCCGGTGACTGAGGTGCGATCGCGTCTACGGTTGCCAATGCACTTTCAGATATATCCCATCAGCGATAACTACAGCATTCACGATGCCGGTGCGCCTTATTCCATCGCGTTTGGTCAATCGGCACTACTGGTTGATACGCTGGCCGGCTGGCTGAAAAGCAACGGGGGTGAGATATGGATAGCTTAAAGTTTCAATCCCTGATAGGGATTCATTTGAGTGTGACGGAGAGGTTGCAGCTTACGCCACTAAGTCCAGACCTATTTATTTCAATCCCTGATAGGGATTCAATTGGGGTCAAAGTCCGTCCAGATTTAACTTTACCACAGAACATCAAGTCTTGACGGATTTGACTGGTTAAATATGTCTGTATGCGATTCCTTGACCTGTTAATTGGCAGGTGTTAGCGTCAAATTGTCCAGAATTTAACAAGGAGAGCTATATGAGCATCAAAAAGCGTGTCCACGAACTTTTGTCAGACGGACAACCTCACTCAGTCCCTGAGCTAGTGGCAGTTTCTCATCGGTTTAGCGCTGCTATTTTTTCACTTCGTGAGGAAGGATATATGATTCACACAATCCGGGTTGGCCACAACCAGTATCAATATCAAATGCCACAAGAACAGAAGCAAAGCGCTTAGTTTTTTTTGGGACTCTCTATTTCTTAGAGAGTCCGCACATCAAGCGGGTAAAAAGGGAAGCCTATCAGTAGCTTGCGGCATTAAGTTCAGGCGTAGGTAATCTCAACCCCCTGACGCTATAAAGGAAAACTTGATAGCAGACGGCTGGTTAAGTCACTTAGCAAAATAACTTGAATGTTCTCAAACGTTCTGTTCTTTAATAGCTTCCCTTTTCTTTATGATTTTGGTTTTTTAGTTTAATATTTAGGGAGACAATCGCCTATTTTTAAAGCTTTATAGCAATACCCTTTTTATGCGCGAAAAATTACTAATTACTTAAATTTTGTTGAGATTAAAAATGGCTAAAAAAAGCAAAAAATTAAACGAAGAAGGACATCAGCTATCTTTGTTCGATCAAGACCCAGAAATAGATAATAATCTAGCCGAGGAATCAGAAGATAACTGGACACCCGATGAAAATGAAGATGATGGGTTTGGTGAACCCTCAGAGCGCACGGTTGAACCGGCTCGGACTGAGTTACTAACTCTGCAACTCTTGCGGGAAGCTATTCAGGCGCAAAATCCTGATGATCCGGTAATGACAGACTTTGCAGAATATGTATTGCCAAATTTGCTGCGAGTTGCGATTGGTGTAACTGCCAAAGGTGGTAAGTTTTTTGATGAGCTAGATCGCAAACATGAAGCTGAAGGGAAAGATAAAGTTAGACGGGATAATGCTGCGGATCAATCCCTCAATACTCACTTGTTGAATGGGTTATTTCCGGCAAATTTAATTGAGCAACGCTTGGAAAAAATGGATACCACTGTGCGGCGGGTGGTGCGAGAGCGAGAACGCCGGCTCTTGGTTGCGGGATTTATTTTGCATGACTTTGAGAAATTCCCAGGCGCTCCAGAAAATTGTCGGCAGCTTTCGATTGAACAGCATCGGCAAATGATTGATGAAAAGGTGCAGCAACTGGGTTTAGATCGCTTTATCAATCCTGACGATTCCGCAGCCTATAAAAACTATCTTGACGATTTACTGTGTCTGGCATACAACGCTCAACGTCGGTGGGATACTAACTGGAATTTTTCAGAATTTGGGTTAAATCCTGCTTTGAATGACCGGACGCTGGTTTGCCTTTGCAATTTAACTTGCTTGGCAGATTCTCTCGCCTCTATTATCAAACATCCCCAAGATGCAGAAAATACACGACTGTACGAATTACTTCACGCTTTAAGTGATGGAAAGCTGAAATTTACTTATCACAGCATTGCTGAAAATCGAGGCGTCCTGACAAATGTGGTGAATAATGCCTTGATGGAGGCTCACACCGATTTAAATTCTGATGATTGCACTTACTACGAGCCTTTGTTGTTTTTAACAACTGGTGTAATTTATTTAGCGATAAAAGACGCACCGCCGGTGCCGGTGGAAACGTTACCAGAAAGAGTGGTAAGCAAGATTAAGCAATTATGTGCCGGTCAGTTACGCCGACGACAAACCGGCTTCGGCAGAGACGGTAAAGGCATGAAGTATGCCGAATATTACAGCTTGTTTTTTGATGACGCGGATTTAATGCGAGTGGCGTTAGATGCAACTTTGCGAATTCTCAATCCTAAAAAAGATTCGGTTGCGGAAAGCCGCAGCGAGAACCTGATAAAATTTCAACAAGAAATGGGGGTTTTGCCGGCAGATTACGATTTTTCCTTTACTGATGATATCCGGATCGATCAAATCGCAGAATTTGGCGACTTATTGAGCCGGAAGATTTGGGGAGAAAGGGTAAATAAAATCGAAACTGCTTGCAAGCAAGATAAAAAGCTAGCTAAACTACCCGATCTGGATTTAGTTGTTGAAATTGCTAATTTCTGGAATCTCTCAGAATACTTACCCCAAATTCGAGAAATTCAGCGAATTAACGAAAGTCTGAAGGAACAAAAACTCAAAGGTAACACTGGCGGTGTTCCTTACGAATGGTATTACTTGGCAGCAAAATATCTAGAACATCATCCAGGCGTAGAAGATGTGCGGGAAATTTGTGAACCAACGATCACCCATGTCGCACAGCTTATTGCACCGCTTGTCTCATCGTATCAATTGCCGGATGGTTGGGATGACTTGCGCCGGTGGGTAGAACGAGTTGTGATGCTTCCGGGAAAAGCAGAATTAAATTCTTCACCGGCAGAGATATTTCTAAATGAGCTAGCCTTCTATCAAGCTGCCAAAAAATCTGGACGGGGACGACAGTTAATTTGCTCAATTTCGCATTCACCGTACACCGTTACTGAGCAAATGGAATCATCGGTTTTGTTCACTCCGCAAGTTTATACAAATAAACAAATGCTGGGAGGGTCGAACGCAAAACGCAATATTTCCAGCATTGCCGGCATTGAAATGATGCTGAGACAAATCTTGATGAACCAAACTCAGGCAGTGGGCAAAAAATTTGAAGATGGTAAGTACCGCTACCTCTACTTTTATCCTACCTATTACTTCACTCCAGAAACTAACAAATTTCTGCAAAAAGCCTACCAAAATATTGCTCAAACTCGGTTTGATACAAAGCTTCGCAATCACTTTATCAGCAAGGATTTGCAGGCTAATTTTGAAAAAGACCATTATCAAAGAGTCGATGGCTTTATCATTGATGAAAAAATAGATCATAGTCAAGACCGTACCTTTAAACTATCTTACCCAGAAGACCAGCCTTTGACCTTCTATTTCATGGCAATGCCTCCGGGACGAGATGGAACGGATACAGAATCTTGGGTGATGCCGGCTTGGTTAGCCTTTGCTTTTCCAATGATTTTAGATGTAAAAACTGTAGTTTCTGAATCGCCAATTCCGCCATTTAATGATGGTTCCGAATTTGAGGAAAGCCTATTTCTTGACAGTGCGCCGCAAGCCTTCCGTGTTCTGATAAAAGGTGAGCGTTTCCGTTTAAATTACATTCTTGAAGGTTGGACAGATGGCGAGAGACAATACCCAGCACCTTTAAAGGTTCTTACTGCTGCTTATGCCATTCATCTTGATGTCAACGCTCGCCAGGGTAAAACTGGTTATGACCCTAACTGGGGGAAATTTTCCGAACTGGCTAAGGATCTTGAAACCAGTCCGCTTTACGTTTTTGCGTATCTAAATCGATGGGTTCGCAATCAAGGAGTTGAAACGGCTCGGATTGAGAAAATCAAACTGTATGCCCACCGCTTTTATCCTTGTTTTGATCCTTACGTTGAATTTGACGCTGAAACCGCAACATTAATGGTAAAAAATGAGGTTAAATCTAGCATGAACCATCCGAAGAAATTGACGGAACTATACTGCCGATTTTACCGCGCCAATAAGCGCTACAATCCCAAGGCAAATGCAGTTTTAAAGCCGATAGATGTGGCGGCAGATACCCTTCTCAAAGCCGATCCAAGTTTTGAAGGCGAGGCATTAGTTCATGTAGTGGCGGCAGAAGTATTTAAGTTAATGGATCGCGTTCGCGCTTCGCGTGCGGAAGGCTTTGCGGTGATAAGCAACCGAGAGGAAGAACGCGAAGCGATTTTAGATTTTGCTCGCTACTTTGTTGTGGATGTATTTGAGCAAGCTTTTGCCGGCGATCGCGCTCGTTTAGCTGGCCGTCAGCTTAACTTGTACAAAGATACTTGCGAATTTTTATATCGTTTGGAGAACGATAAATACAATAAAGCGCAAGACAACAAAAATGCCGAGGAAGAATCTGAGGCAACAGAGGAATAGTAGGGACGCAGCAATGCGGTGTCTCTATCCAAAGTACCCACTTGAAAATTTTTGCTCAAAAAATATCAATTCATTAGAGGTAAATTATGGCTTTGCTAAAAACGGTTGATTCTAAAGCTTTCCATGACGAAATTCCCTACAAACCAATGGGAAAATACGCTCACTTTCTGACTGTGCGCGTCACAGAATCTTACCCGCTGTTTCAAACGGATGGCGAATTAAATAAAGCGCGAGTGCGTGCCGGCATTCAAGAAGCAAAACCGATTAGCCGGCTCACCATGTTTAAGCGCAAACAGTCCACCCCAGAGCGTTTAGTCGGTCGGGAATTGCTGCGGAATTACGGCTTGATGACAGCCGAAGATTGCGAATATAATGTTAAATTCGCCATGAATAATCCCGATTGCATTATTTACGGCTTTGCTATTGGTGACTCTGGTTCTGAGAAATCTAAGGTGGTTGTTGATACAGCGTTTTCAATTACAGGTTTTGATGAATCGCACGAAACTTTCACGCTCAATGCCCCTTTTGAAAATGGGACAATGGCATCTAAAGGGGAAGGAGATTCAAAAGTAGGGGAAGTGACTAGCCGAATTAACCAGCAAGATCACATTAAGCCCCAAGTTTTCTTTCCCAGCATCGTCACTCTAAAAGATCCAACTGAAGCTGGCTTTTTATACGTTTTCAACAACATTCTTCGCACCCGCCATTATGGGGCACAAACAACGCGAACAGGGCGCGTGCGAAATGAGTTGGTCGGAGTTATTTTTGCGGATGGGGAAATTACAAGTAACCTGCGCTGGACTCAGGCAATTTACGATCAATTGCAAAGTGAAGGAAAAATAAACTCCGCAGATCCGCTGAATGAAGATGATGCGCTAGCTGCTGCCAGAAGTACAATTCAAACCTTAATGTCCGAGGAATTTATTGTGCATACAGATTTTTTGGGAGAGCAATTTTCTCCTTTGTTAAATGAGGTGAAAGCACTCACCGGCAGTGAAACCGGCATTCAAGCGATTTTGCAAAAAGCTGATGAAGAAGCAAAAGCTTATGCGAAAAAACACATCAAGCAAAAGCCTGAAGGGGAAAAAGCAAAAGCCGGCAAATCAGGAAAGTAAAGGTGACAAAAATGGCATTTATTTACCGATGTCAATTAGAACTTCACGACAGCCTTTACTTTGCAACTCGTGAAATTGGCCGGCTTTATGAAACTGAGCCGGTGATTCACAACTACGCACTCTGCTATGCGCTGGGAATTGTGGATAGCGAAATCTACGCCACTACTGTTGCTGAAGAACATTCTTATCGCTATTTTTGCCCGGAACAAGTGCCGAAATATCAGGAACACTTGACTCCGCTGAATCAAGCCGGCATTTATATCACTCCCGCTCGTTCTCTCAACCATACGGCAGTTTTGCATACCTGGAAATATGCTAACAATAACTATCATGTTGAGATGGAAAAAACTCAGAAGAATATTCCGAGTTTTGGACGTGCAAAAGAGATTGCAGCCGAGAGCAAGTTTGAGTTTTTTGTAATTAGCCGGCAAAAACCTCTGAAATTCCGTCGCTGGATTCGGTTGGGAAAGTGGGCGAGTAAGGCAGAAGTGAAAGTTGAGGAAACGCAAGAAGTGAATGCCTCAAGTTCTGAGGAAAACTTTTCTTTTGCTTATCCGCTCAATCCCCTTGATGTGATGTTTTCTCATCAAGTTTTGACTTACGACACTGTGAATATGCCGCCGGTTAGTTTAATTCAAAATGTCAGAATGCAGGGTTATTTTTACCGCTTTAATGACAAGCTAAAACTGCCCGCACTCATGGAATATCGCTTTACGGCTTAATCGGGTGGGTTGGAGTTGGGTTTCGCTATTGCTCAACCCAACCTACGGCTGAAACTTCACATGAAATAGATTAATATGCCTCACAGCCTTGTCCTTAACTTACTTCCTCAATCACCGATTTCCCCGCAATACCTCACCGGCAGACATCTGCACGCTCTTTTTCTAACCCTTGTTAGCGCTGTTGATCAACAGCTTGGTGACAATTTGCATAACGAAAAAAGTGAAAAAGCTTTCACCCTCAGTCCTTTGCAAATTAACGGACATCAGCGATTTTCTCACGGTATTTATTCCCTGGAATGGGAATATCACAAACCGATTCCAGCCGGCACTCCTTGTTGGTGGCGTGTTTCCCTGTTGGATGATACTTTATTTAGCCGGCTGACTCCTTTGTGGCTAAATCTTAACCCTCAACAACCTTGGCACTTGGGACCGGCAGATTTACACATCACCGGCATCCTAGGCACTCCCCGATCTTCTCAACCTTGGGCAAATGCCACTACCTACGCTCAATTATACGAGCAAGCATCTGAGGTGGATCGCCAAATTGCCCTGACAATTTGTTCCCCAGCCGGCTTCCGTCAAGGACAGTATGATTCTGCTTTGCCGACGCGAGAATGTGTTTTTGGTAGTCTTTTACACCGCTGGAATAAATACAGTGGCATCGAGTTTTCTGGGGAATTTTTAGAAAAGGTTTTTCCGAGTTTTTTCGATATTCGCACAGAAATGGTGGCCGATTCTCGGAGTAAATTTATTGGTTGTCTGGGAGAAATAAGCTATCGGATTTTAGGGGATGTAGAACCGCAAGCGATTAAGCAAATTAATGCGCTTGCAGATTTTGCACTTTACTGTGGAATTGGGCGAAAAACGCCGATGGGAATGGGAATGATCCGTCGGGTAGGGGTACATACAAAAGTTCGCCCCTAGGGTAGGCGATAACTCACGTTCTATCAGGGAACGATTAATCATGAATGATTTGAATGAGATTCCAATTGCAGCGCTGAATCAATTTAGTTACTGCGCTCATCGCTGTTGGAGAATGTTCTGCGCCGGCGAATTTATTGATAACCATTACACCATCGAAGGAACGAGTTTACATCAGCGAGTTCACACCCTGGGAGAGGGACACCGGCAGGAAGTTTGGCAAGTACGAGCAATTTGGTTGAAATCAGAACGCTATCAGTTAATTGGTAAGGCGGATTTGATTGAAGAAAGTGACGGTTGCTTTTATCCGGTGGAGTACAAACGGGGGCAAACCGGCGATTGGGAAAATGATGAATTGCAAGTTTGCGCTCAAGCTTTGTGTTTGGAAGAAATGACCGG
This sequence comes from Microcoleus sp. FACHB-68, assembly GCF_014695715.1. Lineage (NCBI taxonomy): Bacteria > Bacillati > Cyanobacteriota > Cyanophyceae > Oscillatoriales > Microcoleaceae > Microcoleus > Microcoleus sp. FACHB-68. The sequence goes on from NZ_JACJOT010000001.1 coordinate 34,237, forward strand.
CAAGACGGTTGAACGTGGCTATGTTTACTACACGCACTCCCATCAAAGGGTGCCGGTGGAAATTACGGAAGAAATGCGAAAGATGACGGTGGAAACGATTGAGGCGGTGCAGCAATTGCTGGAAACCGGCATCATGCCACCGGCAGTTTACTCCCAACGCTGCAAGGGATGCAGTTTGTATCAGCAATGTTTGCCACAAGCGGTGGCGAAGGTGAGCCGGTATCAGGAAGTGGGTTAATAAAAAAGGAGGAAATCATGGGAACGCTCTACATTACGAAAGAAGATGCGTTTATCGCTAAGGTTGATGAGCGGTTGTGTGTGAAATTGAATAAGGAAATCCTACAGGATGTACCGCTAATTAAGGTGGATGGGGTCGTGATTTTAGGACGGGCGACGATTTCACCGGCAGCGGTTATGGAATTGTTGCAACGGCATATTCCGCTTTCTTTTATGACCAGTGGCGGACGTTATTTAGGCCGGCTGGAACCGGAGGTGACGAAGAATATTTTCGTTAGAAAAGCGCAGTGGCAGGCTGCCGGGGAGTCGGAAAAAGCAATTCAGGCGGTGCAGGCTTTTGTGCGGGGAAAGTTGAAAAATTATCGCCATATTTTGCAGAGATATCAGCGAGAAAATTCTACTTTGGATTTGAGTAAGGGAATTGAGCGGATAGAAACAGCGATCGCACCGATTAATAAAACCGATTCCGTTAATTCTTTACGGGGGTTAGAAGGTGCCGGCAGCGCCGCCTATTTTGGCTGTTTTAACCGGCTGATCCGGGCAGATGGGTTCAGTTTTGAAGCGCGACGCCGACGCCCTCCGACTGATCCGGTGAATTCGCTATTGAGTTTGGGATATGCTTTGCTGCGCCACGATGTGCAGGGGGCGGTGAATATTGTTGGGTTTGATCCGTATTTGGGATATTTGCACGTCGAACGCTACGGGCGTCCCTCTTTGGCGCTAGATTTGATGGAAGAATTTAGGCCGGTGGTGGATGCGGTGGTGCTGGGTGCGATCAACAAGCGTGTGATTTCCCCCAATGATTTTACCGTTGAACCGCTGAGTGGGGCAGTTTCTCTCACGCCTGAAGGGTTGCGGACGTTTTTGCGCCTGTATGAACAAAAGAAACAGGTGAAATTTAAGCATCCGGTGATGGATCGCCAGTGTACTTATCGAGAGGCATTTGAAATTCAATCTCGCTTGCTGGCGAAGTACCTGATGGGAGAGATTGAGAAATATCCGCCACTGCTGTTGAAGTAGGGGGTGAGGGGCTGTGTTTGTTGTGGTGTCCTATGATGTTTCTGAGGATAAGCGGCGCACCAAAATCCACAAGGTGCTGAAGTCTTACGGGCAATGGGTTCAGTATTCAATTTTTGAGTGTGACTTGACGGAAACACAGTATGCTAGGCTGCGTTCGCGTCTGGCTAAGTTGATTAAAGCGCCGGAAGATAATATTCGATTTTATTTTCTATGCGCTTGCTGTGCCGGCAAGGTAGAAAGAATTGGGGGCGAGCCGGTGAGGGATACAACAGTGTTTTTTGCTTGAGGTTATTGCGCGGATGGGTTGGTGTTTAGCAGAGATGGGGTGGAAAATCCGAGCTGAGTTCCTATGTTGTAAGAGTTAAAATTTTGTACTCTCTTAAAGGAAACAGCTACTTGAAATTCCCTTGAATCCCTATCAGGGATTGAAACGTGTGAGTCACCTGCTTTTCCCGCCAGCCGGCAGGACTTGAAATTCCCTTGAATCCCTATCAGGGATTGAAACGCTTACCGAGCACAATCTAAATCAAACCCTGCCAACTTGAAATTCCCTTGAATCCCTATCAGGGATTGAAACTTGCCGCTGCCGGTGGGACCATATACCAGAATGCGATTCTTGAAATTCCCTTGAATCCCTATCAGGGATTGAAACAATGGGGCCTGCGAAGTGTCTGCCCTTCATCAGCACCTTGAAATTCCCTTGAATCCCTATCAGGGATTGAAACGACTTGGATTTGCTCATCATCACGAGTAATTATCCTTGAAATTCCCTTGAATCCCTATCAGGGATTGAAACTCGACAGTGTAATCAAGGCGCTCTACCAATGGATGCTTGAAATTCCCTTGAATCCCTATCAGGGATTGAAACAGGCAGGGGCCAAACAGTAGCATCCCAGCAATGCGACTTGAAATTCCCTTGAATCCCTATCAGGGATTGAAACCGAGCATATCGATGGTGCCGGCCTTAACCTTGGCACTTGAAATTCCCTTGAATCCCTATCAGGGATTGAAACAAACTGCCTCAGCAAACCTTAACTAGCAAAAATAGCTTGAAATTCCCTTGAATCCCTATCAGGGATTGAAACAGGATGAGCGAACTTGGCAGTAGTGCGGGCGCGGCTGTCCCCTCTTGAAATTCCCTTGAATCCCTATCAGGGATTGAAACTGCAGCATGAGTGATTTGTTCCATCAAAATGCAGAAACTTGAAATTCCCTTGAATCCCTATCAGGGATTGAAACGTGCCATCCAATAGCGATGCTAAGCATTCAGCAGCTTGAAATTCCCTTGAATCCCTATCAGGGATTGAAACCCATCCCACTGCCCAACGGCTTGGTACTGCGGGAACTGCCTTGAAATTCCCTTGAATCCCTATCAGGGATTGAAACCCTCACTCTTTATTGGTTCGTCGGTCTGAGCTTCCCTCTGACTTGAAATTCCCTTGAATCCCTATCAGGGATTGAAACTTCATGGCTATTTTTGCTAGTTAAAGGGTTTGCTGACTTGAAATTCCCTTGAATCCCTATCAGGGATTGAAACCCGAATCGGACAACTTTGTCTTTTCAGGGACAACCTTGAAATTCCCTTGAATCCCTATCAGGGATTGAAACGATTGCTAACTCAATGGGCGGCCCGTATAGCCGCTCATCTTGAAATTCCCTTGAATCCCTATCAGGGATTGAAACTTCTGGAAACTGGGGATTGCTATAGAAGTTTAGAGACTTGAAATTCCCTTGAATCCCTATCAGGGATTGAAACTTTAAGAGAGTTGTAAAATGGGCGTTTTTCTTTCCTTCTTGAAATTCCCTTGAATCCCTATCAGGGATTGAAACTTAGGCTGTAAGTTGTTAGTACAAGCGGTAAATGCTTGAAATTCCCTTGAATCCCTATCAGGGATTGAAACAGGCAGCGACGCCAGCCTTAGACTCTAGCTCTGCGGTGCGCCCCGGCTTGAAATTCCCTTGAATCCCTATCAGGGATTGAAACGTTAAATTCAGTAAGTTTTATGGCAGCTTTGGCCACTTGAAATTCCCTTGAATCCCTATCAGGGATTGAAACAAGACTTCTTGGGGCATCATTAAAAGGATGCTTTGGCTTGAAATTCCCTTGAATCCCTATCAGGGATTGAAACGAATCCGTGTTTTCAACTAATGCATTCTTGTAGTCTTGAAATTCCCTTGAATCCCTATCAGGGATTGAAACTAGAATTTTCGCTTGCACTTCTTTGCTTCTGGCGGTATCGCTTGAAATTCCCTTGAATCCCTATCAGGGATTGAAACGCCCCCAGAAGAGGATGAAAAAAAAAATATCAGCGACCCCACTTGAAATTCCCTTGAATCCCTATCAGGGATTGAAACAAGATTGTTGCCAACGTTCCGCCGTCAGTGCTAGTAACTTGAAATTCCCTTGAATCCCTATCAGGGATTGAAACAACTTGACGATTTAATGCTTTATCGATTGCACTGCATCTTGAAATTCCCTTGAATCCCTATCAGGGATTGAAACCAGCAAGCCAGGGTGAGACATCCCAATATGATTCAAACTTGAAATTCCCTTGAATCCCTATCAGGGATTGAAACCCAAGAAAACAATATCTAGTCCTAAATCAAGACAGCCTTCAACTTGAAATTCCCTTGAATCCCTATCAGGGATTGAAACACGCTCCGGAATACCCAGAGCATGATTACTTTTCAGAAGCTTGAAATTCCCTTGAATCCCTATCAGGGATTGAAACCCTTTCGATCCACCTGTAAGCGCAAGCGTGTTGCTGCTTGAAATTCCCTTGAATCCCTATCAGGGATTGAAACATTCTGTGCGGAGCTTCCTACGCTAAAATCAGGGCTTGAAATTCCCTTGAATCCCTATCAGGGATTGAAACCTGATTCGGCTGAATCAATACAGGCAAGCCTAATTCTTGAAATTCCCTTGAATCCCTATCAGGGATTGAAACGTAGGGTTGGAATTGTCGGAAAGTCTCAGGTAGAGAATTCCTGTCCTTGAAATTCCCTTGAATCCCTATCAGGGATTGAAACGCTTCAGGAAAAATTTAGCAGTGGTGACTGGCAATCTGTACTTGAAATTCCCTTGAATCCCTATCAGGGATTGAAACCCCAAAGGCATTTCTACAATTCTTAGCTGCATAACTTCTTGAAATTCCCTTGAATCCCTATCAGGGATTGAAACACTCCACCTAGTTTGCTGATTGCATTACAGAGATTCTTGAAATTCCCTTGAATCCCTATCAGGGATTGAAACTACCGGGTGTTATCAAGTGAAGGAACGCACCGCTACCAACTTGAAATTTCCTTGAATCCCTATCAGGGATTGAAACTCAAACTCGTGCAGCCCCAACTGAGCCAGCACATCTTGAAATTCCCTTGAATCCCTATCAGGGATTGAAACTTCCCAGCAGGGATCTTGGGCCATCTTGCTTCAGCTTGAAATTCCCTTGAATCCCTATCAGGGATTGAAACAAAATTTCAGCATTGTAGTTACCGCAGTGTAGCATGACCCTAACTTGAAATTCCCTTGAATCCCTATCAGGGATTGAAACAAGGGTGGCGCTGCCGGCTTTGTGCTAGGTTAAACTCTTGAAATTCCCTTGAATCCCTATCAGGGATTGAAACGCCCTATTTATTGCCCAATTCTGCCGACCAACTGCTTGAAATTCCCTTGAATCCCTATCAGGGATTGAAACCTCAATTGCACTGATTGGGGTTATAGTACCGATTACTTGAAATTCCCTTGAATCCCTATCAGGGATTGAAACTTTTTTCTTACCAAACCTCAGAAAGACCAGCCTAACTTGAAATTCCCTTGAATCCCTATCAGGGATTGAAACATGATAATTACGCTTCCTGTTGTGGGGAGTAGAAGCTTGAAATTCCCTTGAATCCCTATCAGGGATTGAAACCGAGCGCGGCTATCTCCCTGACATGGTGGGGAAGCTTGAAATTCCCTTGAATCCCTATCAGGGATTGAAACGCGGCTGAGTGGGTTGATGCTTTTCGATATCCTGCCCTTGAAATTCCCTTGAATCCCTATCAGGGATTGAAACTGCGGCTGAGCTTTAGAGATGGAAGATTTCGGGCTACTTGAAATTCCCTTGAATACCTATCAGGGATTGAAACAACACCCATCATGAATAGTGGCTTCCCTAATGGAGGCGTCCGCTTGAAATTCCCTTGAATCCCTATCAGGGATTGAAACAGACTTTACTTAACTTTGAATCCTCCATTCTTTAACTTGAAATTCCCTTGAATCCCTATCAGGGATTGAAACGAGAAATAGATGTAGTTGGCAATGCGATAGGCTGTACTTGAAATTCCCTTGAATCCCTATCAGGGATTGAAACTCTAAGCTATCAGTTTAATTTGTGCAAGTCTATCTCTTGAAATTCCCTTGAATCCCTATCAGGGATTGAAACTTATTACATGGAGAGAAAACAACACGCCACCGAGCGCTGACTTGAAATTCCCTTGAATCCCTATCAGGGATTGAAACTAATTAATTCCCAACACTTTTAACTGATCTGCAATCTTGAAATTCCCTTGAATCCCTATCAGGGATTGAAACAAAATAAAATTGAATTCGATATTTGTATTTGGATGAATTCAAAACTTGAAATTCCCTTGAATCCCTATCAGGGATTGAAACGAATCAGTGGCATATCAATCAAGTTTTAAGGGTGATTGGCTTGAAATTCCCTTGAATCCCTATCAGGGATTGAAACCCGTGTGTGATTTGTGCGAACAATCCACGCCGGCCAGGCTTGAAATTCCCTTGAATCCCTATCAGGGATTGAAACTTTGTATTCTATATTTTCATAGGCAAGAGGAGTTCTCTTGAAATTCCCTTGAATCCCTATCAGGGATTGAAACGCGCTTTTCTGTTGGTTGCTGTAAATTTAAATACATGGAGCTTGACTTGAAATTCCCTTGAATCCCTATCAGGGATTGAAACCAATAATAACAAAGCGTGGAAAGGTGCGGAAATTGTACCTTGAAATTCCCTTGAATCCCTATCAGGGATTGAAACCAATAATAACAAAGCGTGGAAAGGTGCGGAAATTGCTTGAAATTCCCTTGAATCCCTATCAGGGATTGAAACATATCACGCTCATCTGACTTGCTAACCTCGATTAGACTTGAAATTCCCTTGAATCCCTATCAGGGATTGAAACTATCATACAGAACGTTGTGAGGGATCATACAATGATTATTTACTTGAAATTCCCTTGAATCCCTATCAGGGATTGAAACGAATCCATAATGCAGCGACACAAGCATCTGCATCTTGAAATTCCCTTGAATCCCTATCAGGTAAGGCTGATCAAATTACCGATGGGAGAACCACTAATTTTTGATAGTAAACCGGCACCAGATCAATCACCGGCTTCTATGCCAACACCACCGGCAGGACAGATATCCCACCAGTCAACCGGCATACACAGTCAATTCCCTTACAAATTAACACGTCTGCCCTTAATAAAATAAGTCTGCATATCTCCCTTACCCTTAACAGAAATAACCCCCCGATCTTCAAATAGATACTTATCTTGGATGTGATGATAAGTTGTCTCAGTGATCTGAATGCAGCCGGCAGCGCCGTGAGATTCCATGCGGCTAGCCGTATTCACCGTATCTCCCCACAAATCATAGATGAACTTTTTCGTGCCAATCACCCCAGCTACAACCGTGCCGGTGTTAATCCCAATTCGCAGGGAAAAATCTGTGCCTCGCTTAATATTGAAATCTTCAATACTCGATTGCATATCCAGCGCCATTTCTGCAATCGCTTCTGCATGATCACGCTTCGGTAGCGGAACGCCACCGGCAACCATATAAGCATCCCCAATTGTCTTAATCTTCTCTAACCCATGCTTTTCCGTCAGGTCGTCAAAAATTGAGAAAATATCATTCAGTAAAGCAACCAATTCAGTTGGAGAAATTCTACTAGCCATTTGGGTAAAATTAACCAAATCCCCAAACAGAACACTCACCTCATCAAAGCTATCCGCAATGATGTCTTCTTCCTGCTTTAAGCGATCGGCAATCGGCTCTGGTAAAATATTAAGTAACAGCCGATCCGATTGCTCTTGCTGATAGCGCAGCGCCTCTTCTATTACCTTGCGCCGGGTGATATCGTGAGAAAAAACAGACAAACCTTCATAAGAAGGAAACGCTCGAACTTCAAACCATTTCTTTGTCGGCCAGTAGAAATCTTCAAAACTCACACTCACTTGTTGAGCAACCGCTTTATGGTACTGCTCATCGAACATCGAACCCACCATTTCCGGCAAAGTTTCCCATATATTCTGACCCAAAAGTTCATCAGCATTTCGCTGCAAAATTTCAGCAGCTTTTTGATTAACGTAGGTAAATCGCCACTGCGGATCGAGGGCAAAAAAAGCATCTGTCATACTTTCCAGCAAATCAACAACTTGCTGATCAGATGCTCGCAATTTTGCTTCCACTTGCTGATATCTGGCGAGTTGGCGCTCCAACCGGCTCACATTTAGCCGCAACTCCATCTGAGCGATCACCTGCCGGCCTAAAACCTGGAGCGCGTCTAGCTGTTCTGGGGTCAGTTCGCGGGGAATCCGATCCAGCACACAAAGCGTCCCAATCGGAAAACCATCCGGCGTCACTAAAGGGTTGCCGGCATAAAACCGGATATCTGGCGCAGAAGTCACCAACGGGTTGCCGGCGAAGCGATCATCTTCCAACGCATTGGGAACGATCATCACTTCATCGGGATTGAGAATCGCGTGAGCGCAAAAAGCCTGCTCTACAGGAGTCTCTAGGGGTTCCATCCCAACTTTTGACTTAAACCACTGCCGGTTGCTATCAATGAGGCTGACGAGGGCGATAGGCGTGCCGCAAATCGATGCTGCTAAACGCGTTAAGTCATCAAACGTTTCTTCTGGCGGCGTGTCGAGAATGTTATATTCATTCAGCGCCTTGAGTCTCTCCTCCTCGTTGCTGGGTTTGGGAGCCACTTGCATCGGTGGTATTGTTGAAGGAGGCCGGCGCTTAGGAGAGCGAGTTAGCGAACTTTTTAAGCGTTTGACTAGCTTCGTCAGCCAGCCGGCAAGCCTGGTAACACTTTTATAAAAACCTTTTTGACGAGTTTTTTTATAGAAAGCCGGTTTAGGCAAAACCCCATACTCCTTAAAAACGCCAAACTTCATCTTTTTGAGGCACTCTCCAACTCAAAATTCTCTACCCAATCGCAACAAACAGGCTAAATTAAGCAAACTTTAGAACGATTCATACGCTTAGCCTAGCGAATTTTTACATAAAACTACAACAAACTATTGTTGGTGACTTGTCAAAGTGCCGGCAAAATTTTTCCCTTTTAAAGCAATATCTTGAATATTTACTGTAGCGCTATAAAGTGAAAAACTGCGAGGGGTTTTTCCTCACCTAGCTGCTTGGCACCTACTCGTGTTATAATTGCTAGAGAAAAATTTTTAATTCAATTCAAATAAAGTAATTTTATACTTTCCTAAAGAGAAAGCTATTGCCTTCAGGTATATTTTTGAACGCGTGCCGGTGACAAGTTTAGTCTGTGTAGCCTCAATTTGCAATCGCTATTTGTCAATTTGGAGCGCAGGCATCTTGCCGGCTGGCTGTTATCTCAGGGCGCAAGATGCTCCCACTCCTAATATTTTTACCAATGTGGGATGCACCCGAACTTTTGTTATTTTTACTGAAGTTAGCTTTTCCTGAGACGCCTTAAAATTTAACTTGGTAACTCCTTGTTAAGAGCGCTTAATTAATTTCAGCAATTTGATAAAAAACTTAGGTATTTTCCCGGAGGTATCTTTTCCTCTACTTGACAAGAATTGTAGCGAATAACTACTTGTCAGCACGCTTTCTCAACTTGACAGTCGAAAGCGGATAACCGGCAAATTTCGCAATTTTTAACCTGTCTGACAGCGCCCAAAGGGATTATATGGCTAAAAAAAGTATTGCTTCCTACTTGATCGAACGTTCCAGCGTCAAAAAACAAAGTATTGCTTCCTACTTGGTCGAACGTTCCAGCGGCAAAAAACTCAGAATCAATGGTTGCCTTCCCTCCCAGAAAAAGCCACCCAAATCTAAGCATTATACAGCCAGCCGGTTTAGCGCTTCCGAGTTGCCCATAAGGGTTGATCTGCGTCATTACTTAACGAAAGTAGAAGATCAGGGACAAGTCGCTAGCTGTACGGCAAACGCGATTGCCGGCGCTTACGAATATCTAGCGAAACGCGCAATGGGAGACGCCGGAGATGTCAGCCGGCTGTTTATCTATTACAACGCCCGAAAATTCGATGGAATCGAAGGCGATGCAGGCAGCAGCATCACCACCAGCATCCGAGTGTTGCAAGAAATGGGCGCTTGTACAGAAGGCACCTGGCCCTACGATCCGCAACTGTGGGATGAACAACCCTACACTGAAGCTTACGACGAAGCGACAAGATTTTTAATCGAAGAAGCAGAGGAAATTGATGTCCATCTGTTCGCCATGAAACACTGTCTGGCAGAAGGCTATCCCTTTGCTTTTGGATTAAGGCTTTTCAAATCTTTTGATAAAGCCGGCCACAAAGGAGGAGTCCCCATGCCGGATCTGAATCACGAAGATGGTCGCGAAGAACACGGCAATCACGCAATGCTATGTGTCGGTTATTCTGACCCCTACAAAGTATTTGTGGTGCGTAACTCTTGGGGTGAAAATTGGGGAGATAAAGGCTATTGTTACATCCCCTATGATTACATGACTAATCCTGAATATTGCAGGCAATGCTGGACAATTCGGGGTGTCAGTGACCTCGATTTTAGTGCCGGCGTCTGGGCGGAAGATGATGAGGATTTCTACACCTATGATGAAGAGGAGGAAGAAGAGTACGAATACTACTATGAGGAAGAAGAATATGAATATGAAGAGGAGGAAGAGTCAGAAGACGTAGAAAACTCTTACGAAGAAGAGGAAGAAGAGGAAGAAGAGGAAGGTTACGAGGAGGGCGAAGAAGAAGAGGAAGAGGAAGAAGAGGACGAAGAGGAAGAAGAGGAAGGTTACGAGGAGGACGAAGAAGAAGAGGAAGAGGAAGAAGAGAACGAAGAGGAAGATTATGAGGAAGGGGAAGAGGAAGAAGAGGACGAAGAAGAAGAAGAGTAATTTTTAGATTTGTAGGTTGGGTTAAGGAACGAACCCAACCTATATCAGAGGTTTAGTTGAATAATATCTACTTACTTCTGTAATAAATTCTTAGGTGGGATAGACTTTGATGCCGGCCTACCCAAGTTTTTTACAAAATTTCTGTCAATATTTCTGTCAATTCTATAGCAACCCTAAATCTGTTTCATCGTTCTTGCCGGCAAGATGCCGGCACTACAAGCGATTCAGAGAAATTTTCAGTTAAACTAAAATATCTTCATTCTTCTTCTTCTTCCTCAGCAAACACTTCATCGATAATTTCCTGCATTTCCTCTTCAGAAAGCCCTAAAGCTTCACCAAGAAGTTCAGCATACTCCGCTTCATCTTCCGTAATTGTTCCATCACCGGCAGCAATATAAAGCGCTAACTGATAAATGTCTGGAACCACATCTTCAGGAGTCGCTGCCACTGCGGCATTAAACAAAGGCCCCGGCCCTTCTCGCTTAGCAATGCCGTTGACTTTTTCTATAACCGCATCGAGTTCAGCTTTCTCTATCAGTTCCGCACCTTCCAAATAGGAATTTAACAGTTCAATTTCCTCATCGGAAGGTTCACCATCTGCATACATTGTCATCATACAGATAGCAACACCGGCTTCTTCTGGTGTCAGTTCCTCTGATATGTCCGCATCACTCTGAAAAATTACTTCGTACCGGCCCATAGATTTTAAAGGCTTAAAGGTGAGCGGTCAAAATTCTAGCATCGTTTTCTCTGTTGCCGGCAAATAACTTAATTCTTTCTTTATTAACTGATTTTTGAGTAAAAAATTAATATTTTATTAAGACAATGTCAATGTTATTTTATCAATTTACTCACTAATTTATAAAAGTTTAGTAGAAAGCTTGTCTTGAAGATAACTGCTTTAAATAATAGAGTGGGCTTTGCCCACCCTATTACTCGGTTAGCAATTTAACCTTGAGCCACCGGCTCTTTTGCCAAAAACTTCTCAAGTTCTGTTAAAGCATCAGCATCAACCTTCGTCTGCATTGGGCAGAATTTGGGGCCGCACATTGAACAGAATTCAGCGGTTTTATAGATATCCGCCGGCAATGTTTCATCGTGATATTCCCGTGCGCGTTCCGGGTCAAGTGATAACTCAAATTGCCGGTTCCAATCGAAATTATAACGGGCGCGAGAAAGCTCATCATCGCGATCGCGTGCGCCGGGACGGTGCCGTGCAATATCCGCAGCATGAGCCGCAATTTTATAAGCGATCAACCCATTCCGCACATCTTCTGCATCCGGCAGTCCCAGGTGTTCCTTGGGCGTCACATAACACAGCATTGCCGTGCCATACCAGCCGGCCATCGCCGCCCCAATCGCAGAGGTGATATGGTCATAACCGGGAGCGATATCCGTTACCAATGGCCCTAGCACATAGAAAGGCGCTTCAGAGCACTCTTCCATTTGCTTCTTGACATTAAACTCGATTTGATCCATTGGCACATGACCTGGCCCTTCCACCATCACCTGCACGTCATCTTCCCACGCCCTGCGGGTGAGTTGTCCGAGGGTTTTGAGTTCAGCAAGTTGGGCGGCATCTGAGGCATCGTGAGCGCAACCGGGACGCAGAGAGTCGCCTAAGCTGAAGGAAACATCGTATTTCTTGAAAATCTCGATGATGTCCTGGAAGTGGGTGTAAAGCGGATTTTGCTTGTGGTGATGTAGCATCCAGCGTGCGAGGATACCACCGCCGCGAGAGACAATGCCGGTGAGGCGGCTTTTCACCAAAGGCAAGTGTTCGATCAGAATGCCGGCGTGAATGGTTTGATAGTCAACCCCTTGCTGGGCGTGCTTTTCGATGACGTGAAGAAAATCATCTGGGGTCAGCTTTTCAATCGTACCGTGGACGCTTTCCAGTGCTTGGTAAACCGGCACTGTGCCGATGGGAACCGGCGAAGCGTTGATAATTGCCGTGCGAATTTCATCCAAGTTGCCGCCGCCGGTGGACAGATCCATCACGGTATCCGCACCGTATTTCACCGCTAACTTCAGCTTATCGACTTCTTCATCCAGGTTAGAAGAGTTCGGCGATGCGCCAATATTTGCGTTGACTTTGCACTTAGAGGCAATGCCAATACCCATCGGCTCTAAATTCGTGTGATTAATATTGGCAGGGATAATCATGCGTCCCCGCGCCACTTCTGCCCGAATTAAGTCAGCCGGCAGGTTTTCCCGTTGGGCGACATAGTGCATTTCTTCCGTAATCACACCCTGACGAGCGTAGTGCATTTGAGACACGTTTTTGTGTCCATGCCGCTTGGCAATCCATTCTGAACGCATATTTCATTCCCTCAATAAACAGCTTCCCTCCGCCGGTATTAGCCGGACTCAGGTTCTAAGGGTCTAATCTCAGCCTGATTATCCAGGCACCCCTAGCTTGGTTGAGGATTGTATCACTTTGATTTGCTCCAGATTGGCTTAACTCAGCAAATCTTAATGGGTTGGGTAAATAAGAGACTGGAAGTAATCGCTAATTTTACCAAGCGATCACAGCCGTATCCAACCTTGAGCGGTGCCGGCACTCTTTAAAAATCTTTCTCTCTACCCTTGCCGGTTGAGCCGTCCTCTGAGTGAAAACGCTGTTTTGCGGATTGCTCTGCTAAATTCCGCATTTCACAAATTTGTTCAATGCCAAACAACGTGTATAACCCCCCAGTAAGGCTACTGGGAGGCTATCTAGCATTTAACTTTAAAAAACCTTACAAGTTTATCCGTATTATCTCTGCGCTACGGAAACCGAACAGGCAAATTCTAAAAGCTTTGTTTGATATTCAGAAGACTTAGTCCAAGGATAATTTAATTCTTTGTAAGAGGCAACAGAGGGAATATCAAAACCGCCTAAGCGCAAAGTCCGAGTTTCTTGGGTTTGGCAATTTGCGATATTCCGACCATATTCACCATCAGGAATCACAACATCATAAACCACTAAATCTCCATCCCTTTTCAGAGTGTTGAGGTTTATATGTGCGGCTCCGCCCCGTGGGGATTCTGTTTCTGGTACGGCACTCCAAGACGCCTCGGAAAAATCTGCAACCTTAAACTCACCCGATGCGTATGCGCTCTGCGCTACTAATGCTGCTGCCCCGCAGCAGGCAATAGAAAGGATTGCGGCACATATTTTCATGGGTTGTTCCTCCTCTGATTGAGTTCGTTGCGTTCCTGTGGGAATCGCTTTTAAGCATTTAGGGGATATTATTTTCTGTGCATTTCCCCTGTTTTTTACTGACAACAATTATTGTGTTGCTGTCCTAGTTTGTTTATATCTGGTTGGAGCCGGCACAAACATCACCCCAAGGTTGTAAGTGACGGGTTTGCCGATAATCTCACCACAGGAAGAGTTGAGGAAAGTTTTTTGGGTAATTTTTCTGCGAATGAACACGAAAAACCCCGGTTGCTTTAACAAACCGGGGTTCTCTTCCTTACGATGGGGTGCATTACAAGTTTCAGACAGTTGCTTTTATTTGCTCATCAGAAACCCAGATTCCGTGAAAGCCATAAGGCACACGCTGGGGAATAATCACCCGTGCCACCGGCTCAGATTTCATATCTTGAGCATTGACAACGACTAATTCAGAAACATCGTCTTTGGCATCATAAACAAAGGTGATCAACCAGCCGGCATCCTCATCTGTTGCATCCGGATGGGGTACAAAGACAGCCTCACCGCCAAAGCGTTCCCGTCCGAATTCATGGGTTTCGGAACTTCCAGAATTGAGATCGTACTTAATCAAACCATCAAACACCGGCATCGGAGTCGCTGCGGTTTTTGCTGTGTAACCGTAGCGATGAGATCGCCCCATGAATTGTTCATTTAACCGAGGAAAATCTGAAGGGCGATCATCTAATGCTTCCTCTTGCACAGTGCCGGTTTTGAGATTAAATCGCCAACGGTATAAACGAGCAAATTCTCCCTCTGTTTCACCGGGTGTCGGTTCTGACACCAACACACTGGTAGAATTCATGCGGCAGGCAAGCAACACCACTTCATCCCCATCTTCATAGGCATTCAGGGTATGAAATACGAAACAGGGCGGACTTTCAAACCAGCGAATATTGCTATTATCTCCATGACGCGGCACAATCCCAAACCGGCTTGGACGATCTCGCTCAAACATCAAACCAGGTTGACCTTTTTGCATTCGATCCATGCGAAAAGTCAGCGGCAAATCCATAAAAATTGTGTAGTTTTCCGTGATGGCAAAATCGTGCATCATCACACCCACCGGCAGCTCAATCGGCACTGTTCGCAACAGTTCACCTTCTGCTGAAACTACACTATATTTGACGTGAGGTCGAGACGCGATCGAGTAGCCAAAAAACATCATCTCACCCGTTACCGCATCTACCTTAGGATGTGCGGTAAACGCAGAAACCAGCTTGCCATCAAAATTATAGGTGCCGGCAGTCTCCAAACCGGGTAACTCAATTGCATGAGGTTCTCCCCCTTCCCAAAGTGCCAAAAGGCGACCATCATGCCAGATTAAAGCCGTGTTTGCCGTATTTTTTCCAGGGCCGTGGGGATTATTCGGTTGCGGCGGTTCCAACAGCCCACTCCAAATCGCCTTGCCGGCATCGTGTTCAATTTTATATCCCCGCGTCCGGACATAGCGATTGCAATAGGAAGCTTTGCCGTTGCTAATTTGCACCCCATGCAACATCCCATCCCCATCAAACCAGTGATAGCGACCAATGGGTGAGAATTGCGGATTCGGGCCATTTCGCACAAACATCCCAGATAACTCAGGAGGCAACTCGCCAATCACTTTAAGATTATCTGCTGTGATTTCCTCGCGCACCGGCGCAAAATTGCCCTGTAAAAAGGGATCAACTGCTGTTACAGCCATTGTGTTTGCTCTAATGATAGATATCTCTTTATTTAAAGCTTAGCTAAAAACAGAAAATCCAGGCTCACCCGATAGGGGAGTTGTAAAAATGCCGATACACTCTATAGAATTGGTTGCCGGCTTCTGCAATAAGATATCGATCAAGCCTTGAAAATCGGAGCAACCAACCGCGTTTTTCACCAAAACAACGTTTTTTGCGCTTAGCTATCCTTAAAACATTGATAAAAAAATTACAATGACGACTTTGGAAAAGCTATTAGATGAGTTTATATTTTCTTAATTTGATTTATTTTTTTATAAGCTGTCGATATCTTTTTCTCCTTCAAAATGTATATGATCTTTAGAAGTTTCATTTATTAAGGGGATTTCCCATTTTTTAATTACTTCAGTTATTTTATCATTAACTTCAGTAAGACGCGTTTTAATTAAATATTCTGAAATTTTTCTAGTGGTTTTTATGACGGCTATTCTCAATTTTTGAGAGTATAAGTTATTCCACATAATAAAATTTAACCTTTACAGGTTGTAAATTAATACTCATACAGAGAAAATTATACTGGGGCGATTAAATACCCAACTTCACTCTTGAGATAGATATATTTTGGGAAAATAAAGCACAAATGTAGATGGCAATCCCTGTGCTGCTATACCGAGCGCTGCTGTTTAGGCACGTTGAAAAAAGCAGACTACACTGAAATCCATTCAAGAATTAATACATCAAATCATTATGCCATTGCAAAGGATAGCTTTGATCGCGCTCATTAGCCTTTTTTGCACTAGCTTAAGATCTGTCACGGTTAGTGCAGCCAGGGAAGAGGTGCCTAGCTGGGAAAACTTTAAGATCCAAAATCAGCTTGCTCGTACCCTGTCGGGACATTCAGCCGTCGTCATCAGTTAAGCTGTGGGGACAAAAAGTGAAGTGCCGGTGATCGCTGGTGTCAGTCGGGAACAAACTATCAAAATTTGGAGTTTGAACAGCGGCGAAGTCATTCATACCCTTGCCGGTCATTCTCTGCCAATTTTGGCACTGGCTATGAGCAGGGATGGGAAAATTTTAGTCGGTGCCGGCAATGACTAAACGATTAAGCTGTCGAATGTAACAACCGGCCCGCAAATTCCCCAACTGTCTGAGTCGGAGGGTGTTTTGAGTGATCAGTGCTGAGTTAGGGTGTTTTGAGAACCGGCTTCAGTTTGGTGTTTGCAACCAGGCGGACGGCCAGCCTAGGGGTTTGACACTCGCTTGGCTCAACCCCTCGACTTGAATGTAAAAATGTTTTAGTCTATGAGTAGTCTACTATCATTTTCAATAAAAAATCTGTACAAACTCGATTAACCGCAGCTATGCTATCACCATATTTTGTAAAAATACAGCGCTAACTGTTTTATAGAAAAGCGCTTGAAAATGCCTTCTCAGCAAAATAAATGATAAGAACACTGCAAAAAATAGGTTGGGTTTGAACAGACGGTGCGCTCGTAAAAGGCTAAACAATTTTTAATAAAGTTGGATGAATTTAGCCGAACCGGACAGGCGAATCAGGCGCTAAGAGCAATGAGGGTTTACCCGCAGGGAGGGTTGTTAAGCCCAGACAGATAAAAAAGGTAATCAAACCTCTGAATTGCCATTATTAACCTTTGGAAATCTAGTTATTAAGAGAGAAGCAGGTTGATTGAACAGCAAACCGAAAAACTTGTCCGCCCTGATCTCGACCTGTGTGGCACCATTGTTTCAGGGCTTTGAATCTAGATCGTCCGTGATTTCTAAGTTTTTTCGCCGGCTTCACCATAAAACACCGGACTTAACGAGTTGGGGGGCCGTCTTCATCGCCTCTATATCTGTAACCGGCGCAGTGCTGGCAGCGCGGCAGTTGGGCTGGCTGCAACCTGTAGAACTGGCGGTTTTCGACCGGATGGTGCTACGCAGGGCAGATGAAGGCCCAGATCCCCGGCTGCTGGTGGTCGCTATTACAGAAGATGATATCCAAACTCTTAAGCAATCAACGGTCTCGGATCAGTTCGTAGCCATAGCGCTGGAGAAATTACAGCAATATCAGCCGGCAGTCATTGGTTTAGACATCTTTCGAGACATTGCCCAAGGAACCGGGATCGATCAACTTGAGGTGCAACTGAAAAAGCCCAACGTGATCGCCATTACTAAAATGGGTCTGTCTAATACCGGCAGACTGGAAGTGCCGCCGCCACCAAGTGTGCCGGTAGAACGCATCGGGTTTAACGACATCCTGCAAGATGCAGACGGCGTTGTGCGTCGCAGTTTGCTGTTTGGCAACCTCACTCCAGACACCGTTCTTTACTCGTTCGCCTTACAGTTAGCCTCCAGCTATTTAGCACAGCGCGGGATCGAGCCTCAAAACAGCAAAAGTGACCCTTACCTCATCTATTGGGGAAAGGCAGCATTTACGCAGCTACAGCCCAATTCTGGGGGCTATGAAAAGCTGGATGCCCAAGGTTATCAGGTCTTGCTCAATTATCGATCCGCTCGCAATGTTGCACGCGTCGTCAGCTTGACGCAGGTGTTGTATGGCCAGATCGAGCCGGCTTGGATAAAAGACAAAATCGTTCTCATTGGCTACACAGCGCCAAGTAAAAGAGACCTTTTCTTGACCCCCTACAGTCCCAGCCAAAAGCAGGAACCCAAGATGGCTGGGGTATTGGTTCACGCGCAAATGGTTAGCCACATCCTCACGGCAACCCTAGGAGAACGCCCTCTGTTCTGGTTTTGGCCAGAATGGGCGGAGGTGTTGTGGGTTGGGTTCTGGGCAGTTGTTGGGGGAACTTTGGCTTGGTATGTCCGCCATCCGGTGGGGCTGATCATGAGTGTAACCGGGGTGGTTGTGATCGTGTTTGGCACCAGCTTTTATCTGTTCACCCGTGCCGGTTGGGTTTCCACCGCAACGCCGGCTTTAGCCACCTTAGTCACTGGTGGTTTAGTTCTTGCTTACCGGGGCTATCAAGCCCAACAGCAACAACAAATGGTCATGAAGCTTTTGGGGCAAAATACTTCCCCCGAAGTGGCTGAGGCGCTTTGGAACAGTCGCGATCGTTTACTCAAGTCGGGAAAGCTTTCCGGACAAAAGCTGATCGCCACCATGATGTTTACAGACCTTAAAGATTTCAGCACGATCTCAGAACAAATGCCGCCAGAAGTTTTGCTGGAGTGGTTAAACGAATATCTCAGCGTTTTGAGTGAGACGGTGCGGGAGCATAAAGGCATTATTAATAAGTTTACCGGCGATGGCATTATGGCCGCGTTTGGAGTGCCAATGGTTCGCAGCAGTGATACCGAGATTGCCGAGGATGCGCGTCATGCCGTGTCTTGCGGGATGGCATTTGGAGAACGCCTCAAGGAAATTAACGCGGACTGGCAGCGGCGGGGGTTGCCGGTGGTTCAAATGCGGGTAGGGATTTTTACGGGGCCGGTTGTTGCCGGCAGTTTGGGGGGCAAAGAGCGGATGGAATACGGCATCATTGGCGATAGTGTTAACATTGCTTCCCGGCTAGAAAGTTGCGAGAAAGACCGGCAATCTAGCATTTGCCGGGTGTTAATTGCTAAGGAAACTTTGGTTCACATTGAAGATGAGTTTTTCGTAGAACACTGGGGTCCCCTGGCTTTGAAGGGTAAGCAGCAAACGGTTGATGTTTACCGGGTGGTTGGCCGCCGGTCTGTGAGTCCAAGTCAGTAAAGGTTCTGCCGGCAATTGGGTTTTTTTCAACCGCAGATCAACGCAGATGTGAGTGATAGCCTACTGTTGGGTATAGGTCGATAAGTCTAGATGAACTTCGTTTCTGGGGCAGTGGAGACGTTATATGTTCGCGTTTCCAGGGTACGAAACTTGAGAAAAATGAAGAATTAAGAGACTCTATTTTCAATGCTTAATTCTTCATTTTTACCTGAGTTCTAAATCTAATCAGTTTTTGAGTTCTCGCAGCATTTTATCAACTTTTTCCACCCATTCATTGTTGCCCTGCTTTTTATAGAGTTTGCGGGCTTCCTCAAAGGCTTCTTTTGCTTCTTTCTGGCGATCGCGACCTTTAAATGCTAGAGCCAGGTTATAGTAAGCTCCCGCATTTTCAGGAGCGAGTTCAATAACCTCTTCGTAAGCCACAATCGCTGCTAAATAATCCTGCTGTTGCAACCGAACGTCACCAATTGCCGCTTGTGCTTCTACAGATTTGGGATTAATGGTTATAGCTTGTTTATAAGCTACGAGAGCACGAGCCAAATCATTTTGCGCTTGATATATTTTGCCAACTTGGAAGTGAATGTCAGCATTACGCGGCTCTAGTTGGGCAGCTCGTTCTAATTCCACTCTCGCAGCGTTTAAGTTGCCTTGCGCCAAGTAAGCGGTGCCTAAACCCAGCTTCACACTTGCTTGCCTGGGAGCCATTCCAGCGGCTCGCTGCAGCACCTCAATTGCTTCCTGATGCCGGCCTTGCCGTACGAGCGATAACCCCATCGACTCATAAGCCTTCCAGTATTTGCCGTCAAGATCAATGGCTTTTTGAAACGCATTCTCAGCGCCTTTGTAGTCTTCCTGGCGCATCAGCACAACGCCTAGTGCCACCAAAGCATTCATGTTTTTCGGATCAATTTGGGCGGCGCGACGATAGGCACCGGCAGCACCGGCATTATCGCCGGCTTGAGCTAAACTGAATCCCAGCGCGTATTGAAAATCTCCATTATTGGGTTCAATGGCAACGGCTTGCCGGTAGGCTTCTGCTGCTGCTTCGTAGTTTGCCTGACGCGCTTGCACGTAGCCTATGCCAGAGAAAATTCGGGCGTTTTTGCGGTCTAAGTTGGCTGCTTGTTCGTAAAGTGTTAAGGCGGTGGGAAAATCTCCTTTGTTCACTAATTCACGGGCTTGCTGGAGAAGTTTGCCCAGCTGTTGGTTGTTGTTGTTTTGCGCCACAAGTGCTTGAGCTTGGGCGACAGGTGGCTGGGTGGCGGGGAGCGATCCCAACAACCAGAAACTGACGACGAACAGAGTTTGCTTTTGCACGGCCTAAGATATTCCTGCCAAATCTAATGTGCTACTGTTGCTTCAATATTCAATCAGCCATGATTGATATTGATATCCGGATTTGTGCGACTTTTTTCACATTGCGAGGACAACCAATGATTGTAACAACAACTGACGTTCTTCAAGGGATGGTCATTCAAGATTATTTGGGGATTGTAACGGCTGAAGTGGTTTACGGCACCAACGCTGTGCGAGATTTTTTTGCCGGCATTCGCGATATCATCGGTGGGCGTACCGGCAGCTACGAACAGGTGTTTGAACGTGGGCAACGGGATGCACTTGCAGAACTGGAACAACGCGCTCAGCGTATGGGTGCAGATGCGGTGATTGGCGTCGAAATAGACACCGGCACGATTAACATTGACGGAGCCGGCAGTCTGTTGCTCATTACTGCTACCGGCACCGCCGTGAAGCTACAGCGCTAAGATTTTCGGGTGTAGTGTCCTACGAGTTCTGCTGTGGCCAAAATGTGGCTTTCCATCGCTCTCAACAAATCGTCCTTTTCGATCCCAGCTTCGAGTTCCAGGTTGTCATTCAAGGCGTAGAGTTTGAAAAAGTAGCGGTGGGTGCCGCTTGGGGGACAAGGGCCACCATAACCAAATGTGTCAAAATTATTTTTTCCTGGGAAGCCGCCGGGATTGCTTACATTCTCTGGCAGTTGGCGAGTTTCTGCCGGCAAGTTGTAAAGAACCCAGTGGACAAATGTCCCCCCTGGTGCATCGGGATCATCAACGATCAGCGCGAAGCTTTGGGTTTCTGCCGGCACTTCATCCCAACTCAGCGGTGGGGAAATATTTTGCCCATCGCAGGTATATTTAGCGGGGATCAACTGGTCTACAGCAAAAGCGTGACTTTTAAGTTTCATAGGCTCAATCAGCGTTTGTGTTTATATCGGACTAGGATTGGTTGTAGAGACAGATTTTAACGTATCTTGACAAAAGTCGAGAAATCCGCTCCCCATCAACCCTGTCAAACCCGCACTTTGCCGAATAAAAATTTGCCGGTTTATGTCAGTGACAAATTGATTAATTTGAGCCTGTCTAAAAAATTCTGGAAAGCTTTTTCTGAGTAAAACTTATAGAATAAAAAAAGATGAGGATTGGTTTTCTGGAGATGAAGCTTGAAAATCAGAAAGCTCAAAGATTGAATTTGAAGTAACACAAATAGTGGTGAAATATCTAGAGAACATTTGAATCAAAAGTAAAACCGATTCAGCTTTCCCAACACACTTTCGGTTACATAAGCCAACACAGATTCACAATTGCTGAAGTTGAAGATGCGATTCGCCGGAGCGCGTGGCAAACGGCTGAACAAAATCGTCTTGAATCCCGTAAACATTTCTCCTAGGATACGGTCAGGGTATTAAGTCAATAGCATTCTGGCTAGAAGATTGCGGCTCTAGATGCTAACACGCTCCGAGAAAGTTTGGCTGTATCAATGTAACGATGGGAACCCACAGAAGTTTTTGTTCTGGGTTGGCTTCATAACGGCAACAGCAGCACCCAGGATTTTAGGAGAAGCTGCCTTTTCAATGATTCAAGCAGAAGGGATGGTCAACTCTCAGTTGGGGATGCTTCTCTAAACCACTCTAAGGCTTTCTGAGCAATTGGCCCAGGAACCGTATGAGGCCCATCAAATTCCTCGTATACCACCTCATAGCCGGCTCGCTGCATTACAGGTACAATTCGACGGCTACATCGATCAATTCGTAGAACCTCGTCCCGTTGGCCGTGAGAGATGAACAATTGGGGTTTGCCAACTTGGGCTGCCGGTGACATGAATCCGGGTGAGAAGGCAACGACATGGGTAAACAAGTCGCCATTGGTGACGCCAACCGAGAGAGCATAGGAAGCGCCATCAGAGAAGCCGGCAACTGCCAGCCGGCTTGGATCTATGGCATAACGGCTGAAGGTCTGTGCCAGTGCCCGATCCATGAAGGCAATGTCGGGTCCATACTGACCCATAATCACATCCCAAGTCTGCCGGCGTGAGTCTACAGCGAGCAAAATCGTCTCGTATGGATCTGCTAGGCTGCGAACGATATTCAGTGCGCCCTCAGCGTCGCCTCCTGCACCGTGTAGCATCAAGACGAGAGGGGCGGGACGCTCAGGGCGATAGCCCTTGGGCACGTAGAGGAAGCCATCTCGCTTAACATCCAACTTCAACGGATGGAGTCCGGGAATTCCGGCTTCTGTGGGCTGACTTGGACGAGAACGCAATCGTCCTTCAGTCGCAGCTGAACCAGCTTGCTTCGAGCTTCTCATAATCGATAAGTCCTGTTTTAGGCAACTGGATATTTGAGAGACAGCGAGGGGTAAGACAACAGCGGCTACCCCAAACCGAAGAAGTTGTCGTCGTGTCCAGTTAGGGAGAAACCGATTATATTGCCTCATAGCGTTTGTCCTATTAGGCATTTCCTGAGCCTACACCGGAGGACATAAGTGTCCCGGTGCGGGAAAATATAGAAATCTTCTATATCTGTGTGTTTGACAATCTCAAAGACTTTATCCAATCAGTGAAAATTATGCCTCCACGCTAAGACGTTCGATGGTTTCTTATCCTCTCTCTTTCGGAAGATTCAGGCTCATTGAATTGTTAACTTTCCACGTGACATAATACACAATAATCGTGCCGATTTTAACCTAGAATTGTTCAGCTAGTTTATTCCAGTTAAGATAATGGAGATTCGCTACTTTGAAACTAAAAATTATTAGTAGGTTAGAACTAGAAAAACTGTTTCTAAACAATTATGAATTGTTCTGTTTAAGCTTCGCCAAGCAACGCAACAGGGTAGGAATCATTATAAGACAATAAAAAAGATGCCGAGATAAACAACCGGCATCTTTTCCTCTTTTCATTTCACAGGTTTAAAACTGCCCAGCCAACGCCGGCTCGCATCTTTCACAAATTAAAGGATGCTCGGTTGATTCACCAACATGAGTTGAGTAATTCCAGCAGCGATCACATTTCTCTCCATCTGCTTTAACAACGCCAATTCCCAGCGCTTCAGATTGGGATTTATATTGTACTCCTTCCAGAGATGCCGGTGAATCTAGTAATTCCACCTCAGAGGAAATAAATAGGTAGCGCAGTTCATCAACGCCGTTTCCGTCTAAGCTATCAGGGTTGATCGTTTGCATCTGCCGGCGCAATTCTGCATCAGCAACATAGAGCAGCACTTTCGCTTCTAAAGATGAGCCAATTGTTTTATCTTTGCGGGCTTCTTCTAGAACTTGGTTAACTTCACCGCGAATTTGCCGCAATTGCTGCCAGACTTGCGATAATTCTGGTTTTTTCCAGCTATCTTCTACTTTTACCCAGCCGGCTTCAAACACTGATTTTTCAGCGGTTGAATAAGGGATATACTGCCAGATATCTTCTGCCATGTGGCAGAGAATCGGTGCAATCGCTTTGGCTAAGTTTTCCAGAGCAATGACTAGCACAGTTTGACAACTGCGACGTCGGAAAGCATCGGGGGCGCTGATATAAAGCCGGTCTTTGGCACTATCTAAGTAGAAGTTCGATAAATCGACGACACAGAAATTCTGTACAGCTTGGAAAACTCGATCAAATTCAAAATTCTCGTAGGCTGCTTTAACTTCTGCAAAAACTTCTGTCATCCGGTGCAGCATATATCGATCAAGCTGCGGCAGTTGTTCGTAAGGCACAGCATTTTGAGTTGGCTCAAAATCATGCACATTGCCTAATAAAAACCGCGCTGTGTTGCGAATTTTTCGGTAAACATCTGACATTTGTTTCAGAATGTTTTTCCCGAGAGGAACATCGGAAGAATAATCGACCGATGACACCCACAAACGCAGAATATCTGCCCCATAAGGCGGTTCTGTTTGTTGATTTTTGCCGCCTTCAATGACAATTTTTGGGTCAACAACATTGCCCATCGATTTGCTCATCTTGCGGCCTTTTTCATCGAGAACAAAGCCGTGAGTTAAGACCGTTTTATAGGGCGCACAGCCGTTATTTGCCACGCTGGTGAGTAAACTGGATTGGAACCAACCGCGATGCTGATCGGAACCTTCCAGATACATATCAACTGGATAGTGCAATTCTTCGCGCTGTCTGGCGACTGCTGCCCAAGATGAGCCTGAGTCGAACCAAACGTCCATTGTGTCGCTGCCTTTGCGGTAGGTTTTGCCGTTGTTGCGATAGGATGCCGGCAGCAATTCTTCAACCGGCAGTTCCCACCAAGCATCTGAACCTTTTTCTGCCACAATTGCCTGAACGTGGGAGATAGTTTCTTCATTCAACAGGGGTTCGCCGGTTTCTTCGTCATAGAAAACGGGAATGGGAACGCCCCAATTACGCTGACGGGAGATACACCAGTCAGAACGTTCTGAAACCATTGATTTAATCCGGTTTTCCCCTTGGCTGGGAATCCATTTCACTTCGGCAATGGCTTTCATCGCTTCTTCCCGGAAGCCTTCAACGGAAGCAAACCACTGTTCCGTTGCCCGAAAAATAGTCGGTTTTTTGGTACGCCAGTCGTAGGGATATTTGTGAACGTAGGGTTCTTCTTTAAGTAAGGAACCGGCTTCTGCAAGAGCTTCAACAACAGCGCCGTTGCCTTCTCCCAGCACATTCATACCGGCAAACTGACCGGCTTCTGCGGTAAAGTTGCCATCTTCATCCACCGGCGCAAGCACCTGCAACCCATAACGCTGTCCAACTTGATAGTCTTCTAAACCATGTCCGGGTGCGGTGTGTACCAAGCCGGTGCCGGATTCGGTGGTGACATAATCGCCGCCGATGACAATTTCACTCTGCCGGTCAAATAATGGGTGCCGGTAGCTGGAATGTTCTAGCGCCGCGCCTTTCACTGTGCCTTTGACGGTTAAATTTACACCTAGTGTTGCGGAAAGGCGTTCAACTAAATCAGCAGCGACAATTAAATATTTGTATTTAACTGAATCTTCAGCCGTTTCTACTAGGGCGTAGCTAAGTTCAGGGTTAACGCTGACAGCTAAGTTAGCGGGGATTGTCCAAGGGGTTGTTGTCCAGATAGCGACGCCGAGAGCCGGTAAATAACTCTGCCATTGTGCCGGCACAGTTGACGCCAAATCTGTCATCTCGAAGGCAGCATAGAGGCTGCGCGAAGTGTGCCCTTCGGGATATTCCAGTTCGGCTTCAGCGAGGGCTGTTTTTGAACTCGGACTCCAGTGCACCGGCTTGCGTCCCCGGTAGATATAGCCTTTCAAGACCATCTGGCCAAATACGCCAATTTGTGCTGCTTCGTATTCGGGTTTTAAAGTCAAGTAAGGGTGTGCCCAGTCGCCCCAAACGCCGTAGCGCTGGAAGTCCTGGCTTTGCTGTTCCACCGTTTTAACGGCAAAGTCACGGGCTTTGTGGCGCAATTGCAAGGGCGTGAGTTGTTTGCGCTCCTCTTGCTTCATTTCTTGCAACACTTTCAGCTCAATGGGTAAGCCGTGACAGTCCCAACCAGGGACATAGCGAACCTTGCGCCCTTGCAGCAGTTGGTAGCGGTTGATGATGTCTTTGAGAATTTTATTTAAGGCGTGCCCAATGTGGAGTGCGCCATTAGCGTAGGGTGGGCCATCGTGCAAAATAAACAACTCGCCGGGATTTTCCTGCGACAGCCGTTCATAAATCTGTTGCTCTGCCCAAAATTTTTGCAATTCCGGTTCCCGTTTGACAGCGCTAGCCCGCATATCAAACTTAGTCTGGGGCAAGTTGACGGTATCTTTGTAAGTTTTCGCTTCTGTCACAATCGACCCCGAACGATAGTAGAAGGGTAATTAAACCCTCATTCTATCGCTTTGAGTTCAGTTAGGAGTATTGGGAATGGGGCTAGGCTGCGCCAACCTAAAGGTATGGGCATAGGGGATTGGGCATTGGAAGAGGAGAGTGCTGAGATTTGAGATTTGAGATTGAGTTTTGAGTGAAAGAGCATGGAGAGTAAGCTTGGCTCCCCTCCCTTCACCTCCGCCCAGCACAGCCGCTCAAGCTGAGTGCTGAGTGCTGACTCCGATGCCCCATGCCCAATGCCCCATCCCCAATGCCCCTACCTTTAGGTTGGCGAAGCCTTGACCGATGCCCCATGCCCCATGCCCAATGCCCCATGCCCCATGCCCTATGCCCCTTTTCCCTCGTCACCATTGGGATTGTTCTTAGATTTGGCTTCCGCAGAGCGTTTAGCTGGTTCTACGAGGGCGGGATCTTGTCTGCCGGCTCGCATTACTTTGGCTACGTTATCCTTTTGGGCGGCTTGGGGCGGGGTTGGGGCTGCCGGTGGGGTGGGTTCTGATGCAGATGGGGTTGCCGGTGCCGGTGGGGTGGGTTCTAATTCTAGCGGGGTTGCTTCCAGGGGAGGAATATCAATCGCTTCTGCCGGCTCAGGTTCCGCCTCTGCACTTACTTCTAAGTTTTCCTCGTCAGAACCTTCTGCCGGCGGGGCGAGTTCGACTTCGGGCGCAATTTCCTCAATCGGTACTTGAGATTGTGAGGAATCCGTGACTTCGTGAGCCGATTCTTGGGCTGCTTCTACGAGTTCGGGACTTGGAGGGTTGGGGGGAATTGCTTCCAGCCGGCTTTCTGATTCAGAGGTTTCTGCCTTTGGCGCGGTGGGTTGAATTGGGATCTCAATACTTGGCGTCGGGAATTGTGCTTCTGATGCAGATGGGGTTGTTAGTGCCGATGAGGTGGGTTCTAATTCTAACGGGGTTGCTTCCAGGGGAGGAATATCAAGCGCTTCTGCCGGCTCAGGTTCCGCCTCAGCGCTCACTTCCAGGTTTTCCTCCTCAAAACCTTCTGCCGGCGGGGCGAGTTCGACTTCCGGCGCAATTTCCTCAATCGGAACTTGAGATTGTAAGAAATCCGTGACTTCGTGAGCCGATTCTTGGGCTGCTTCTACGAGTTCGGGACTAGGGGGATTGGGGGGAATTGCTTCCAGCCGGCTTTCTGGTTTAGAGGTTTCTGTCTCTGGCGCGGTGGGTTGAATTGGGATCTCAATACTTGGAGTAGGGGCGTCTGCTGTCGTCTCTATGCTGCTATCAGTAAAGGTTGTCGGCTCAGTTTGAATCGTTAATTCTTCAACAACAACTGTGACAGGCGCATCGGGATTATTCGCATCTGTGATAATTGTTGTTGATTCTGAGACAATCTCTGCATCGGTAATCCGTGTCTCAACCACAGATACCTCAAGCACTGCATCCACTTCCAGGGGTGACTGTTCTTTTGCCCTCCTGGAAACAGTTGCCGATGAGGGTGTTTTCCTTTCAGGCTGAGTTTGCTGAGTTTTCGGTTTTTTAACTTTATTCAGCAACCCTTGAATACCATTTTGCAGAGTGGAGATCAAACCGGCTACCGGCGCAAGCAGTTGATTTGCCCCACCACCGGCTGCTGTGGTCGGTTTAGTCGGGCGTGAATCCTGATTGCCCTTCAGTGCAGCGGGCTTCTGGGGTGGTTTTACAGGTGTTGGGGGTGCCGGCTCAAACAGCTCATCGTCAAATTCGTCTTCTTCTAATGTGTCAAATGTGTCAGATTCGCCGGTTGCGCCTTCTAGTGCGGCGGCGGCAGGCATATTTTCAATATTGGTTGTTACCGGCATCTGCGCCGGCTGGGTATCTCCGGTTGCCGGCTCAATTTGTTCGGGCGCTTCCGCATTTGTTGTTACCGGCTGAGTATCTCCGGTTGCCGGTTCAACTTGTTCGGGCGCTGAAGGCATTTCCTCTCTTGCGGAAATAAACGCTTCTTTAACCGAAGAAATTTCCGGATTCAAAACTTCTTCTTGAGGCGCATCTAAAGCATCAGGCGCAGGCTTTGGCGGCAGGCTTTCTAAATTCAGGGCTTCTTGCAGAGGTGCATCTAAGACTTCAGGCGCAGGCGTTGCGTTTGGGCGTGCGTCTGGGGGCAAGATTTCTTCCAAGGGGACTGACTTGGCTGCCTGCTCGATTTCCTCGTAAAGCGTTTCTGCCATTGCCGCCACAATGGCTTCTTCTGAAACCGGCATTTCTTGCCTAATCGTTTCCTGAGAAGCCGGTGTTTCTAACTCAGTTGCAGCTTCAACCAGCTCATTAACCGAGGAACCCTCAACTTCAGCGACAGGCTGGGGGATTTGAGCCGGCTGGGGAATATCTGCTACCGGCACAACTTTATTTTCAACGGGAACCGGAGCCGGTTTAGACTTACGTTTGAAGAGGTTTGTCAACCCTCCGCCTACCTGAGATACACCCGCCGTTAACTTCTCTGGTTCCGCGATTTGAGTGCGTTCTTGAGAGGGGGTGACTTCCCTTCTTAATTTCAAAGTTTGCCAACCCAACCAACCGAGTAAGCTAATGCTGGCTGTTTCTCCCAATAGTACAGCGCCGGTAATTCGTCCAGCACAGAACCACAACACCAAGGCATAAAACAGTCCTACGCCACTCCAAATAAAGTCCCCTTTACGATGGACTTCAGGAAAAAAGAAAGCAGCCATGTAAAGGGCGAAGCTACCAAGAGCGACTGTCAACGCCAGAATGTATGAAAGCATCTTGCCGGTATCTCCCGCTGTGAACTATTTAGACAAACCGCCGATTCGTCTTATCAGGCTCATTCTATCGTTCCTATAGCCTCTTGATCTCTATCTTTTGGGACAATGCTGTGATCTCGGCTTGCCGGCGCTGGTTATGGGTAAAGGATTTTATCTCGCTTGTCGGTGACGGAACCGGGCGTAACTGTTACCATCGTCTTGCTGTACAAAGTCTGACAAATTTTGCAATCTGGGCGCTACCACCGGAACGCTACGATCAACGGGGGAGTTGTGATGAGATTGAATCGTTCGCTTTCTGCTGTAATGCTTGTTTGCGCCGGCCTTTTTATAGAGCCGGTGTTCGCTCAAACGCCTTTGCAAGTCCTAGCACGCGCTGCTATCTCTGAAAGTTCTTCTGAGTCTGCCAAGGCAATTGCAGCGTTACGCGCCCAAGGAGCAAAAGGAATTGAGGCGTTTTTAGAAGTCTATGGCAGTGAGTTGCAGCGCAGCCAACTTCAAGGCAACCGTTCCCAAATGCAACGACTCGGTAGTGTACTAGACGCAATTTGTCAGCAGCGAGACTGCTACGCCTCACGCTTGTACTGGCATACGGATTTAGAACAAGCCAAGGCTGTTGCAAAAGCCACCGGCAAACCAATTCTGTCGTTGCGTTTGCTAGGCCGGCTTGATGAAGAGTTGAGCTGTGCCAATAGCCGGTTTTTCCGCATCGCGCTGTATCCAAATGCTGAAGTTTCTAAGATTCTGCGAGATCGCTTTGTTCTGCACTGGCAATCAGTACGACCGGCACCTAGAGTAACGATTGATTTTGGAGACGGACGCCGGTTAGAGCGCACCCTCACCGGCAATAGTATTCATTACATCCTTGATGCTGACGGACGCCCCGTTGATGCTTTGCCCGGATTGTATGGCCCTCAAGCTTTTGTGAAACATTTATCAAAAATAGAAGAACTTGTCAAGCAATCTTCTCAGCTCACCGGCAGCCAGCGCCAAGCATTTCTAAGCCAGTATCACAGCGCCCGCCTTGCGGATATTGAAGTCGCTTGGACAGCAGATTTATCCAAACTGGGGATATCCTTGCCGTTGCCGGTGGGAGTGAATAATCTTCAGCCGGGAAGCAATCCCCCCACCGCTTTAGAAGCCGGTGAATTGGCAATGAGCAAATCGAGGATCGAATTGCCCATTGTGCGAGCGATTTCGCCCACACTCCAGACACTCCCAACCGTCATGGATGATGCAAAATGGGCAAAACTCGCCGAACTCCACGCCGCAGACGCCCGTCTTGATGCCAATAGCCAAGCGTTGATGCGAAGTAAGAATCCGCAAGCCTATGCCGGCAAAGGTGAAAATGCTTTAGTGCCGGTTCTGCCTAATTTTGAGCAAGCGATCGCTTTAGATACGGTTCGCAACGAGTATTTATTTCACACGCAGATTCACGAGTGGTTTGTGCGCGGAGAAAGTACCGACGATGTGGCAACGTTAAACGAACGGGTGTATGCAGAACTCTTTCTCACTCCTAGTTCTGATCCCTGGTTAGGACTATTCCCCGCCGGCACCTACACCGGCATTGAGAATGACGGAATTAAGTGAGTGAAAGAGTGCCCCCTGCCGTCACTTTCTCTCGCTAGTTTTGACCTGTTTCCGATGCCGGCGCGTTGACTTCCTCGGTTAAGTTGGCATATTTCCACCGTTGATTAAATGCCTTATTGTCGAACCAAAGTTCGTGAATTTTGCCATCTTCGCCCCGGTAGACGACGTGCTGACTGCCTAGAACATATCCCGATGGATCTCCGGCTGCCGGTGGTGCTTTGGCTTCCTCGGTTAAGTTTGTGTACTCCCACTCCTGATTAAATCCTTTGTTATCAAACCAAAGTTCGTGGATTTGGTTATCGTTTCCCCGGTAAACGACGTGCAGGCTTCCCAGCGAGTAGCCGGTGGGATCTCCCGCCGCTAGAGGTGCCTTCGCTGCTTCAGTTAAATTGCTGTGACGCCATTTTTTATTAAACGCTTTAGTGTCGAACCAAAGCTCGTGGATCTGACCATCTGCCCCCCGATAGAGGACGTGCAGACTTTTGAGGACATAACCCACAGGTTCTCCTGCTGCTAAGGGGGCTTTTGTTGCCTCTGTTAAGTCTTCATGACGCCACTTATTATTGAGTGCATCTGGGGCGAACCAAAGTTCGTGGATGTGGCCATCTTCGCCT
The DNA here is from genome assembly GCF_014695715.1 of Microcoleus sp. FACHB-68. NCBI lineage: Bacteria > Bacillati > Cyanobacteriota > Cyanophyceae > Oscillatoriales > Microcoleaceae > Microcoleus > Microcoleus sp. FACHB-68. Next base: position 65,283 of record NZ_JACJOT010000001.1, read on the forward strand.
CGATAGACGACGTGCAGGCTGCCTAGGGAGTAGCCAGACGGATCACCGGCAGCTAGCGGTGCTTGGGCTTCCTGAGTTAAGTTGGTGTGCTTCCACTGATCCGCGTCAAACCAAAGTTCATGAATGTGACCATCTGAACTGCGGTAGAGAACGTGCTGGCTTTCGAGAACATATCCCACAGGTTCTCCTGCTGCCGGTGGTGCTTGGGCTTCTAGGGTTAAGTCGGTATGCTTCCACTGATCGCCGTCAAACCAAAGTTCGTGGATGTGGTTATCGTTTCCCCGGTAGACGACGTGCAAGCTTCCCAGCGAGTAGCCGGTGGGGTTGCCGGCTGCTAGAGGTGCGTTCGCTGCTTTCGTTAAGTTGGTCTGCTTCCATTCGTTACGGTCAAACCAAAGTTCGTAGATGTGGCCATCTTCGCCCCGGTAAACGATGTGTTGTCCGTTGAGAGAATAGCCGACGGGATCACCAAGGAATTCAGCTTGACTGCTTGCCTGTTGAGGGACGGCGGAGTTTTCCGCACTCAACTGGACTGTGTGAGGTTTCGATGGATGAGGTGCCGGTGTTGCTTGGGCGACAGGGATGAGAGTGTTCAGTACGGTGGCAATTCCCAAGCCGGCACCGACGCAAATTTTGCCAAACTTGATTCTGGGAATGAGATGCATAAATTGACGAGAACTCTTTTGGACTGAAATTAATTTTGTCGGCACGATGAGCTTGCCGCTACACCCTGTCAGGTTAGCCAAGTGGGCGAGCGCACGCATCTTTTTCACTGGATTGCCGGTCTAAAATTATTGCTGTGTAAGCATTCTTTGCCGCATATAGCTCAGTATTTTTCGCGTAAAAAGGGGCTAGCCGGCACTCACACCCAGCATAGAACAACTGCAATTATTTTTGAACGAACTAAGCCGGTTGACAGATGCGTAATTTGTCAGTGCTTACTGACAATTAACCGTGAATTATCCATAACAGACACAAGATACTTGAGTCTTAAGGTCTTCTTTACGGGAAAAGCCTAAATATCGGGCTACCCTGAGTAAAAGAACCGACGGTTCCTAAAGTGCAGAGTTAGCAAAGAGTCTTATGACACAGCAGAGCTTTGGTGTGATTGGTTTAGCCGTCATGGGGGAAAACTTGGCGCTGAACGTTGAGCGTAATGGTTTCCCCATTTCGGTTTATAACCGAACTGCCGAAAAAACTGATGCCTTTATGGCGACACGGGCGCAGGGAAAGAATGTTAAAGCCGCCTATACCATAGAGGAATTTGTCGAATCCCTAGAACGTCCCCGCAAAATCCTGATCATGGTGAAAGCCGGCGCGCCGGTGGATGCAGTTATTGACCAGCTTCAACCGCTGCTGGATCAAGGTGACATCATCATCGACGGGGGCAACTCCCTCTATGACGATACCGCTCGTCGTACCCGTGAGCTAGAGCCACAGGGATTTAGATTTATCGGCATGGGCGTTAGCGGCGGTGAAGAAGGAGCGCTAAATGGCCCTAGCTTGATGCCAGGAGGCACGAAAAGCTCCTACGAGTATTTAGAGCCAATTTTGACGAAGATTGCGGCTCAGGTAGATGATGGCCCTTGTGTGACCTACATTGGCCCTGCCGGTGCCGGCCACTATGTCAAAATGGTGCACAACGGCATTGAGTATGGCGATATGCAGCTAATTGCAGAAGCCTATGACTTGCTCAAAAATGCTTTGGGCCTTGATCACAAGCAGTTGCACGAAATTTTTGCCGAGTGGAATACCACTGACGAACTCAATTCCTATTTAATTGAGATTACGGCAGATATCTTCAAGTGCATCGATCCAGATACGAGTTTGCCTTTGGTTGATGTGATTATGGATGCTGCCGGCCAAAAAGGTACAGGCCGCTGGACAGTACAGAGTGCTCTCGAAATGGGGATCTGCATTCCCACCATGACGGCGGCTGTTAATGCCCGGATCATGTCTTCCTTTAAGAAAGAGCGAGTCGCTGCTTCAGAGGTTTTAACCGGCCCGACTGGCAAGTATCAGGGAGATCCGAAAACCTTCATTAACCAGATCCGCGATGCCCTTTACTGCTCGAAGATTTGCTCTTACGCGCAAGGAATGGCTTTACTAAGTGCCGCGTCGCAAGCTTATTCCTACGATCTCAACCTGAGTGAAACGGCTCGGATTTGGAAGGGCGGCTGTATTATTCGGGCTGGGTTCTTGAATAAGATTAAATCAGCTTTCAAGGACAACCCAACGTTGCCTAATTTGCTGCTTGCCCCTGAGTTTAAGCAGACCATTCTCGACCGGCAAGACGCTTGGCGGGAAGTGCTATCACAGTCAGCCAAGCTAGGTATTCCCGTGCCGGCGTTTAGCGCCTCGCTGGATTATTTTGACAGCTACCGGCGCAATCGCTTGCCGCAAAACCTCACTCAAGCTCAGCGCGACTACTTCGGTGCTCATACATACGAGCGCGTTGATAAGGCTGGTTTCTTCCATACCGAATGGACGAAAATTGACGAAGAGACCCTGCAAACCTCTACGCCTGAGCCGCTTCAAGCCCAAGATCCTGGGGAAGTTTTACATCAGTACGGCAGTACAGACTAGCAAAGTCGGGTGGGCATCCCCCACCTTACTTTGGCCTTCCCAAGTTGAGTTTAGACGCTAGGGTTGGGAGGCTCCTGCCTCCCCAAACCTCAGAGCTTTATGAGAGCCGGTTTTCTTTGGGTAAATGTTATTACAGAGTACCTACAAAAAATATAATTTTGTCAGGCATTTTTAAAATATAGCGGTTGGTAAATCGGTCAAGTATAGGCTTAGGGTAGGGGCCGGTTGCGGCTGGCACAGGATTTTTTGCTATAGATTAATAGCACCTTCACTCTATCCAATCGGCTCCCTCTATGAATTCCCCTCCAGGTTCAATAGTCTTGCAAAAGAAAGCTCCTATGCCGCTACGGAAACCTCTGGCTCCCCGCAAGTTAGTTGCTACTAGAATGACGTTATCCGTATTGGCACCCTCGCACTCAGCACCCTCAAGATCGGCACCACTCAAAATAGCATCTGTTAAATAGGCATAGTTCAAATTAGTTTTTCTCAGATTGGCACCACTGAGATTGGCACCCTTGAGATTGGCACCCTTGAGATTAGAACTGCTCAGGTCAGTACCAAGCATTATCGCTCCCTGCAAGTGAGCATTACTCAAATTGACCTGACTTAGATTTAGAGCCGAGAGTTTAGCTTTGCTTAAATTGATGCCACTAAGATCGCAGCCACTAACCGCTCCCCCACAAAGTTTAATCCCAGCAAAATTTCTTTCACCAGCAGCGTACTGTTGAAGCAATTTACGAAATTCTATAATTCGTTGAATTGGAGGCTCAAAGCTAACTTCATCAAGCGTAGTATTGCTGAATCTAGCTCGCTCCAAGTTAGCAGAGGCAAGACTCACAATATACAAACAAGCATTACTCAAGTTGGCACCCGTTAGATTAGCACCCATGAGGTAAACTTCATTTAGATCAGCATTGCTTAAGTTAATATTAGTTAAATCAGCGTTCTCTAAAATAATATCTCTCATCACAATACCTTCTAAGTTAGCTCCTCTCAAATTCACCCCCCGCAGATTGCTTTCTTCCCACTCTGAATTTGGAAACTTGGCATAACTCAAGTTGGCATTAAGCAAGTTTATATTTCTTAAATTAGCTTCTGTAAAATTCGCGCTACTTAAATCAATGCCAGCCAAATCAACATTGATCAGATTTATCCCTGAAAAATCTCTCTCCCCATTAGCATATCGTCTTAGCAGTTCGTCAGCCTCCATAACTCTACTCTTACATTAATCAACACATTCAAAGATAACTGACTCACCTTCTAGAAGTCTCTGTTTAACCCTCACTTCTGATGCTTCCGTCGGGCATAATAGTTTCAAAAAAAGTCGCTCCCCTGCATCGCCCAATCTCAAAGTCACGAGCGCCTGTAAAATCGGCATAACTGAGGTTTAAATTCAAGAAAGAGGATTCAGTCAATTTAGCTTTTCTCAATTTGGCGTGACTGAGGTTAACTTCACTGAGAGAAGTTTGTCCGCAAACAACATAACTTAAGTCAGCCCCTTCCAGATTGGCTCCATTAAAAGCGGCTTCACGAAGACGCGCTTTGCTCAAGTTGGCTCCTCTCAAATCGGCATCATCGAGAGTTACCCCATCCAAATGACCATTACTCAGATCAGCTTCCCTCAAGAGAATACCCGATAGATTTTTATCAATCAACCAAACTCCAGTAAAATCCCTCTCCCCAGCCTCATAACGTCTAAGTAATTCTTCGGCGTCCATAATTTTTCTCCAAAATTAATCACTCTCTTCTCTAGAGTAGCCGGCCTCCCCCGCGTAGTTGCAATACATTAAAATAAACATTAATAGGGCGATTGTGGCCTACTCAAATCTTTTCATTCTTGGCTTCTTCCCTCAAACACTATCACTTCTGATGCTTCCATCAGGCATGATAGTTTCACAAAAAGTCGCTCCCTTGCATCTGAGAATATAAAAGTCACGAGCGCCAGTAAAATCGGTATAGCTGAGGTTAGCATCGAAGAAAGAAGTTTCAGTTAAAATAGCACCCCTGAAACTGGCATGACTGAGGTTAGCTTTTGCGAAATAGGTTTGACCGAATATAGCATGACTCAAGTCAGCCCCCTCTAAATTAGCCTCTTCTAAAGCAGCTTCACCAAGCTTCGCCCCGCTCAAGTTGGCATAGCTCAAATCGGCATAATCCAGTTTACTCCAATCCAGAAAAGCGTTACTGAGGTCAGCTTCTCTGAAAATAACTCCTCGGAGATTTTCATCAAGCAAACGGACGCCAGGGAGCTTCACTCCCGTAAAATCTCTCTCTCCAGATTTATAACGTTCAAGCAATTCTTTGGCATCCATAATTAATGATTATGATTTTCCTACCAATATTCTAACAAAAGTTAAAGATTTCATTAAAAACAGAACTATTCAGAAAATTCGTCTGTGGATTGACAGTTTCATTCCTTAAAATTCAACTCTTTACTCCGCTGTTTATACCTGGTTTAAAATTCAGGAATTATCGGTAGGATTGTTACTATAAAGGCTGCCGTCTGGCATGATAGTCTCGTGGAAGATAACACCCTTATATCCAAGAGGACTGAACTGTGCTGCTCCACTAAAATTGGCATAGCTGAGGTCAACTTCTTTGAAGAGGATTTCTGTCAAAACAGTTTTACTAAAATTGGCGTGCCGGAGGTTGCACTTGCTAAAATAAGTTTGGCAAAAATGAGCGCCCCGAAAGTCAGCTCCTTCTAGGTTCGTGCCGCAGAAGACAGTTTTACCAAGCCGAGCTTTCTTGAACTTGGCATAGCTCATGTCTATGGGGGGGATCATCAATTCTTCAAGCAGCGCTCCAGTGAGGTTGGCTTTTTTCAAAATGATATCGCGGGGAATCCCTTGAAACCTGAAATCAGCATCTAGGATTGAGACTCTAGTGAAATCTCGTTCGCCGGCTTGATAACGTCTATTGAATTCCCCCATTGTGAGTTTCATCGTTCGGCTCATATACTTCCTTTAAACTGATTGTGGGCTTTACTAATGCCGGCAAAGTTTTTCTCTCCATTCGCAGATTTTCTCAGTAATTTTTCCGCGTCCACAACTTTTCTACCAAATTAATTGATTTCAAGGATTCATAACATAGTTTCAACAATCACTGACTGGCAATGGTCATTCCTAATACTGCCGTCTGGCATCGTTGTATTGCACAATATGGCCCCACTAATTCTGTTAATATCAGCTAGCTCTAAACAAATAATAGCTTCACTTAAGTCTACATTTGTTAGATTAGCTCCAGCTAGCGAACATTCTATTAGATTAGTGTTTCTTAAAAAAGCTCCTGTTAAGTTAGCTTCGCAAAGAGCAGTTTGTACAAAATTAGCTTTTGTCAAATCCGCTCCACTTAGGTTAGCCCCACTCAGATTAGCTTCGCCGATGCTCGCTCTCCTCAATATGGATTGACTCAGGTTTGCATATTCTAAGTCAGTACAATCCAAGTTGGCTCCACTTAAATCAGCTCCACTCAAATCTGAGTGACCTAATCTGGCAGAAAATAAACTAGCATTGCTGAAATTTGCCCCCGATAGGTTCGCTTCAGCTAGCTTAGCGCTATCAAGTTGAGCACTGCTTAAGTTAGCACCACTGAGATTAACAAAACTCAGATTGGCACTACTCAGGCTTGCACCACTGAGATTGATACCGCTCAAGTCATTCTCACCGGCTTCGAGGTCTTCAAGGGATTTCACTTTAGCAATGTTTAAGTTAGCACGACTTAAAGCAACGCCTGAGAAATCCCTCTCTCCCGCAGCGTAACGCCGATAAAGTTCTTCAACGTCCATCGCTTTGTTATTCAAGTTGTTTATAATTTCATAGTAGCAATGCTGTACACAGTAAACTTCTTGCATAAATACAAGAAAAGCAAAGCATTTGCGGATAAAAGCCCGAATTTTACCGATAAATCCGGGCCAAATACTTAGCCTTTACAGCTAAAAATTGCCTTTTGCAAGAGGTTGACTGTGTATGATTCAAAGGCACAGAAACTTGTTTTGGATTGGGTTGAATCCCTCCAAAATCTCAAATCCGCACCTCTGAAATTAAACGCTCAATCCTGTTGATTTTGATAACTAACTGTGGCTGTTCTAAGATTACCTTGGTGCTTATCGAGCAACTGCTGACCGGCTTCACGTTCCAAACCTGTCCAGTGCATCAGCAGCGCTAACTTCACAGAACGACCACTGCGCTCTAATAAATAACCGGCATCGTCGCGGTTAAGATCAGTCAAGTCTTGCAGCATTCGCAAAGCACGATCATGGAGCTTTTTATTCGTAACCGCAACATCCACCATGCGATTACCGTAGACTTTGCCCAACTTCACCATAATGCCGGTGGAGAGGATATTTAACGCCATCTTCGTAACCGTACCGGCTTTCAGTCGAGTTGAACCGGCCAATATTTCTGGGCCAACTATCAGCCGAATATCCAAGTCAGCCTCTGCACTCACTTGTTCTGCCGGCACACACGCAATCAAAATTGCCGTCGCACCCCGTGCTTTCGCGGCTTGCAAGGCACCATGAACAAACGGAGTTGTCCCACCGGCAGTAATTCCTACCACCACATCTAGTTTCGTAATGTGCCGGTGAGCAATCGCTTCCGATCCATCCTCAGCCTTGTCTTCCAAATCTTCAGAACTGCGGATTAAAGCGCCGGCACCCCCAGCAATAATTCCCTGCACCAGTTCCGGCGGCGTGCAGAAGGTAGGCGGACACTCTGCCGCATCCAGCACCCCCAAACGACCACTTGTGCCGGCACCCACATAAAACAAGCGTCCGCCGCTACGCAGTTTCTCTGCCGTCAGGTCAATTGCCTGTGCCAGTTCTTCCCGCGCCGCTGCAATTGCCGCAAGCGTCTGAGCATCTTCCCGATTGAACAAATCTACAAATTCCAGCGAACTCAACTGGTCTAAATTTTGACTGTTGGGATTGATTTGCTCAGTCAGCAGATGACCGCGTTCCTCCAAATTCTTCACCGTTTATCCTTTATAAAAGACCTTCGAGTTGCCGGCGAATGCGATCAAGTTCAGATTGAGACATCTCTTCTTCCTCAACACTGTCGGCTTGCCATTCTGTTTCTTCCACATTGCTTTCTGGGGGAAGTGCCAGCTCACCTGCCGGCACTAATTCCCAGTCATAGTCGGCGCTGCGGCAAAACTCTATAACTTCTTCGTCGTCTACCGTTTCCACCGATGGAGCAGGAAAATCTTGAGCTTCTAAACGCAATGCGTAGCGCGTGGCATCGTCTTCAGACTCGAACATGAGAACTTTATTGCGTTGCGATCGCAGATCCTTAAGCGTATGAATTCCCTCATTCTCGGTTCGGGCGTTAAAGATTAAGACGAACACTCGCATGACCTCAAAAGACTTGCTAAACTCCTTGCCTCATATTTTCACATCCTACCATCCGCTCAACGCTGTCGGATTGCCAGAAACAATCTTTCTAAGAGGATGTTTGAAAAGTTGCAAAACAGATAACCCTCATCCCCCAACCCCTTCTCTCCTAGGCGAAGGGGAGGGAGTTTCCGGTTTTCCCTCTGATGTGGGAGAGGATTAGGGTGAGGGCGCTTCAAAGTTTGGTTCTAGACTTTATCAAACATCCTCTCAGATTGCCGGCAATCTTGCATTCCCCAATTTATTTAAATAACTAGCGGAGTGAAAGCACTCGTATTGATGGAGCCGGTGTTCGCACCCTGGACAATCGCCAAGACGAGATTCGTGCCTTGATCTTGATCGGGGTCTTGAATTTGAATAATTACGTTGCCGTTCTGAGCCTCTGTGCCGGCGGAAATTCGTAAATCTGCAAACGTCAGATCCTCTGCTAATACAATTAAATCTTGACCATTGACAAAATCAACAATGAAGTCTGCACCCGTGAGGGATGAGCCGCCGGTTCCTTTACCGATCACAAACCTGTCTAGCCCATCCCCGCCAGTTAACGTATCAGGACCCAGATCGCCAAATAGTGTATCATTGCCGGCCTCTCCGAGAAGGCTATCAGCCTCTTGCCCGCCACGCACCGTGTCATCCCCAGCGCCACCATAAACCGTATCACTGTCTCGGTTGCCATTGACATAGTCATTGCCGGCTTCCCCAAAGAGTTGATCCCCACTTTGTCCGCCCAGGATTGTATCGTCACCCTCGCCGCCTAAAAGTGAGTCTAAATCTCGGTTTCCGAAAATTTGGTCATTGCCGGCATTTCCTAGGATTGTGTCATCGCCATCGCTGCCCAAAAGCGTATCGTTCCCGCCATTGCCAATAAGACTGTCATCCCCCAAATCGCCTTGAAGCGTATCGCCACCAGCGCCGCCGGTAAGGGTATCATTGCCGGTTGTCCCCTGTCCTGTTGCTGTATTCCCGCCAGCTGTGCCACCGACTGCAGCACCATCATTCAAATCAGGAAGCTCGATAATTCCCTCATAAAAACCTTCCAGCAACTCTTTGTCTTGCACGAACTCTGGAAGAACAGCAGTTGGCATGGCTTTACCTCACTGGAAACTTGAAAAGATGCCTCACGTTTTACTAGATTATCTCAAACTCGGCGATTAAAGCACTTTCACCTTATGTCGCCCGATTTGCCGGCTGTTACTTTTTTCTTCGGGTGAAAAGTGAAACAAATTGATCGGTTTTCAGTTCTGTGTTTACCGGCAGCCTCAGAAAAACGGATCAATTCGGTTGAAACGATCTTCTTGAGACAGAGTCTTCGTTAACATAACTTTGGCACGTTTTCCTGACTCTGCAATAGCTTTCCGTTCCGATTGCCTGAATAGGTAACACAAAAATTCCGGAACAGATTCGGAAAGCCTCCTTATGAGGTAACGATGAGATGACCAACTCTCCAAATTCAGGCAACCAAACAGAACCCACTTCTAATCGGCGTCGCTGGCCGATCTTATTGAAGCGCACCGGCATTGCCTTGGGTCTTACCTTGGGCGTTGGAGCGGTGGCTGGTGGTGGGTATGTGTGGTATTTTGTCAACAATAAGTTGGCTCCACTCGTCGAAAAAGAACTCACTGAAACCCTACAGCGGCCCGTCCAGCTAGGGCAGGTAAACCGCTTTACCCTCGCCGGCTTACGGTTTGGCCCCTCACGGCTTCCCCCGACTGCTACTGATCCGGATCGTGCTTCTGTGGAAGCCGTGGAAATCGGGTTTAACATCCTGCAACTGTTGGCGACCCGAAACTTAATTTTAGATATCACCCTGGTTAAGCCGGATGTGTATATCGAGCAAGATCCCGACGGAGAGTGGATTACAGTTCCAAAACTGGTTGAAAGAGCGGCATCCGGGCCAATCAGAACCGAAATTGACACGATTCGGGTGCGAAATGCCAATGTCGTGCTGCTGCCGAGTGGAGGCAGAGAAGTAAAGGGTCAGGAAATTCCTGGCGGTGCCCCCGTGCCGGCTCCAGCGCCAGGGCAGCCAGCCCCCGCACAAGGTCAGCCGACGAACAATTTACCCCCCACTCCCAACACCCCAATTACATTGACGCCGGTTAATGGCTCACTGCAACTGCGGGATCGAAATCAACGATTTATCTATGATGTAACCGGCCAGCCTACCACCGGCGGCAGTTTCAACGTGGCCGGTAATACGGTGCTGCCGAGTCTAGCAACGAATTTAAACATCCAAGCGCGGGATTTTTTGGCCGTTGACTTGGATCGATTACTAAAACGGACTGTTACACTTCCCATTGCCTTATATGCCGGCAGATTAGACGGAAGCTTAGAAGTTCAAGTGCGGCGGGACGAACAGGCAGACTTAAGGGGAACCGCACAAGTTAAAGGCGTGACGGCTAAAATCGATCCCCTGCCACAACCGCTGTTTCAGACAAATGGTCAGTTGCAGTTTGCCGGCCAAAATGTGGGCGTGCAGAATGTTACGACAATTTACGGAAAAGTGCCGGCGCAAGCTCAAGGCTTCATTTCACTCAAGGAAGATTCTAATCTAGCAATCCAAGTTCCACCTGTTAGCGTGGCGGACGCTTTGGAAGCACTGACTGTGGAAATTCCATTTACAACGGAAGGAATTGTCCAAGCCAACATCCTGGTGCGGGGTCAGATTACCGATCCCGTGGTGACTGGAACCGTGACAACACCTGAAGCGGTGAAGTCGGACAAGCCACCTTTATTGGTAGACAAAGTGAATTTAGACCGGCTTTCCGCCGGCTTTAAGTTCACCCAAGGATTAGTTGCTCTAGATAATATTCGCGCGGCTCCGACTGTTGGCGGCCAAGTCACCGGCGAGGGCACCATTCGCTTGGGTTTAAATCAAGCGCCCCCTGTTTTAAACATCGTATTTCAGGGCGAAAAACTGCCGGGGGATGCCCTCGCCCAGCTTTATAACATCCCTGCGCCGATTAATATAGGCCAGGTTGCGGCTGCCGGCGAAATTGTTGGCCCTAACACCAACCTCCAAACTACGGTGCGATGGCAAGCACCGCAAGCGGCGTACCCAGCGAAGGGAACAGCCATCGTGCTGGGGGAAAGTGTGTTGTTTCGGGATACGGTTGCGACGGTTGCCAGTGGCACTGTGGCAGCCCAAGGCCAGTTGGTGATTGGCAAGGCGTGGGAGGCAACGATTGAGCCTTTGGGGCTGGCTTTGAGCGAACTGCCAGAGGTGGTAGCAAACGTCTCACCGGACATAAAGGTGTCAGACCTCCAGAAGCTGAATAACCTGTCCGGACGCATCCTTAGAGGTCGAATTCGCTTGTCTGGCCCGATAGAGAATGCCAACGCCGAAACAATTGATGCTAGCGGTCAGGTGCTCGTCAACATTGCCGGCGGTTCGGCTGAGGTGAATGGTGAGCTGAATGAGGGCCAATGGCAGGCCACCGTTGCGCCTTCGGGACTGGAAGTAGACCAGCTGGCACAAATTGCCGCCTCTGTCTCAGAGGAGGGCAAATCTCCCTTATCTCAGAAAAATCTCGCATCGTTACAGGGTCAGGTGACGGGGGGAGAAATCACTTTTTCCGGGCCGGTTGCTGAACTAACACCGGCAGCCATTGATGCTGAGGGAAATCTGAGTTTGCGGGTTGCCGGCGGTACGGCGAACGTCACCGGCCAACTCGACGGCGGGCAGTGGCAAGCGTCGGTTGAAGGTTCGGAAGTTCAAATTAGCCGGTTCTTGCCCGATAATTTATCGCAAGTTGGCCCGGTGAGCGGACGGGTGAATCTGTCAGGGACAACGGATAGCTTGACAGTTGAATCCATTAATGCTGATGGATCAGGCAATATTGGGGTAGCCGGCGGCACTCTCAGCATTGAGGATGTGCGAGTTGCAAATGGTCGCTGGCAGGCGTCGGTGGATGCAAATCGGCTAGCGCTCAATCCCTTCTTGCCAGAGTCTGTAGGAGCTTATGGGAAAACCTTGGGACGCTTCACCGGCTCGTTTGATTTAGCCGGCAGCACCAGTTCTTTCGCCGCCGATACCGTGAGTGTGAATGGTTCCGGCAGTCTTGCCGTTGCCGATGGTTCTGCCAATGTGACGGTTGCAACCAATGCTGGACAGTGGCGGGCGACGGTTGACGCTGACCAAGTGCCGCTGACGCCCTTTTTACCCAATCAAGCGGCAGCAGTGGCCGGTCAGTTGGGCCGGTTTGATGGCACGTTCAATTTATCTGGAAATACCGAATCCTTTGCTGTGGAAAAAATTCGCGTCAATGGATCTGGAAGCCTTGCTGTGGCAGGAGGTTCGGCTGATCTGAGCGTGGCAACGACGAATGGACGGTGGCAGGCAACCGTTGAAGCCGCAGCCGTGCCGGTGGCTCCCTTTTTGCCGGCACAAGCAGCAGGAATTGCGGATGATTTGGGACAGCTAACCGGCACGTTTAATTTATCAGGACGTACCGATTCCTTAACTTTAGCCGCGATCAATGCCACCGGCTCTGGAAGCTTGGGGGTTGCCGGTGGGACAGTTGAGGCCCAAAATGTGCGGGTGGCTAACGGTCAATGGCAGGCAAATGTGGAACCAACCGGCGTTCAACTGAGCCGGTTTTCTCCCGATTTGCGGGGGTTATTTAGTGGTGATTTAAATGTGTCCGGTAGTTTAACGCAGTTAACACCGGCAGCGATTCGCGCTCAAGGCGATGTGCGTTTTTCTGAAGGGGTGGCGATCATCAACGATCCTCTGACGGCTGCGATTGTCTGGGACGGTGAAAAGGTGCAAATTAACCAGGCAACCGCCCCTGGTGTAGACGCCAGAGGCTTTCTCTACGCACAGCTAGAAGGTGCCGGTGCGCCTCAATTGACGGGCATTGATTTAAATGTACAAGCGAGTAAGTTTAATCTTAAAAACCTCCCGCTGGAACAACTTCCCGATGCGGTGGCATTTACCGGCCTGAGTGATTTTACTGGACGCATCACCGGCACGCCCAGTACGCCCCAGGTGGTGGGAGATGTGCGGGTATATGACTTGGTGCTGAATCAAGTTGCATTCGAGCCGGTTCTTAGCGGTAGTGTGAATTATGCTGCCGGCAAACAAGTGAACTTGCAACTGGCTGGCACTCAAGACCAAATTGCCTTCAATTTAGATGAAAATAACCTTCCCACGAATTTTCTCGTCCGTCGCGGGGAAGCCTTTGCTAGCGGCACTCGCACCGGCAATCAGTTGCAACTCAGTGTCGAACAGTTTCCTTTAACCGCACTGAACTTGCCAGCGCCGGCAGTTGCAGGGCCAGGATTTGTTACTGGCAAGGTTTCTGGCAACTTTGATGTGAATTTGGGAAATTACCTTGCAACGCGAGATTTCACGTCTCTACAGTTGGCTGGAGCCGTTAGGATTGATGATCCCCGCGTTGGATATATCAAAGCGGATAGTTTCGAGGGTCAGCTCAGCTTTGTTAATGGGGCGGCAAGCCTCACCGGCGGCGAGTTGCAGATTGGAGAAAGTCAGTATTTGTTAGCCGGCAGCGTCACAGCCGGCCCGAACCCGCAATACCAAGCTCAGGTAAGGGTGGTGCAAGGCAAGTTGCAGCAAATCCTGACATCGCTGCAAGTGTTTAGGCTACAGGATCTCACGCGAGGAGCGCAGGCACCTGACTACGCCAGTGGGGCTGAGGTAGCCCCTGTGGGAGTCGGTTTGCCCAATGCGGATTTGCTGACTCAATTGCGCCGGTTTTCCGAAATTGATGCCCTATTAGATCAGCAAAGGGCGGCGCGAGAAGAGTCTTCGCCATTGCCAGATTTAGCCGAGTTGGATGGCGCATTTGGGGCGGAAATTAACGTAGCCGGTTCCTTGCAGACTGGGGTGGAGGAAGCAAGATTTCAGGTGCGCGGCCAAGATTGGAACTGGGGGCGCTACACGGTGGATCAGGTGGTTGCCGATGGCAGTTTTGATGACGGGGTGCTGACGCTGCTGCCGCTACGCTTTGAACGGGGAGACACGCTGGTGGCTTTCTCTGGAAAAATTGGCGGTGAAAATCAATCGGGACAGTTGCAAGTGCAAAATTTCCCGGTAGAACCGTTGCAGGATTTTGCGGCGCAGTTTGGGCCGGTGCCGGTGGATGTCACCGGCAAGCTAAATGCGAAGGCAACTTTGGGCGGCAGTTTGTTGAATCCGCAAGCGATCGGGGAAATCCGGCTGGAAGAGGGAACGCTGAACCAGACGCCCATTCAAACGGCACAGGCGAGTTTCTCTTATTCACAAGCTCGTTTGGAGTTTGGCGCGACGGCGGTGGTTTCCGGTCCCGATCCGATTCAAGTGGTTGGCAGTGTGCCTTTCCCGGCGCTGCCAGGGAATGACCAGATCAATGTGGCGGTGAATGTGCAAAATGAGGGTCTGGCGCTGTTAAATGTGCTTAGCGGCCAGGAGATTAGATGGGTTGATGGTCAGGGACAGGTACAGGTGCGTGTAGAGGGGACTTTAAATGCGCCGACCATTACGGGGGTTGCTCAGGTTCAGAATGCAACGCTGGAAGCGAGGCTGCTACCGGAACCTTTAACCGATGTGACGGGAAGAGTTTTGTTTAACCGTGACCGCATTGTGGTAGAAGGCATTCAAGGTCAGTTCAGTGATGGCCAAGTTGTGGCTCAGGGTGTGTTGCCGATTGTGAATGAACTTGCACCCGATGATCCAGGCCGGCAGAATCCTTTGCGGATCAGTCTTGACCGGCTGGCGGTGAATCTCAAAGGCTTATATCGCGGCGGTGTCACCGGCTTAGTTGGAATTGGTGGGACGGCCCTACAACCTGTAGTGAGCGGGCGCATTCAGCTCAATGATGGTCAGGTTTTGCTGGCTGACGCGGCGGCGGCGGGTGGCGGCGGCGGCGGTGTCGGTGGCGCTGCCGGCGGGGGTGCCGGTGGCGGTGGCCCAGAGGTTAGTTTTAACCAACTGGTGTTGGTTCTGGGCGATAATCTCAGAATTACCCGCCAGCCGGTGTTGAATTTCGCAGCGACCGGCAATCTAACAATTAATGGCCCTCTGTATGACCTGCAACCGAGTGGAACGATTAGCTTGACGCGCGGCGAGGTCAATTTATTTACCACTCAGTTCAGGCTAGATGGTGGCTACCCACAGACGGCGACGTTTACCCCTGAAGGAGGTTTAAACCCCTATCTGGATGTCCGGTTAGCAGCGTCTGTTGCTGAGGTGAGGGGAAGCCTGCAGCCTATCAAGGCTGGGTCGTCTGAGATTAATGACGCTCTCACTGGTTTGGGAGAAGCGCAAACGGTTCGGATTATTGCCAAAGTAGAAGGGCCGGCGAGCCAACTGTTTGATAATCTGGAGCTGACGAGTTCTCCAGGGCGCAGCGAATCTGAGATTGTAGGGTTGCTGGGTGGCGGCTTTGTGAATACCTTGGGACGAGGAGACACGACGCTGGCGATCGCTAACTTGGCCGGTTCCGCTTTGCTCAGTCCGATTGAATCATTGCTGGGTCGAGCTTTGGGACTTAGTGAGTTTCGTCTATTTCCGACGATCACGACGAAGGATGGAACGAGTTCTTCGAGTTTGGATTTGGCGGCTGAAGCCGGCTTTGATATCACTCGCAATATCTCAGCTTCGATTTTAAGGGTTCTCACTGACGATCAACCCACGGATTTCAGTCTCCGCTACCGGCTCAACGAGCAACTTCTTCTAAGGGGTTCAACCGATTTCTCTGGAGAAAGTCGTGCAACGGTTGAGTATGATGTTCGTTTTTAAGGAAATCCTCAAAGTAGGGTGCGTAAGTCACGCACCCTACAATCTGGTAGATGAATTTCCCATCCTTCTAAATTTTTAGAAACTGATAGATTAGACTTCTCACGAAAGCTAATAAAATCGCACCCAGCAAAGCGCTCCAAAAACCATAGCGCAGTCTAAAGCCGGTGACTAAATAAGCGGCTAATCCAAAGATAATCGCGTTGAGAATAATTGAGAATAAGCCAAAAGTTACCACCGTTAGGGGTAACGCCAAAATCTGTAGAATTGGACGCACAAAAGCATTCAAAAGTCCAAAAACTGCTGCGGAAAGTAATGCTTTATTAAATCCGTCGATTTCCACCCCGATAGGCAGATATGAAATGGCAAACAAACTAACCGCAGTAATTAGCCAAGTAATTAAAAGTGAAACCAGATCCATAACTTGCTGTCCTCACAAAAATATAAGCAAACTGATGGGCACAGGCCATATTCCTAGAGGCTAACAGACTCTTCAGGATTTCTTGATAATTTTTGTTTTTTTTAATAAATCGTTTAAGAAAAGGTACAAGAAAAAGTTTTTGCTTTGATCTTCTACCTCTTCGCTTCTAAAAGCCTAAATCCGCTCTAGCCGCTTCGGCAGCTTTTAACACTGTTTCAGTAGGCATTTCTTCCCAGGCAACCTCCCCAATTTCCTTGTAAAAGGTTGCATCATAGGGACGAGTCTGCACAACCACCGGCATTGGCACGGCATGACCTAAAATCAGGGCTTGTTGCTTGGAATCCAACTTAGACAAAACTGAGCGCAAACTTTGTCCGCCAGAGACGCCGGTGAAAATTGCATCAATATCTTTGTCATCATTCAGCAAAGCAGTGATGCGGGTGCCAACTTGAGACATCACCTCATTATCAATTCCCGAAGGACGCTGATCGACGATCAGTAGGGTGACAAAATATTTCCGCATTTCTCGTGCAATGGTGCCAAAAATTGTTGATCGCACAATCGCTGGATCAAGAAAACGGTGCGCTTCTTCAATGGTAATCACCAGTTGCCGAGGGCGATCAATGGGATTTTTTGACTGTAAAAACCGCTCGGATTTTTGAACATAACTGGCGTGGATGCGGCGAGAAATCATATTCGTCGCCAGCATATACGACAGCATATCCGATTGAGACCCGAATTCAATGACGATGTGTTTACCGGCAGTGATCGATTCTAAAATCTGACCGATATAATCCTTCGGGCTGCTGTTCCGCATATACTTGAGTTCATCCAAACGCATGAGTTTGCGTTGCAGCGCCATAATTGAAGATTTATTACCCCGCTTCTCCTCACAAAACATCTGAATTTCTTCATTGCTCATCGCCAACAACTGAGTAATCCAAGATTTGCCAAACTCGTTGCGGAGAATGATGGCATTTTCGATGCTGGCTTCTGAAAGATTTAACTCTCTTTGAACAAGGCTAATATCTTCAACTTCAATTTGATCGTAGCTAAGATAAAGTTCTTGAGCATCTCGCACCCCACGGCGTTTTGTTGAGGTGGGATCGAGGGTGTAAATTTCAACTTGGCTGGGGAATAACTGTCGCAAACCTTTAACAGTGCTAAATTGTTTGCCTTCAGTTGCCGCTTCCCAACCGTACTCGGAGTGCATATCAAAAATCAGGTTCACCGCTGCTTGCTTGCGAATCACCCCAGATAGCAACAGGCGAGTTAAAAATGATTTGCCGGTTCCAGATTTGCCAAACACACCATTACTGCGTTCCACAAACCGATCTAAGTCAATACAAACCGGCACATCCATATCAAGCGGTTTGCCAATAGCAAAATTGCGCCGGTGGGGATCATCTTCCCAACCAAAAACGCTGCGGAAATCGCGTTCACTGGCGTCAAAAACCTGAGAGAAATGGCTGGGAATTGTTTTCACCGGCAGCAATTCGATCTGCCTGCCGCTTTGTGCCTGGAAAGAAGCAAGCACCCCTTTACCATCATTTTCTTCTGCGCCGGCACGCCGCTGCACTCCCGCCGTTCCGCCTCTCTCCCATTCCTCCAGTTCATCTGGCGTCAGCATCAGCATCGGCGACAGACTAATCGTGCCATAAGTACCGCTGCCGGCTAGAACCGCCTGCAAAAAATCATCCTCCGGGAGGGGAGGATTCGCCACAATCCGAGCACTCGACGTTCCCAGACAAACGTCTGTGAGCATACAAAAAAAGTGCGATCGCGTGCCCCGAACAACCAGGAATTTACCCACCCGCATATCTTCTACAGATACATCCGGATGAAGTCGCACTTCGAGTCCCTGACTAAGGGAACCTTGAATAACCGAGCCTAAAGGCTTTTCTGGATTCATGCCACAAATCGCTTAACCCTGTGGCTGATCTTATGCTGAATTTTGATTTAAAACCACGTTACGGAGAATTGGGCATGGGGCATTGGGGATTGGGCATGGGGCATTGGGCATTGGGCAAGGCTGCGCCAACCTAAAAGTATGGGCATGGGGCAAGGCTTCGCCAACCTAAAGCTATGGGGATTGGGATTAAAAATTTCTCCTCGTCTCCTACTCTCCCTCTCATTCAATGCCCAATGCCCCATGCCCCATGCCCGAAAGATTAATCTATCTCAATCGAAGTTGGCCGGCTAGCGCTGACGCTGGCGCTGGCGGAACTTAATGGCTGGCGGTAGTCTGCATAGAGGCGATCGCGCCAGGTGAAAAATGTCTCATACAGCGGGTTATCGGCAATGCCGGGGACACCTTTGCCGCGCAAGTCTGCCGGCAGATCCAAATAAGGGCCGGCTGGAAACTTGAGCAATATGGATAACCCAGCTACGGCAAAATCTGCCATTGTTGGACGATCTGTTACCAAATAAGCTTGCTCACGCAGCAACAAGCATAGGGCTTCTAAGTCTTGCTTGATCGCTTCTGTCGCGGATTTCACGGCATCAGGACTGACTCCCAGCCCAAATCCTAACGTCTTGAGAATCTCAGACGGCACCGATTCAACTAGATTTTTGAGAACATCGGGCGTATTCGCCGGCAACATAGCACTGCGGAAGCGCTGATCTTGGCTGAGTCCGTTAAACAGCACTTTCCGGCTTTTCACACCAATCGACTCATCCGCCCATTCTTCCATGAGCAAACACAGCGCCCGTTCTTTCGGGGCGGTGGGGATCATCGGTCGGTCTGGATACTGCTGGTCAAGATACTTGGCGATCTCCGTAGAATCCGCAATAACAATATTCCCATCCTTGAGCACCGGCAATTGCCGCTGGCCAGATAGCCGATAGACTTCTAGCTGGCCCACCCCTGGTGTCACTTCGATTTTGCGGTACGCTAATCCTTTATAGTCAAGCATTAGACGCACTTTTTCACTATACTGAGACAGTTCAAATTGGTATAGCTCTAGCATTGGGATCTCCTGTTAGTTTTTTCTACGAGTGCAACTGCTACAAAAAATGTCATAATCTTTAACAGGTCTTTACAAAATATTTACACAAAACCGGAGGAATATCCATGAAAACACTGAATTTTCTTGTTTTAAGCAAAAAAGTAGCCAGCATTGCCGGCACCGCCAGCGTCGCGCTCCTGCTCAGTCTGCCAGCTGCTGTTAGAGCAGAATCCGCCCCCAGTGCACAACAGCCAACGAGTACGCCTACGCAGGAACAGCCAGAACTCACGCCGAGTTTAGAGCGGCCTGATGACGCTCCTTCTAGTGAAGGAAGTGTCACCTCACCCGTAGAAGAGCAACTGAACACCACGCCTGCTGGGGATCGGCCCTCGACCACACCGACTGGGGCAGAGTCCGAAACCATGCCTTCTGGGGAACGGCCCATGACCACACCGGCTGGAGATCGGCCTTCGGCAAGACCGAGTGGGGAACGGCCCATGACCACACCGGCTGGAGATCGGCCTTCGGCAAGACCGAGTGGGGAACGGCCCATGACCACGCCGACTGGGGCAGACTCTGAAACCATGCCTTCTGTAGAACGGCCCGCAACCACACCTTCTGTTGACCAGCCGACTACCATGCCTTCTGGAGACCGTCCCGCAACTATGCCTTCTGGAATGGAATCGGATGACAAGCCTTCCAGTGAAGGAAGTGTGACTTCACCAACTGAAGAACCGGAAAACACCATGCCTTCTGAGGATCAGCCGGCTACCACGTTTTAAATAGCTGGTAACAGCGAGCGAAGCCAGCATCGTTAACATCACTCAAAGCAGCCGGTTAAAACGCCATCAAAACGCACATTAAAGTAAGCAAAAGCATCATTCATGTGTTCGGCCCGGTCATAGTGCTTTCTGAGATGTAACGCGACTAATTTGATTTTAAATAAATCGGTGAAATTAAATATAAACCCCGTCCTAAAATTATTAGAAGCGGGGTTTTTTCAATTTTTTACTCAATCCATTCTTGCCTGAGACTCGAGTACATTTTTACATCGTGATAAATGCCTTTGGCAAATAGATGCTGTCGCAGTACGCCTTCAAATTTCATGCCGGCTTTTTCCATAACCCTTGCGGAAGCAGTATTTTCAACCATACATCTCCCTTCAATGCGATTTAGCTGCATGGTGCGAAAACCAAACCCCATCATCGCCCGGACAGCCTCCCTCATGTATCCGTTTCCCCAATACTTGTCAGACAAAACGTAACCGATTTCTCCCCGCGCACAATCCACCCTCCACTCGGCAAACCCACAAGCGCCGATGAATTTCTTGCCGGCTTTTTCTACTATTCCCCAACAAGCTATGTCGTGCTGATTGTAGCCCTCAATCGTAGCCTTGAGAAAGCGCTGGCTATCTTCAATCGATTTGTGAGGTTCCCAAGTTGTATATTGGGAAACCGCAGGAACGGAGGCATATTCAAAGATATCTTCCACATCCGCCAAACACATTTTTCGCAGCAGCAGCCGCTCAGTTTCTAACTCTGGAATTTCAGCCAAAATTTCCTTTATTTTCACAGCGATTAACAAAAGGTGTATCGTTTATTCATGTCTATTGATTGATTGAAAAAATTATAGTCGGCCTGTTGCCAATCTTCTAAGTTTGGCCAAACTCTTCTTAATTTTTACCCGTTAGCGCCGGCAGGAGTTGAAAAGCTAAACTAATGTGAAGATTTGTTCAGGTTCGCAATTTTGATGACAACTTGGAACGAACAATTATAATGAACGTCACAAATGCCAGGAAAATGCATTATATCCCGCAATAGAAGGGTGGAGAGGTATCAATGAGTGCCCAGCGTAAAAACTTAATGAAAAAGCTAGTCAGCTTGATTGGAGTGATGAGTGCGAGTACCTTGATTAGTTGGCCGGTACTGGCGCAGTATTATTACGGGCCAAGTTTTTTCACGCCCGGTGCTTATTATCCCACGCGAGGGCCACTGATTGGGCAATTTAAACAGTTGGGTTTTAATAAATTGGCTGCTGCGCTCAATGAAACCCCAGAGATAGAAAAGACGCTGAATCAAGAAGGGCCATTTACAATTTTAGCGCCCACGGATGAAGCATTTGAGGCGTTGCCGGCAGGAACGCTTGAGGAATTGATGAAGTCAGAAAACAAACAAAAACTGGCAAAACTGCTGTCTTATCATGTGATTGCCGGCGAAGTTACGGAAGCCGATCTCGCAGCAGGACAGGTGAAAACTGTGGAAGGCAACCCCGTGAAACTTCAAGTGAATGCTGCTGCAAATGAGCTATTACTAAATGATGCGAAAGTCACAGATAATTCATTTAAGATTAGGAATGGCAGGAACAACAACATCACATTTGTGGTGATTGACAAAGTGTTGATGCCACCTGATCTTCAAGAATCAGCGCCGGCAAACTGATAAGCTGTTACGCAAAGAAGTTTGCCTGCCTGGATTGAGAAACAGGAGTTTGCCGAGTTTGAGCAGCTTTAAAAGGAGACGTTTTAACTCCTTTTTAAGAATGGGTGACGGGTTTTTTGTTTCTACAACAGATTTGTATTGAAAGGAAAATTTGTTATCGGAAAACATTTGGCCAGTGCTGTAAAATTACCTGCAACACATCACTAAATCGGCTCAGTTGAGCCGCAGCTTCGATGAGGCGATCACCCTCTACTTGCACTTCAGGGGATGGATAGTTTTGAATAACTTCTAACAGCGATATTTTGCTATCTTTCGTTGCAGAGAGGATGACAGCAGAGCGCAAAGCTTGCCGGTTGGCGCTATCAGCTCGCGTATGTACGACTTTCCCCAATTCATCTAATAAAGCTTCGCCAAACGGGTGATTGAGGGCGCGATCTAAGAACAAAAAATCAACCGAGACTTCTTCCGTCAAGGCATTGCGAGTAACTTCGGGATCTTGTTTTGTCGCTCTGAAAATATCTCGTAAGGAAGGAGCGATTTCGCCGGTTTCAGCGAACTTTTCCAGATCGCCGACGGGAACTGAAGCTTGAATAATGCCGACTTTAATCAGCACCTTTTCAGCAGCGTTGACGTTGGTTGCCGGCACCATAACACCCGCACCCAAGAGCAAGATACTAGCACTTGTCCCTAAAAATGATTGACGATGCCGGCGAAAAAAGTTTGTCCATTTCATAGTATTTTAAGTGCTAAGTGTTGAGTGGAGAAGAAAGAAATTACAGCCCTAATTTCTGTTGTAGCTTAGAACGAGCTTCGATAGCCGGCGCGAATGTCGCATCTGCTGCAATTGCTTGGTTATAAGCATTAAGTGCGTCTTCATTTCGTTGCATTTCCTCTAGAGTCAGCCCCCGGTGAAGCAAGGCAACCGGATCGTTTGGCTCAATCGATATCGCTTTATCTAAGGCTGCTAGCGCTTGCTCGTTACGCTTAAGTTCCTTGAGCGCAATGCCTCGACCCACCCAAGATTTATGATCCTTACTTTCATATTTTATCGCTTTATCAAAAGAAGCGATCGCATCTTGAGTTCTCTGCAATTGCAAAAGTGCAAATCCTCGGTCTCTTAAAGCCGGATAAAAGTTATTTTGAATTTCGATAGCTTTGTCATAATCTTTAATAGCATCTTCGGGGCGCTGCATTGCGGCGAGTAAAGACCCTCGATTATGCCGGCTTAAATAAGATTTCGGCCTAATTTCAAGCGCTTTATCATACGCTTTCAGCGCTTCTTCAGGTTTCTGTGCAAAAAATAGTGTACTGCCTTTCCCCACCCAAGCGGGGAAAAAGTTTGGGTTAATTTTAATCGCGCTATCATAAGAAGCGAGCGCTTCTGTGGGACGCTGCAATTTTCCTAAAACGCGCCCCCGGTTAATCAAAGTTTGTAAATCATTGGGATTTAATTTAATTGTGTCATTATAAGAAGCCAGCGCTTCTTCAAACGCTTTACGCGATTCTTGGGGACGTTGCAAATACTCTAGCGCTAAAGCTCGGTTTTCCCAAGATTTGGGGTGATTCGGCTGGATTTGCAGAGCTTTTTCAAAAGCAGAAAGGGCATCTTGGTAACGCTTCAAACCAAGCAAAGCAATCCCACGCCCATTCACGGCTTCAATATTATTAGCAGAGAGTTCCAGCGCTTTGTCGTGGGCTTTGAGGGCTTCTTCATAGCGTTGCAGTAAATAAAGCGTTTCTCCTTGGTTGTTCCAAGCTTTGGGGTCTTTTGGATCAATTTGACTGGCTTTTTCATAAGCTGCCAGCGCTGCCTCATAACGTTCTAATAAAAAGAGGGCATCGCCGCGAATTTTCCAGGCTTTTGCTTGATTCGGGTTAGTTATGAGGGATTTATCAATCGTTGAAATCGCTTCTTCCGGTTGTTGCGTGTCGAGAAACTGATTGGCTTGAGCGAGATAATCGGTGGTGGGAAAAAACTTAAAAAATCCGACAATTAAACCGGCAATCAGTCCTGGTATTAAGATGTACCACAACTTTTTAGAACGCGGCAAGGGTGGAGTTGAATGCACTGTTGCACTCGGTTGGGGCAGGGTTTCGCCAGTTGGCATTCTGGGCGCATCAATTGGCGCTGCTGGTTTGGAGTAAGAGGCAATGGTTGAAGCCATCGCATAATTTTCCAGATCCTCAAGATCCGCGAGGGCTTCTTCAGCGGTTTGATAGCGATCTTTAAAGTGATAGCGCACCATCTTATCAATAATCGCTGCTAGCCGATCGCTCACCTGCACGTCATTCTGCCAAATAAGTTCGCCGGTTTGCGCGTCTTGCCGCAACCGGGAGGGCAAGATGCCGGTTAATGCTTGAATGGCGATCGCGCCTAACGCATAGATGTCGCTGTTGGGGCGCGGTTGTCCTCCCAACTGTTCGTTTGGCATATAGCCAGGAGTCCCAATGGCAACGGTAAAACTCTCGTCCCCAGCTTGGGTACTGACTTGCTTGACTGCGCCAAAGTCGATTAAAACAATTTTGCCGTCTGAGTTGCGTCTGATTAAGTTGGAGGGTTTAATATCGCGGTGGATGACATTCTGCCGGTGGACAAAGGCTAGGGTTGATAATACATCGCGCAATAAAACGATGACTTCTGCTTCACTTAAACGCTTACCGGCTTTGATTTCTTGATTGAGCGGTTCGCCTTCTATGCAATCCTGCACGAGGTAAAATTCTTGCTGTTCTTCAAAGTGAGCAAGCAGACGAGGAATTTGATCATGCCGGCCTAATTGATGTAAAACTTTTGCTTCGGTATCAAATAAACGTCTAGCAGTTTCTAATGTCAGCGGATCGGTTGTCTGCGGTTTAAGTTGTTTGACGACACAGCGCGGGTAGTCGGGTAGTTGCAAGTCTTGTGCGATGTAAGTTTGGCCAAACGCCCCTCCTCCCAAGAAGCTGACAATTTTGTACCGTCCTGCCAGTATTTGTCCGAGTAAAAAAGTGTCCATAAATGTAGGGGTGAGAGCAGTGCCGGCACACTTAGCGCAGCTATTTGCCTATCTGTAAATTTTCCGATCTGAAGGCCAAAATTTGGGATTTGGAGTTGCCCGATTGCTGCCGGCAGGATTTACAGTCGGCGCGTTTTCGGCGATCAGCCTGGATTTGGGGCTTTGGGACTGTCCCTGTTTTAATAGAAAAATTTATAGTATGCAATTTAGCAAGTTTTTTCCAAGCCGTCACTCTTCACTGTATCGTGAATTGTTCGGGTCTTAACCGGCTTTGGCTTGTTTGGCCGGCTGAGGCTTGTGTTGGTTGCTGCTCACTTTCTCTGACTATACAGATTTATTCAGAATCTTTCTGTTTCACTTGCTTACCGCGCCGGCTACCCCACTCTTCTGCTTTAGCAATCGCAATGGGAATGGCTTTGCCTTCTTCGTAATCCTCTTCTAGCAAAGCATTGGCAATCTCAATCGCTTTTTCCCTCACTTCCTCGGTGAGGTTTTTCATGGAATCTGGATAATTGTTTTTATTCCAAGGCATTGCTATCACTTCCTTCATTTCAAGGGAAAACAATTTTCTCAAAAAACTCCATCAATTTGCTCTAAAAACAAACAATCCCCCAACGAGAAGCTGGAGGATTGACACGAATTAAACCACCCATTGAAGCTTTGAAACAATTAAGCAGCCCGTTGAGTTACCAAACCCCAGATGAAGAGGAGGAGGATTGCACCTAAGACTGCAAAAGCAATACTGGGGATTGAGAGCGCACCATAAGCTGCGCCTCCGCTTGTTCCCAAGAACATACTACCTAAATAACCACCAACAACTGCACCCAAAATCCCTAACGCTGTTGTTGCTAGAAATCCACCGCCTTGATGCCCTGGATAAATAGCTTTGGCAAGTGCGCCGGCAATTAAACCTAAAACAACCCAAGCTAGAATTCCCATGTCATTTTCTCCTTGAAAGATAAACTCTTTTTTTCTTTGCGTCTTATCTTTCCTAAGAATATCAATTGATTAATAGGGATTCCCTCTATCATAGGGAAGAAACAATAGGAATAGAAATTTTTGAGTTCGTTCGCTAGACTTAATTTTTGTCAATCGGTCAAAAGATAGATTAAAGGTTTGTATAGGTTAAAAATTCTGAGTAGTTGAGAATTTAAAGCAGTGTTCTATGGCTTTTATGTTAAACGCTTCAGCTTCGTTATGGGGGGGCCGGCAGCCAAAAGTCGTAGTGTGTTTTAGCCAAGTATGCCGGCAGACTCAAGCGGATCGGATCTGTTTAATGATAACAGAGTTTTGCTGCTCGCCCGGTATCGCTCAAACGCTTGCAAGTTGGCAGCTTGAGCCTAAATGCCGGCAAGCGAAAATCCTGAAGCATAAAACTAGAGAATCTATAAATACCATCCCAACTTACTCACTACCTCGTTTCGGTTATCTAGGGCTAATTGAAAATCGGGCTTGAGTTGAATCGCTTGATTAAAGGAGGCAATGGCTTCAGGGTACCGATGCAAGTTATCCAATGCCACGCCTCGGTTATTCCAAGCTTGATAGTAATCTGGCTTGAGTTGAATGGCTTTGTCATAACAGGCAATGGCTTCTGAGTAGCGTTGCAAGTTATCAAACGCCAAGCCTCGGCTATTCCAAGCTTGAGGGTAATCTGGCTTGAGTTGAATGGTTTTGTCATAACAAGCAATGGCTTCTTCATAGCGCTGCAATTCCTCAAACGCGCTACCGCGATTAAACCAAGCTTCCTCAAAATCTGGCTTGATAGAAATCGCTTGTTCATAGGCAGCGATTGCTTCTTCGTAACGCTGCAAACTAAAAAGCGCGAAGCCTCGGTTATTCCAAGCTGCATAGTAATCTGGCTTGAGTTGAATCGCTTTGTCTAAGGCAAAAATTGCTTCTTCGTAGCGCTGTAAACTAAAGAGTGTTCTGCTCCGGTTGTTCCAAACTTCAGGAAAGTTAGGTTTAATTTGAATAGCTTTGTCATACGATGTTAGTGCTTCGTCATACCGGCCTAATTCATAAAGCGCATTGCCAAGGATATCCCAAGCTTCATAAAAGTCTGATTTAATTGAAATTGCTTGCTCACAGGCAGAAATTGCTTCCTGATAACGTTTAGCTTGATACAGCACTTTGCTATGTTTTAACCAAGCTTTGGCTTTATTGGGAACCATTGAAATGGGTGAAGTTTCCAAGCCGGTTAATGCTTGTAATGCCTCAGTTGCAGAGGGGTAGCGCTGCCGGAAGTCGTAACGCACCATTTTGTCTAAAATATCTGCCAGGTTTGCGCGCACCGGCACTAGGTTTCGCCAGCAAATTTCACCCGTCTCAGGATCGTCTGGTAGTTCATCCGGAAAGATGCCGGTGAGTGCTTGAATGGCGATCATGCCCAAAGCATAAATATCACTACTTAATTTTGGCCGGCCTTGGGCTTGTTCACTTGGCATATAGCCAAAAGTGCCAATTTGCACCGTCGATCTCGTCATTCCTTGACTATTGACCACCTTAGTTCTAATTTGTTTAACGGCACCAAAATCAATCAGAATCAGTTTGCCGTCTGCTTCTCGTCGCATCAGGTTGGATGGCTTAATATCGCGGTGGATGACTTGCTGCTGGTGAACAAATTCCAAGACTTTGAGCGTGTTTTGTAAAAGCGCAATGGTGTAGGATTCGCTCAATTGTTTGCCGGCAGTCATTTCGTAGCTCAGATCGTGACCTTTGATGAATTCTTGAACTAAATAGAATTCTCGATTTTCTTCAAAATGAGCTAAAAGCCGGGGAATTTGCTCATGGGGGCCAAGCTGCTGAAGGGTTTCTGCTTCTGTGTGGAATAAGCGTCTTGCTTCCTCTAAAGTCTTGGGATCTGTGCTGGCGGGTTTGAGTTGTTTAACCGCACAGACGGGGTTGCCGGGTAAATGCCGGTCTTCTGCGAGGTACGTTTTGCCAAATGCCCCTTCTCCCAATTCGCTGATCAGAGAGTAGCGCCCACCGATGGTTTGTCCGAGCATGAGTTTTATCCGGTGTGGTAGAAGGAAAGCCGGTGATTGGCTTTGTTATCGATTTCGATCTTGGCACAAAGTTTGGTTGGGATTTTCAGCTTGGGGAAAAAATGCAAGGGAGGGGAGGGGTGGAATGTTGAAAATTGTGAGTAAAGTTACTGGGTGGGCAGCAGATTTTTTTTAGACATTGTACTAATTTTTTATTGCTAGAAAAGATGGGAAGTCAGAAAGGCATTGGGGGGAAGCCCCCCAAACCCCCCGTTGGGGGACGGTTGCGTCCCCCAAACCCCCTCCAAAAGGGTTGATCTGCTGAGCGTCTAGTGCAGGTGTGCTTAGAATTTGAAATTCTAAATTGAACAGTCGGGAGAATTGCTATGGTTTGAGTTTTTAAATGTTTTTAATTGTTGTGCCGGTAGGTGGCGGATCGCTCTCAATCAGGATGAGTTTTTAAATGTATTTAATTGTTGTGCCGGCACGTGGCGGATCGTTCCCAATCAGGGCAGAAGTTATGGCGGGGTGGGTTTGCCTCTAAAATGACAGCGATGCTTTTAAGTTGGGAGTGCCGGCACAAAATGAAACTGAGTCTTTGCGCGATTGTGAAAAATGAGGAGGCGGCGCTGCCTAGTTGTCTCGATAGTGTTAAAGATGTGGTGGATGAGATGGTGGTGCTTGACACCGGCTCAACGGATCGCACGGCTGAAATTGCCCGTGAATTTGGGGCGCAAGTCTATGATTTTCAATGGTGCGATGACTATTCGGCGGCGCGAAATGAATGCCTTAAATATGCGACGGGTGACTGGATTTTAGTTTTAGATGCGGATGAAATGCTGGTGCGAGAGGTTGTGCCACAGATCAAAGAGGCAATTCAGAATGAGGATTACCTCTTAATTAACTTGATGCGTCAAGAGGTGGGTGCGGCACAATCTCCTTACTCTCTGGTATCCAGGCTGTTTCGCAATCACCCATATATTTATTTCTCCCATCCTTATCATTCGATGGTGGATGACAGCGTTGCCAACCTGTTGAAAAGTTCTCAGGGATGGCAGGTGGTTGATTTAGCGCCGGTGGCGATTTTGCATGAAGGCTACAAACCGGGGACAATCGCCGCGTTAGACAAATTTACCAGAGCGCGGCAGGCGATGGAAAGCTATCTCGCTCAGCACCCTTCTGATCCTTACACTTGCAGTAAGTTAGGGGCTTTGTATGTACAAATGGGTGAGGTGGAACGCGGCATTCAATTGCTAGAGGTGGGATTGAAAGGGGTGCCTAGCTGGGGTGAACCAAAATCGGTTGAGGTGCCGGTGTTGTATGAACTTCATTACCATTTAGGCATTGCTTACGCGCGCCGGCAACAGATATCTAAAGCCAAATTTCACTATCGGGCTGCCCTTGAGCAGGAACTCCTGCCTCAACTGAAACTCGGCGCTTATAACAATTTCGGTAATTTACTGCTGGAAAGCGGCGATCTGACGGGGGCAAAAAGTGCGTACGAGATTGCTTTGCAAATAGAACCCAATTTAGCCACTGCTCATTTTAATTTAGGCATTGCCTTAAAAGAGAAGGGACGCTTAAAGGAGGCGATCGCATCTTACCGGCAAGCGATTGAACTTAATCCCAATTATGCCGAAGCTTACCAAAATTTAGGCGTGGCTTTGCTGAAAGCCGGCAGTGTCGTGGAGAGTTTAGACACCTTTCGTCAGGCGATCTCACTTTATGAGCAGCGTCAGTCGCCGGCAGCGAGCCAGTTGCGCCAAAGTTTGAAAGATATGGGAATGCGGGTTTAATCTCCAGGATAAGTCGAGACGCGCTCAGTCGCGTCTCGAATTGATCTCTTAACCCGGTTGCGCTTTTTTTTGTTGTCTTTAAACCAACTCAAGCCAAACCCACTCAAGAGCTGGCGCTTTTTTAGAATTGCAACTTTTATATTTATTTTAGGTTTATTTATAAACCTAACAATTAACCCATCCCTTATCAAAAATTTAATGATTTCTTTCTAGCTTTTTAAGTAACACTTCGGATATAAGCGGACTCAACAATTTATGACCTGAATTGATTCATCACGGGGATCGCTGACCCAGAAGGCGATCCCCGCAATCCTAAAATTGACACTCGGCATTATTACTGACATAATAAAAGATAATGTTGAAAAAGCTTGACTCGCTTATTCGTCACTGAATAAATCGAGTCGCTAAGTTTTCTTGAGTGTTTTTGGCACTGTAACTGTTGCTACGTTCTACCCCATTTTTTTTGAGATTGTTTCATGTATACGTCTAAAGAGAGAGAGTTTAATATGCAGATAAAAATGACAATTCACTGTCCAAACTGTGGCAGCCATGCTGAGCGCCACTACCTGTTAATCAGTCAATTAACGCGGACACAATGCCCTGCCTGTGACTATTTTATGATTACCTGCTCTGACACCGGCAAAGTGGTAGAAGCGTACGCCCCTGGCATCTACGCCCCCCAGTAATCCTTCCCTCCCGAAATCATCACTACCAAAAGTGCCGGTAAGGGCACTAAAATTGGACGATTAATCAGCTATCGCATTGCTGCAAAAAAAATATCAGGGGAATTTACAGTGTGCTTTTGCACCGGCATAGGGAACAGAGTTTTTAATCAAACTATCCATTCGGCAGGTAATCCAATACTTAACCGCAGAGGGATGCAGAAAAAATATTACTTTCTGCATCCCTCTGCGGTTGTAAATATTTGGGCGAGAAGCCAGGATTAGGGAATCAGGAAATTCGAGTTTTTCGAGATGCTTGCGGTAAAATTTAGCCAAAGAATTGTTAACTTTGAGAAACTCGCAGTTGCCCGCAAGCCGCATCCGCTTCTAACCCGCGAGAATAACGCACACTCACCGCAACTTTGCGATCTTGCAATGCCTTCACAAAGGTTTGAATTCGCTGCTGGCTGGGACGCTGATAGCCGGCTTCAGTGATCGGATTGTAGGGAATCAAATTGACATGACATTGAAATCCCCGCATTAACTCCGCAAGTTCAATCGCGTGTTCCGGCAAGTCGTTCACGCCGGCAAGCAAAATATATTCAAAACTCAACCGGCGGCCTGTTGTCTTGACATATTCCCGACATTCTGAGATAAGCTCAGGCAAGGGATAGCGGAGGGCACTCGGAATTAGCTGTTCGCGCAACTCTTGATTAGAAGCGTGGAGACTAACTGCTAGGGTGACTTGGAGTTTATGTTCTGCCAGTTGGCGGATGCGATCGCGGATTCCCACCGTAGAAACCGTGATATTTCGCTGCCCGATGCCCACATCTTCGTTGAGTGATCGCAAGGCAGCCAAAACATTATCCGTATTCAGCAACGGTTCGCCCATGCCCATAAAGACAATATGACTGACGCGCCGGTTAAAGTCTTCTTGAACTGTTAAAACCTGATCAACAATTTCATGCGTGGCGAGATTGCGCTTAAAACCGCCCTTGCCGGTGGCGCAGAAATCGCACCCCATCGGACAACCCACCTGGGAAGACACGCAAACCGTGAGGCGCTTTTCTGTGGGAATGCCAACCGCTTCGACAATTTGACCGTCTGCCAGCGTCAGGAGATACTTAACCGTATCATCCGGGGCAACTGAGCGGTAGTGAATGGTTGACCGGCCTATTGGGAAATCTGCAACCGTTTCACGCCACTGTTTAGAAAATACCGTAATTTCAGAAAGCGATCGCGCCCCTTTTTGATAAATCCATTGATGCAACTGTTGCCCCCGATAAGCCGGTTGCCCCTGTTGCTGAACCCACTCGGTTAACTCTGCCAAAGAAGCCCCTAACAGGGGAGTTTTAGAGGTTGAAACTGCTAACATAAAAAATTGCCGGCTGATGCTGTATTTCCATCATGACATTTTCAGTCAAAAAACGGTTAATTATTGCCGTGCTTTAGCTTCTGCGTGATCGGAATTTCAATGATAAATTCTGCCCCCTGTCCGGGTTCCGACACACACTCTAGCCGGCCTCCATGTTTATCTACAATAATTTGATAACTAATCGATAATCCTAAGCCGGTGCCTTCTCCCACAGGTTTCGTTGTAAAAAACGGATCAAATATCCGTTGACGAACCGTTTCCTTCAATCCTGGCCCATTATCTTTAAAGCGAATTTCTACGCGATTGCTGTCGAGAACTCGGCTGCTAATTGCAATTGTACTGGGGGTTTCTTCAATTTCTTCAGGTGTTCGGGCTTCGTCATATTTGTGCAGCGCATCAATCCCATTGCTAAGGATATTCATAAAGACTTGATTGAGCTGGCCGGCATAACATTCCACTGTCGGCAAGTTACCGTATTCCTTAATAACTGTAATCCCCGGTAATTCCGGTTTTGCTTTCAAGCGATTTTGCAAAATCAAAAGCGTACTGTCAAGCCCTTCATGAATATCCACCGGCTTCATGTCTGCTTCGTCAAGCCGGGAGAAATTTCGCAAGGTTAAAACAATCTCCCGAATACGATTCGCTCCCATTTTCATGGAAGAGACTGTCTTCGGCAAATCTTCTAGCAAAAACTCAAGATCAATCTCTTCAATAATGTCTTGAACTTTGGGGTCAGTCTGGGAATAACCTTCTTGATAAAGGTTGATTAACGTCATGAGCGCCTGAGTATAATCACTAACATACGTGAGGTTGCCATAAATGAAATTAACCGGGTTATTAATCTCATGGGCAACACCGGCAACTAACTGACCAAGAGAAGACATCTTCTCACTTTGAACGAGTTGAGCTTGGGCTTGTTGAAGCTGTTGCAGCGCTTGTTCTAGTTTCTGAGCTTGAGCGGTTGCTGTTTGAGCAGCAGAACAGCTTTGTTGATAGAGTTCAGCTTGCTGTATCGCAATTGCTGCTTGGTTGGCTAATTGTTGCAGCAATTCAATTTCTGCCGGCTGCCAAACCCTAGGCGCAGAACATTCATGCGCGATTAGCAACCCCCACAAATAATAATCAATCCGAATTGGTACAACAAGATTGGCTTTAATGTTAAGTTCTAGCAAAAACTTTTTATGACAGGGATTTAAATCTGACTCAGCAATATTATTAACCGCTCTGACGCGTCCGTAACTGTAAAGGCGAGCGTAATCTGTGGGAAAACATTCATCCGCATACTCCTCACCCTGAAGTAATTGCCACTTACCGCTGACGGCTTCTACAACAATTTTGCCTTGCCAGTCTTGGGTGAATTGGTAAATTACAACTCGATCTGTGTGAAGTAACGCGAGGACTTCTCGCACAATCGTTTCCAGAATTGTCTTTAAATCTAAAGTTCTGCGAATTTGGTCGGTAACGTGCGTTAAAACCCGGTCAGATTCTACCGATTGAAGCAACCGTTCTTGAGTTTGCCGTAATTCCTGAAGCGCTTTTTCTAATTGTTCGGCTTGCTCTGTAGCTGTAACAGCAAGTTCTTCTTTAAGTTGCAATGTTTGCCGCAATTCTAACTCAGCTTGCTTGCGCTCAGTCACATCGCGAAAAATCACAATATATTCTTGCAGCTTTCGATTTGCTCGGTGTGAAATCGTTGCTTCAAGCGTGCGTAAGTCTTGCTCTCCCCGCTTGAATATCTGTTCGCTTCTGCTTTGCCCTAACTCTGGTTCCAACGTTATTGCCGGCAGAAAATCATGAAGATGACGCCCCACTAGCTCAACGGTGCCGATGCCAAAAAGTGCGGATGCGGCTGGGTTAGTTTGCAGAATTACGCCGTTTTTACCCACGACGAGAATGGCATCTGGAACGGTATCAAGGGCAGTGATAAACAAGTTTTCTGCTTGTTCCCGTGCTTTGGCAATTGAAGCAACTTGGGGCAAGCTTGTCCAGCAAGCAATTGCAATCGCAAAAAAGGCAACTGTTAGCAATAAGACAATTAAAAGATCGTTGCCGGCACTTTCAGCGCTTCTATCTAATACTGCCCTGAGCGCCCAGCCTATAACCGTAGCGCCACAGACTAATACGAGTAGGGTAACGACCTGAAGCACCAGAAAATCTTTAAACTTGCTATTGAAAGGCACAACGCTTCGCCTCACCCACCACTGTGGGGAGAAGGGTGGCAAGGAAACACGGCGGATCACTGCATCCGCTGCTACAATTGCCACCGGCAATAGCAACCCGATGGCTAAATCTTGCCAACCCCATCCCACGCCAACCATTACTAGCACCAGCGTATCAAAGGCGAAAAAGCCTAGGGACAACCACCCCCAGCGCACTTCTGGCTGAACCCGACGCAGCCACAGTCCTAGATGTAGCGCCATGAAAGTTATAATCATGGGCGTACAGGTGAGTACAACCAGTTGCGCTAAATCTCCCCAACCCAACGCGATCAAACTGATTAAAAGGGAGAAGATAAGGGCCGGTTGCAGAACGCCCTCTGGAGAGACGATGCTGAACACGGGTGAAAGGTATCCGTCTAGCGCGAGTTGGTATAAAACGCGAGGCGCATTGGCGACGGAAGTTGCGGCAATTACGAGACAGCTTGAGGCAAGCAGGAGTGTTACAGGTAATGTTGCCCAAGTGCCCCAAAACATGGTGGCAGCGGTTACTAAGAGCGAGTAAGAGTTGTCATTCACGCCTGGAGAGGCTGCTAACCGCGCGAGCACCCAGGAACCCCCCAGACAGACGGGAGGAATCAGCCAAGCGGCGAAGGTTAGAAATCGCAGGGTTTCCCCTGGACGCCGGCTGTCAGCAACAAAACATGAAGCGGTTTCGCAGGCACAGCTGCTCAGGATTGCGAATAAAGACCACTTGCCCCACTCGATCCAGGTTAAGTTCGGCCAACTGGTAGGAAAAAATCCGGGACTGTCGGGCGAGAAGGCCAACCAGCCAAGACCTTGAACGCAAAAGACTAGCAAAAATCCAATGGCTGGGAAGATGAAAAATGCTTGCAAGATCGCCAAGGTGCGGGTGCCGCTCAACGCCACAATATAAACGATGAGGGTAAATGCAATTTTTAGAATGAGTTCGCCAGAAGTGATGCCATAGGGTTCTAAGTTGGCTTTGACAATTTCTGTGAGGATGATGGCGCTTGCCGGCGGAAAGGTGGCCCAAGCTAAGTAATAGGCGATTGCGGCATAACGGCCTAGAGCGGGATAGTGACTCAGCAGTTTGGTTATATAATTGGGCGTTCCGCCTGACATTTCTGGCCACTGTTCCCCCAAGCGTTTCACTTGCAGGTTGAGCAGCACTCCCACGAATACTGCCGGCAACCAAACAAAAATGGCAGCCGGTCCCAGCGCCAAGTGGATTGCCGGCGCATTGGTGACCCATCCCAGATGGCCGGTAAGCCCGAACCCCCAAGTTTCCAGCGCACTCAAGCTACGAGGTAGGCGCGTAGCGTCGCGCTGAGGATTATCCACACCTGTAAAAGGCTGTGTAGGCATTTTTACTTAAATTTTGATTGAAAATAAAATAATTATTTGAGTTTTTGATCGGCTGGATGCACCGGCTCGCTTCTGCGGATTTGAACTCAGCTATCAAGTGCGCTCATTTAACTCCCACTCAGCTTTGCCTAATGGGAATTTCTATCCGAAACTCTGCGCCTTCTCCGGGTTCTGAGTGACATTCTAGCCGGCCTCTATGCTTGTCAGCGATAATTTGATAACTGATCGATAATCCTAAGCCGGTGCCTTCTCCCACAGGTTTCGTTGTAAAAAACGGATCAAACACTCGCGCCAGAACGCTTTTGCTCATTCCCGGCCCATTGTCTTTAAATCGAATTCCCACGCGAGAACTAGACAGCAATTGCGTGTAAATTGTAATTTGACTGGGGTTGTCTTTGATCTGTTCGGGCGTTCGCTTTCTGTCATGCTTGTGCAAAGCGTCTATGGCATTGGTGAGGATGTTCATAAACACCTGATTTAGCTGGCCGGCATAACATTCAACGAGGGGTAACGCTTCATACTTCTTGATAATTTCTATTCCGGGAAAATCCGGTTTAGCTTTCAGCGCATTCTGCAAAATTAACAGCGTGCTTTCGATGCCTTCATGAATGTCAACCGGCTTCATATCTGATTCGTCAAGCCGGGAGAAATTTCGCAACGTCAGCACAATATTTCGGATGCGTTCAGCCCCCACTTTCATAGAAGACAGCATTTTTGGCATATCCTCAATAATAAAATCAAGTTCCATCTCTTCGATGCAATTTTGGATTTCAGGAGCGCTGTAGCCATAACCCTGCTCGAAAAGGTGGATTAAATTCAGCAAATCTTGAGCGTATTCGCTGACGTGAGTGATGTTGCCATAAATAAAGTTAACCGGATTGTTAATTTCGTGAGCGACACCGGCAACCAACTGACCGAGACCTGACATTTTCTCGGTTTGAATGAGTTGAGTTTGAGTTCGTTGTAAATCTTGCAGCGTTTGTTCTAGTTGCGTTGCTTGCGCTCTCAAACGAGCTTCTGATGTTTGTAGTGCTTCTTCCGCTTGCTTGCGCTCAGTGATGTCGCGGAAGTAAACAGAAAGCCCATCTTCAGCCGGATAGGCGCGGACTTCAAACCAAATATTTAAACGTGGAGAGTAGCTCTCAAATGCTACAGGAATTTGTTGAGCGACAGCTTTATGATACTGATGGTAAAAGAGCGAATCAGCGGGTTGCGGATACTCCTGCCAAATATTCTTACCCAGGAGTTCTTCGGGTGTGCTTCTTTGAAAAAAATAAAGCGCTTGTCGGTTAATATAAGTGAAGTGCCACTGTCGGTCTAAAGCCAAAAAAGCATCAGTAATACTTTCTAAAATATTTACAGTTCGCCGGTTAGATGCTTGTAGTGCTGACTCAATCTGCTTGCGTTCAGTAATGTCAATACAGGAGCCAATGTAGCCAGTAAAGCTGCCATCTGCTAAAAACCGGGGATTTCCGGTATCCAAAATCCAGCGATACTCGCCGTCAGCACGCCGGATACGGTATTCCATTTGGAAGCTTTGGCGGGCGTCAAATGCGGTGATATAACTATCTAAACAGCGCTGTCTATCTTCAGGATGAACCCCTTCAAGCCAGCCGTAGCCGAATTCTTCCTCCATTGTTCTGCCGGTAAATTCTAGCCAAACTTTATTGAAGTAATGACAGCGTTTATCAATGCCGGCAACCCAAATTAGAACCGGCGCGGTATCTGCCATCAAGCGAAATCGTTCTTCGCTTTCGTGCAAAACCGCCTCGGCGTGCTTGCGCTCTGTAATGTCGCGCAGGATAACAATATATTCTGGAAGATTGCGATTTGAACGCTCGGAAACTGTCGCTTCAATGATGCGTAAGCCTTGATAGCGTTCCAATGCCTGTTCGCTTTGGTTTGACCACTGAGCCGGCGAATGTCCTAAACCGGGTAAAAGCGTGTTCAAATTTTCCCCCAGCAATTCATGGGCATTTAAGCCGAAGAGTGCCTCAGCGGCTGGGTTTGCCTGATCAATTGCCCCGTTTTCACCGACCACAAGAATCGTATCTGGAACCGTGTCAAGGGCAGCAATAAAAAGATTTTCTGCGTGTTGGCGGGCTTCATCAATCGCAGCCACTTGAGGCAAGCTTGTCCAACAGGCAACGGCGATCGCCACAAATGCACTTGTTAGGAGCAAAATAACTAAAAGATTGTTGGTGGCATTGGGATTGAGCTGCTCGAAGGGATCGATGCGCTCTAACTTGTCCCGAATCACCCAGGTGACTGCTGTGGCGCTACAAACTAATACCAGTAGAATGACAACCTGAGAGGCAACAAAATCTTGGAACTGACGACTCCGCCGGCGGTAACGCTCAATCCACCAGGCTGGATGAAACGGTGGAAAGGCAATGCGGCGGCTAACGGCATCTACTATCAAAACGGCAAGGGGAAACAGCAGCCCGATCAGCACGTCTTGCCAACTCCAAGCGAAGCCTGCCACCACCAGGACAAGTGCCTCAAGGATGAAGAAGCCTAGCGACCACCAAGGCCATCGTACTTCTGGCCGGCCCCGGCGCAGCCACAGTCCCAGATGAACTAACATTATGGCTGCCAGATAGGCACTGCCGGTGACGACCACAATCCGGGAGATATCTCCCCAAACCAAATAAATCAGGCTGATGAACAGGGAAAAAATCAGGCCGGGTTGCAGAACACCCTGTCGCGAGACGATGGCGAAGACGGGTGAAAGGTGTCCGTCTAAGGCGAGTTGGTACAAAATGCGGGGAGAGTTGGAAACCGTAGTGGCACAAGTGAGAAGGGTGCTGGAGGCAATCAGTAGCGTCACGATCCAAGAGGCTGACTCACCCCAGAATGGCTTTGCTGCGGCGAACAAATTCATAAATGTGTCCTCGCCCAGCCCCGGTTGCGTCGCCAAACGCATTAGCACCCAAGATCCGCCCAGAACCACAACAGGGATCAGCCCAGCAGCTAGCTTGAGAAATCGCAACGTTTCTCCGGGACGTCGGCTGTCTGCGACAAATGAGGAGGCTGTTTCGCACGCATAAGCCATGTAGACGGCAAAGAAGAACCACTTCGCCCAGTCAGTAAAGGTTAAGGGCGAGAAACTGCTGGGCAAAAGTCCCGGACTAGCCGGCGAGAAGGCTAACCATCCCAAACCTTGAACGCAAAACACCAGCAGGAATCCCACGGCTGGGAAAATAAAAAATGTGTGCAAAATTCCCAAGGTGCGGGTGCCGCTCAACGCCACAATATAAGCGATTAGCGTGAATCCAATTTTAAGCGCGGTTTCCGGACAAGCAATGCCCAAGGGTTCCAGGTTGGCTTTAATCAGCGCGGTGAGGATGATCGGGTTCATCGACAAATAGCCGGCCCAGCTTACGAAGTATGCGATCGCCGCATAGCGACCCAGCCCTGGATACTTCGAGAGCAGCCTGGTTGTATAATTGGGCGTTC
Source organism: Microcoleus sp. FACHB-68 (assembly GCF_014695715.1). Classification (NCBI taxonomy): domain Bacteria; kingdom Bacillati; phylum Cyanobacteriota; class Cyanophyceae; order Oscillatoriales; family Microcoleaceae; genus Microcoleus; species Microcoleus sp. FACHB-68. The sequence continues at coordinate 103,623 of NZ_JACJOT010000001.1, forward strand.
CGCCCGATACATCGGGCCACTCTTCCCCTAAGCGCTTCACCTGCAAGTTTAGTAACACCCCCACAACTACGGCAGGCAACCACACGAAAATCGCAGAGGGTCCAAGCGCAGCGTGTATCAGCGGTGCGGTGCCAATCCATACCAAGTGACCTGTCAGACCAAAACCCCAGGTTTCAACGGCGCTGAGGCTCCGGGGCAACCGCATGGCTGAGGGCTGATTTATCCTTGCATTTTTTTGGTTAAAACTAACCTTGACAGGTGACGGGCTTGACATGACATTAGCCATTTACATGAAGTAATGGCAGTGATATTGCTTAATTCTTTCTTTTACCACTTAAGTGCTTTACTCAGATTGTTCTTCATTAAAACTTCACGTTAAAGTTAAACGCTTTACTATACAAGATTGCAAGATTGTGCATAAAAACACGTTAAGAAAAGCTTTTTTCTGAAGTTGCCAGAACTCAGAACTTTACAGATTAAGCAGACTCATCATTAGTGTTTATCCGTGAATTTATTGAGATTAATCTGTGTAATTTACCGGATAAATGATTTGTGTAAATTTTCGGACTCAGGATGCGCTGCGAATCAATATTTATATTAACTCACTATTTAAATGCAACTTATTATTTTTTCTTTTAAGATAAAAAAGGCAGCGATTAATCTGCCGGCCTTCAATTTTGAATTTTAAGTTTTACAGTTGGAATTGCTTAATTTAAAGAAGCAAGGAAATTGTGAGATTAAAGATCATGCAAGTTTTGAGCAAAAATCTAGATAAATACTGAAGTGATAATTTAAGTTTTTCCTGCTGCCTTACTGAGTGCAACATATCTGCGCTCACGCTTTGCTCAACTGTGCGATCATAGACAGCGACGTTGCATCTCGACAAACCATGCCGGCGAACCATCCCACACTTCTCGCGCTTGACTTTGATGGCGTCCTTTGTGATGGACTGCTTGAGTATTTCCAAGCTGCATGGCGCACCTACTGTCAAATCTGGACGCCGGCAGACGCCACACCACCGGCAGAGTTAGCCCCCATATTTTACCGGCTGCGACCTGTGATCGAAACCGGCTGGGAGATGCCGGTGTTGATCCGCGCCTTGCTATTAGGCATTTCTGAAGAGAAAATACTGCTCGATTGGCAAACAATTGCGCCACAACTATTGTTAGAAGAAGGACTCAAACCCGCAGACACCGGCACGCAACTTGATCGGCTGCGGGATGAATGGATCGCCACTGATGTCGCAGACTGGTTGAGTTATCACCGATTTTATCCAGGCGTCATCGAAAGATTGCGGCAATTGCAACAAATGCCGGTGCGCTTAGTAATTATTACCACCAAAGAAGGGCGCTTCGTTCGGCAACTGTTGCAGCAACAAGACATTGAACTGCCAGATGCCTGTATTTTTGGCAAGGAAGTGCAGCGTCCTAAGCACTTTATTCTACGAGAATTATTGCAAACGCCTGTTGATGAGCCGATCATTTGGTTTATAGAAGACCGGCTCAAAACATTGCAAATCGTGCTGCAGCAGCCAGACCTCACCCAAGTCAGGCTTTTTCTGGCAGATTGGGGTTACAATACAGCTCTTGAGCGGGAAGCTGCCGGTGCAACTCCACACATCAATTTGCTGTCTCTCTCTCAATTCTCTCAAGATTTTGCAGCGTGGCCTTAAGCTGCTCAGCATTAGATTTTCTGGCGTTGCTGAAGGAGTAATGATTTAACCAGGAAGAGAAACTGTCTGATAGTTCAAATAGTGCAGCAGTACCGCAGTCAACACTTCAACATTAAGGGCTGGGTTGGAGTAGCACAATTAAACTTAGCCGTTGTGCAGCACTTACAAGCCTATGAGACTGGTAAACCTATTTGCCTGAACCAAGTGTACTTGTCAATGTAGCCACGCTGGAAACAGATTTTGCCCTCAACGATCTGAAAGAAGCCACACCCGCGCAGTGTGAAACTTTTGCCGGTGGGTGCGTTGCCGCCAAGCTCACCCAAGAAGGTGCCGCCACCGCTCCACTCGATAATCGCCCAGTTACCATCCTCGAAGATATTTTCAGGATGCGTGTAGTTGTCTGGAAACGCGTTGAAGAAGGCGATGAAACTCTCAAGCAGTGCCTCGCGCCCCTGGAGAGGATCACCAAAGGCAACCTGATGGTTGATAGCGTCATCGTGATAAAGATCGATAAGTGTGTAAGGGTCGCGAGCGTTATACGCAGCAACCCAGTCGCGTAGAACTTCTTTGGGTGACTTCATATCGCTAATCATATTCAAGGCTATCAACTGCTACCAATTATTATTTTGCTACACAATGGTAATGCTAAGTGCCGGTAAACAACCGCTATGCTGCCAAATAAAAACTGCTTAATTGACTTGTTAGCCCTCTGTGCTTACTGTGTAATTTACTTTTACCTGGGTTGCCGTTTGGGTGGTTTCTTTTTAGGACGCCGAAAATTATCAGCTTTTGCTTCCTCTGGATTAGCAAAACACCAACAAACCTCCACAGCCCTTTCATCCTCGTAATAGTAGATGCCTCGTGCGGAGGATTCATCAATATTGGCCGTAGCTCGGATAGGAAATTGCACCGGACAACGGTTGTCTATAGGAGGTACACCATAACTGAATCCTCGCTTGCTCCGCTCTTCTTTGACGGACTGCCAGTAGGCTTGTTCTTCCCGTCTTTTTTGTTCTTCGTTACGAAGCCTTTGTTGTCTTTCTTCTTCTTCCCTTTCTTCTCGTTGTTGTCTTTTTACATTGTGCCTACTTTTAGCTTCTATAAGGCCGATGTTAACTTCTTTAAATACTTCACTTATTTCAGGATATTTACTCAACAAATCTGAAGAATTAGACAAATGTTTAGAAATAATCTCTGCTGCTTCGCTATATCTTTGTACAGCTTTTTCTAATTCATTCTCTTCTTCTAGACAATTTATTGTATCTATATTTTCATCTGTAAAATTCTTAAAGAGAATCATTGCAGGCTTCAAGCCTACCCACTCAGAGCGAACGGAGTAAATAGACGATATGGCAGGTGCCACAGCAGACAATATAATTCCTATCATTAAAATGAAATAAAACAGTAACAACTGCTTTAGCGTGATATAACCACAAGCCCATAGCAGGAAAATAACAAGACAAATTTTTAGGATGTCTCTAATTACCTTAATAGTGATCATGGCTACAACCACAGGTTTCTGAAGTTTTTCAGGCAGCCCACTAAAAATTTTTACGATTGCTAACGGATATTTTGCAGTCTCCCCACAAAGATCTGCTTGAGTTTCAGCAATTAATCCCTCTCTTTTTTTTTAATTATTGGGGTCATTTCTTCACCAAGGTTCTCAATTTGGATAGCACTGCGACCAAACTCATGAGCTATATCGTAGGCTTTACCAGAAAATATAGCCAAGTAGAAACCCCGCGCATATTCTATAGCAGCTTTGTCACCTACTGCCTGTCTCATAGCAACTACATATTTAATGTGATTAGCAATACCTTTTGCTTGAGCAACCGAGTAACAAGCATTGAGTACCACACACTCCACATCAGCTGCACATAGCCAAAATAATGTTGAAAGTGCCTTGGCTGTAACGAATTTTACTCTTCCATCGATATCCTCAAATGCTAAACCCTGACTGCTATCACCATGTCCACAGAAGTGAACAATTTGTGGTCTGTGTTCCAGCATGATTTGCTGAATATCTCTTGTGCGAACTGCTGTTTCAATCAAAACCTCAAAGCTATCTCGATTTCTAGCTTTTTGTAAGACCTCTTTAATCTCACGCACTTCTTGATCCAGACGTAGTTGAGGAGTTTTTATTGGATTAGCTGAGAGAATCAAAATTTTTTTAGGAAGCTGAACTTGAGTCATGGATTAAATTCAGGTTATTTAAAATTACTTAATAATATATGTTTGGTGACAACTCAATTTACCAAATTGGGAACTCGTATACTAGCCTCTAAGTGAGTGGTTTCAATTAAGACAAGATAAATAAATATACATTATAGCGCATTTATAGGGTTTAACAATCATATCCTGTAGACTTAATTGCGCTTTAGTACCGTTTATTCTGCCAGAATTATTGCAACCGCCGGCTGATGAGCCGGTGATTTGGTTTGTCGAAGACCGGCTAAAAACATTGCAGATTGTGCAGCAGCAGCCAGACCTCAACCAAGTTAGGCTTTATCTAGCAGATTGGGGGTACAATACAGCCGTTGAACGGGAAGCAGCCGGTCAAACTCCACACATTCATCTGTTATCTCTTTCGCAATTTGCCGGAGATTTTGCGGCGTGGCCTTAAGCTGCTCAGTCAGAGGTTTTCTAAAAAGAGAGTGGGAGATGGGGAGGTATTTTAACCGGCACCAAATTGGCAAATTAGATGCTTATTCACTTAGAAATCTAAAATTTCATCCCATTTTGCTTTGAAATTGCATAAAATCATGAGACAGGTTAGTGGCTTAAAAAAAGTCGTGAAGAGAAAACCACTAACTGCTAATGACTAACCATGAATTATTATGCTTGATCTCACACAACTCGCACGGCAACTTCCCGGCATCAGCAAGCACCTCACCCAAGAAGCCCATGCAGGTCGCCACCGCTTAGACTTAGCCCAGCAGCTGATGCAGAGAGCAGAAGCTCATTATGCGGAATTAGTCACGAAACAACAAGCTTGGCGAAATCGCCTGATCTTTACCGCTGCTGAGCCGGTTGAGGATTTACAAACTCGCGTATACATTGCGCCGGCACCACCCGTCCACACCGTCATCGCCACAGATGGCTCTCAAATTGCCCCGAACCACCATGAAATCGCCTACTGCTATTTAATTAACGTGGGCAGAGTAGTGTTGCACTATGGCGAAAGCCGGCATCCCCTTTTAGACAGCCTTCCCGAAGTATTCTACCGGCCCGAAGACCTGTATGAATCTCGGCAATGGGGAATTCGCACAGAAGAGTGGATGGGCTACCGGCGCACGGCATCGGAGGCAACGATATTAGCAGAACTTGCGTGTAATGTGTGGGCACCAGCTCCCGCGCTGCCGATTCCAACCATCGCAATGGTGGACGGTTCGCTAATTTACTGGTTTTTAGAACCGCTGCCAACTGAGGCACGCGATCGCATCCTCTGCACGATTCTCGATGCCTGGGACAAGCTACAAGCCGCTCAAATTCCCATTGTCGGCTATCTCAGCGCCTCCCGCAGCATTGAAGCGATCAACTTTCTGCGCTTAGAAGCTTGCCCTCACGAAGTTCCCAACTGCGTCACCCACTGCCCGCCGACGATGCCCTTAGACGCTGCCGGCAAACCGATCAAAGCACCCTGTCAGGTTTTTGAACCCTTGCGAGATGCTGCCTTGTGGGCATCCCTGCTGGAACCGGGGCAGCGCAGTCCCCTGTGGCGCAGTTCCGCCCCTATTTTGGATCAATATGGCCCTCACACGATATATTTCTGCTATGTCCATGTCGGGACTGAAATTGCCCGAATAGAGGTGCCGGCTTGGGTGGCTGAAAACCCTTCCCTGCTAGACTCGACCCTGAGTTTAACCATCGCCCAGGTGCAGAAAGGCTATGGCTATCCCGTTGCGCTTGCAGAAGCTCACAATCAGGCAGTGGTGCGAGGAGGCGATCGCGCTCGTTTCTTTTCGCTTCTGGAACGAGAAATGATTAGAGCCGGCTTACAAAATGTGGGCACATCGTATAAGGAAGCCCGCAAGCGCGGCAGCATTGCTTAACTGTATAATTTCTCGTTCTTATTCAATCTAGAGTTTCAAATCCGAATGACTCTTTCACAATCGCCCTTGGGGGTCTTGACGCTCAGCAAATCACCACATTTGGAGGGGGTTTAGGGAGCTTCCCTCCAAGCTCTTTTTGACTTTTTCCAGTTTTTCATCTAATTGAGAACTGCTATGTATAGAAAGTTTTAAAGCTTATTCAACAACTCAAAATTGTGGCAAGTCTGGATCTGTGCGACAAGCATTTAATGGTAATATCTCACCACCTTGAATCGTGAGAATTTTCCCCGTGTTGCTATCTGTTTCAACATCTAAGCAAGCGCAGCCATATCCATACAAACGATTAGTTTTAACATACTCCTGTGGATTAAAATTGGGTATGTTGTCCGTTCCCTCTGCTTGATATCCCATTTGCCTGGAAATAATCCAATTGTTATCTCTATCTCTTAGAAGCCAGTTTCCAGGCGTGGGATTATGTAACCATCCACATCTAGTTTCCTCTGCGCTAACTGGAAGTGTGATGGAGACAAGGGCGAGTGTAATTAGCCAATTTCTTTTCATTACTTTACCCATTAAACGTTTATTCAATTGTTTTCCCAAAGATTAGGAAAAATTTATATCCCAAAATCAGCAGAAATCGAGTGTCAAAGACGCAGTCCAACTCATTGGAATTGGAATGTGAACTCACTGGTCGTAGCAGCTAATAAACTCTCTAATAACCCAACCCCATGAGCGGAAGCCTTCCTCAGTATAGCTGCCTACTTTAACCCAAGTACGCCCTTGGTCGTCGGTAGCTGAGTCTTCCATGTAGACCCTATAACCGTTGAGTAGAGTATCTATAACTTGACCGTTTGGTCGATCACGCACATTAAGTGGAGTTCCTGTCGGGTCTGTTACTTTGCACACTCTTTCAGCTTTAGCGGGTAGCGCTACAGCAAGAGAAGAAGCTAAGACAGCTAAAATCATTAGAAGCGGCGACTTTGTTTTCATGGTTAGAGCAGTTAATTCTCTTTTTAGTATTGAGGGTAAGGTAACTGCTAGCGACCGGGAAATCACGGAACTATTCTTATGAGTGAGATTTTCGAGGGGTTTAAATGATACAAAAATTCGCACAAAAGGATAATAGGACACCAGACAGTGTGAGCGCTGGTATATTCTGAGCGATAAAGACCCTAGAAGTCTAACCGGCATCGGGTATCCGAACCTGAACTATGGTTTTGGCAAAAATTTGTCTAGGGTGCTGAAGAGTAGGCAAACAGGGCAGAAATACCTAGTCAGTTTCAGTGCCGGCGCGAAACTTAAAATGCTTAACAAAAATTTAAACAATGCCGGAACCAGACTCCAGCTTGCTTTTGACCCCATGCCCCATGCCCCATGCCCCATGCCCCATGCCCCATGCCCCTACTCCCTCTCTTCTTCGGTATTTCCCAGCACCCCACCCCCCCAGCTAAACGTTAAAATAAAACTCTCATCCAAATCCTAACGACCCACAATTCTCACCTTGAGGCGAGGCATGGCAACAACAGAATCCACTGATAAAGCCCAAAAGCAAAAAGCTTTGGACATGGTGCTCAACCAAATTGAGCGCAGCTTTGGCAAAGGGTCAATTATGCGACTTGGAGATGCCACCCGCATGAAGGTGGAGACCATCCCCAGCGGCGCACTCACTTTAGACTTAGCCTTGGGCGGAGGCTTGCCCAAGGGACGGGTTATTGAAATTTATGGTCCTGAGAGTTCTGGGAAAACGACTCTGGCGCTGCACGCGATCGCAGAAGTGCAAAAAGCCGGTGGGATTGCTGCCTTCGTCGATGCGGAACACGCGCTAGATCCCACCTATGCCGCCGCGCTGAATGTCGATATCGCAAATCTGCTGGTTTCCCAACCAGATACGGGTGAGATGGGGCTGGAAATCGTCGATCAGCTTGTCCGTTCTGTTGCGGTTGATATCGTCGTTGTTGACTCAGTCGCCGCGCTGGTGCCCCGTGCTGAAATTGAAGGCGACATGGGCGACTCCCACATGGGCTTACAAGCTCGTTTGATGAGCCAAGCGCTGCGGAAGATCACCGGCAACATCGGTAAATCTGGCTGTACGGTTATTTTCCTTAACCAGTTGCGCCAAAAGATCGGCGTTACCTACGGCAACCCAGAAACCACAACCGGCGGTAATGCTCTCAAATTCTACGCCTCAGTGCGCCTGGATATTCGTCGGGCGCAAACTCTGAAAAAAGGCACCGAAGAATTTGGTATCCGCGCCAAAGTCAAAGTGGCTAAAAACAAGGTTGCCCCGCCTTTCCGGATTGCCGAGTTTGACATTTTGTTTGGCAAGGGCATTTCCCGCGTCGGCTGTATGCTTGACATTGCCGAGGAAACCGCTGTGATTGTCCGCAAGGGCGCTTGGTATAGCTACAACGGTGATAACATCGGTCAAGGACGCGATAATACGATTAAGTATCTAGAAGACAATCCGGCTGTTGCAGACGAAGTTGAGAAGCTCGTCCGTCAAAAACTGGAACTCGGTGCTGTTGTTTCAGCAAACTCGGTTACGCAGATTGAGGCTGAAGATAACGAAGACGAAGTCTATATTGAGGAAGACTAACTGAAATCTTGCCGGCGCTCTAGGTTCCAATTGAGCTGCCGGTGAGCGGTTAAATAAACCCGCAAGATGAAGCAATTTCAGGCTTTGTCATGCGGGTTTTGTGTTTTTCGGTGCTGTGACATCGCAAAATTTATCTGGGATGCCGGCATCCTGCCTCCCTTCTATCTGCCTTTCCCTATTTCTATCGGATGTTTGGCAATTGCGCTTGTCTTCTTTGGAATAATAAAAAGCTTCTCTAGTTATTCTTTTTATTTAATAATTTATGGTTTTTCTGTTTAGCAAAGATTCCATCTAACAATCCTCTTGCTGCAAGTTGTGACAGTTTGCAAACAGTCTATTAAGGGTGGTTACTATCTTAATACTGCGCTATAAGCGGTCTTTCAGGAAATAATTCGCTCTCTAATATGCCATTCCAATAGTTTACCTCGGTTGCGGTAGAAGGGAAAGAAGAGCGCAAAAATGCTTGGGAACTTTAGAGATAAACGAAAGTCTTTCTAGTGATTTTCGTCAAGATATTTTTGAAAAAAAATTGGAACTTTCAAACTTGAGGAGACGACTTTAAAGGTAAGTGAACGCAATCATAACTCAAGGATTCGAGAGAATACTATGAAATTTTCTATGAAGTCTGTCCTCACAATTTCTGCTTTGTCTGCTCTGATTTTTGCCCCCATTTTAGGAGCTGCCGGCAAAGCGTCTGCCCAGCCTGAACCCCATAAATTCAGCTATATTGGTGCCGGCGTTTCTGCTGGGGTTACTAATGGTGGACAAGAGGGTGATGCGGCTACATTAGGCGGAAATATTCAAGGGCGTTATGCACTTCCAAATGTGCCGGTGTCTCTGCGGGGCGCAGTGCTTTTCAGTAATGAAACCAGTGCAATTATGCCAATAGTTTCTTACGATTTAGCCGTTAACAATAACACGAATCTTTATGCCGGCGTTGGCTACTCTTTTGTAGAATCTAATGGAAAACCCACGCCTGCCGGCAATAAAGATGCAGTCGTGCTAACAACCGGCGTAGAAGCGAAAGTCGCTAAAAGCATTGTTGTTTACTCAGATGCCAAGCTAGGAATTAATGCTTATCAAAATAGTCCTGCTTCTGCTCTTAGCTTCCAATTCGGTGCCGGTTATCACTTCTAATCGTTTCCAAAAAACTTGAAATAGCTTGTAGAAAACCGAGTAGGCACGTCTGTAAAGGTTTCTCAGCTTCTTATCAGTAGGGTGGGCGATGCTCACCCTACTTGCTTTATGAAAATTTAATTAAATTTGTTGAAAGACTGCCCAACAGGTCTTAATGTCGGTCAATCCCCTCTGCTTAGGACGAGATATTTACTCATAATTTATAAAAAAGTCCCAGTAAAGGACAGGCAATGATAAACTTAGAGTATTCATCACAATTCCGACCGGATTTCCGTTGTTCGTATTCCCAAAGTTAGGCGTCTGTAGATTTTTGTTTCCCTAGCAAGTCTCTATCGTGCGCGGCCTGACGAATCATCGCACGTACAGAGACACCCTGTTCAACTCCTTGCCCTTTTGCCAACTTCTACTGCATCGTTCTCATGGTTAAAACTCCCATCCCCACTCCCACTGAACGCAAACCTTCCAAAGTGGAAGGTCTTAAGGAACGCAGCAATTTCTTGCGCGAACCTGTTGCAAGTGAATTACTAGAAGATACGACTCATTTCACTGAAGATGCCATTCAAATTCTCAAATTTCATGGGTCGTATCAACAAGACAACCGGGATAATCGGGTTAAGGGGCAGGAGAAGGACTACCAGTTCATGCTGCGTACCCGCAACCCCGGTGGTTTCACTCCGCCGCAGCTATATCTCGCACTAGACCGGCTATCTGACGAGTTCGGCAACCACACCCTTCGCGTCACCACTCGCCAAGGCGTTCAACTGCACGGCATTTTAAAGAAAAACCTCAAAGCGGCTTTCTCCTCCATTATCAGAAACATGGGGTCAACTTTAGGTGCTTGCGGCGACGTCAACCGTAACGTGATGGGACCACCGGCACCGTACAGAAACCGCCGTGACTATCAGTATGCTTTCGAGTACGCCAATAACATCGCCGATCTGCTGACCCCGCAAACCGGCGCATATTATGAAATTTGGTTGGATGGCGAAAAAGTTATTTCTGCTGAAGAAAACCCAGAAGTGGTGGCAGCCAGACAGCGTAACGGTAACGGCACCATCTTCCACGACACAGTGGAGCCGATCTACGGCACTCATTATATGCCGCGCAAGTTCAAATGCGCCGTCACTGTACCGGGCGATAACTCAGTAGACCTCTTTTCCCAGGATCTGAGCTTGGTGGTAATGACCAATGAAGCAGGGGAATTAGAAGGATTTAACGTGTTTGCCGGCGGCGGTTTGGGCCGCACTCATAATAAAGAAGAAACCTTTGCGCGTTTAGCCGACCCGATCGGCTATGTTGCCAAAGAAGATGTCTACGACCTGGTGAAAGCCATTGTAGCGACGCAGCGCGATTATGGCGACCGCACAGACCGGCGTCATTCGCGAATGAAATATCTCCTTGAAGAATGGGGGGTTGAGAAATTCCGCAGCACAGTAGAAGGCTACTTCGGCAAATCGATCCAGCCGTTAAAACCGCTGCCTGAGTGGAAGTATTTAGACTTCTTAGGATGGCACGAACAGGGAGATGGCAAGCTGTTTGTTGGCATTTCCGTGGAAAATGGCCGGATTAAAGATGAAGACCAATTCCAGCTAAAAACTGCCCTGCGGGAAATCGTACAGAAGTTCAACGTGCCGATGCTGTTGACGCCCCATCAAAACGTTCTGCTGTATGATATTGACCCAGCAAGCCAAGCCGAAATTCAAGAGATTCTCAATCGCTGCGGCATTCAACAGCTCAAAGAAATCGATCCCTTGCTACGCTTGTCAATGGCGTGTCCAGCTTTGCCCACCTGTGGCTTGGCCACGACCGAATCAGAGCGGGCGATGCCTGGTATACTGGATCGGATTCGGGCGCTGTTGGACAAGCTGGGCATGGAACAAGAGCATTTTGTCGTGCGGATGACCGGCTGCCCAAATGGCTGCGCTCGTCCTTACATGGCGGAATTAGGGTTTGTTGGCCGTGCCCCGGAAACCTATCAGGTTTGGCTGGGGGGTTCTCCCAACCAGACGCGGCTAGCCCAAACCTACGACGACCGGCTGCATATCAATGACCTGGAAACTTTTCTAGAGCCGATTTTTGTTTATTTCAAAAAAGAACGGCAACCTGCAGAAAGTTTTGGGGATTTTTGTGATCGGGCCGGTTTAGAAGCCATCCGTCAATTTACCACCACCTACTCAGCTGCTTCCACGATGACTACCGAGACTACCGACACTAACAATCAAGAGATTACCTCGACCAGCGAGGAAAACGGCCAAGTTGAAACTTCCGCAGATGCCCCCGCAGATGCGAACATCCGGCATCGCGTTAGCCTTCGCCATGAGGTTTACACAGAGCTAAAAGCTGAGGCAAAGCGCCAGGGTAAGCCCCTCGTTCAACTGGCTACTGAGATCATCGAATCTTACCTGAAAACTGCCAAGGGAGAGGGGTAAGAGGAGCTAGGAACTAGGGATTAGAGGCTAGGGCAGAAGGGGAGAAATGTTCCATTCCCCGTTCCCCTAGCTTTAGGTTGGCGCAGTTTTGCCCACTTTTCTTCATCCCTGATTCCATCTTGTATCCTTTATTCTGTTTCCTGTGTCCTCAATTTTTAATTGGCTCAACTACAACGGCTAGCGATCACTCCCTCTCAACTCCACAACCGGCAAATTCTCCTAAGTGCTGAACAACAGCATTACTTGGGGCGTGTCTTACGGTTGCGGGGGGGTGATCGCTTTGTGGCGATGGAACCGCAGGGACAATGGTGGCTTGCTGAACTCATCTCGCCCCAGTCAGCGCAAATTTTAGAGCCGATGCCGCCGGCACAAACTGAGTTGCCGGTGGAGGTGACGCTGATGGTGGCGCTGCCGAAAGGCAATGGCTTTGACGATATTGTGCGTCACTGTACAGAGATCGGGGTGAGTTGCATGATGCCGGTGTTGAGTGAGCGCACCCTGCTTAACCCCAGTTCGCAGAAGCTCGAACGCTGGCGGCGCATTGCTCAAGAGGCGGCTGAGCAATCAGAACGTCAAATTATTCCGGCTATTCAAGAAATAGAAAAATTTACCACAGCTTTGTCGTTTGTCAATGGTTCTTTTTTAAAAGAAACAGATCGGCAATATATCTGTGTGGCTCGTGGTGAGTCTCCCCATTTACTAGATTGTCTGTTAGAGGAAAAACCTCAAAGTTCTAATTTAAAATCTAAAATTGCGATTGCCACCGGCCCTGAAGGCGGCTGGACGCCGGCAGAGGTAGAAGTAGCGATTGCAGCCGGTTTTCAACCTGTGTCTTTAGGGCGTCGTATTCTTAGAGCTGTGACTGCGCCGGTTGTTGCTTTGTCGCTTGTGGCAGCGGCTGGGGAATTAAAGAATTAATTGGTTTCTTTTGTGTAGAGTGGGGGAAGTTTTTTAACCACAGATAAACACAGATGATGGCGTAGCGTGCCGTTAGGTCTAGGCGCAGCTTGCCGAAAGGATACACAGACGAGTTATCTTTATTTTTTTTGATGAAGCACTGTTAAAAAAGGGAGAAAACTTAACTACCTCTTTCACGATTAAGTTAAATTGGTATAACAATTAATAATTAGCCGCGAAAAATTAAGAATACCTCTGTTTCACTTTTGTTTTAAGCATTTAATTCTCCACCCGAACCGGGCAAACTTTTATGAGCGATATTGATCGAGTTGCCGACGCTCTTGAGCGCAAAGACTACCGAACGGCAGCAGGTTTACTTAAACAGCTACTCAACGAGTCGCCGAATGATCCTTGGGTGCAGTTTTATGTTGGGCGCTTGCATGAAGGCACCGGCAAACCACAAATGGCAGAAAAAGTTTACCGGCAATTATTACGCGGCACAACGATTCCCAAGGTTTTAGTACAAGCGCGTCAGGGGTTGCAGCGTCTTGAAGAAATGGAAAAAGACCAGCACGCTCAAGCGATTGCTCAAGCGAAAGCTGACCCTCAAAATGCCGAACCGGGGTTATTAGTCTTAGAACCAATTAGTGCGGAAGCAAAAACAAAAGCGGCTCAGAATTTTGCCCGAATTATGAAGCTTGATCCCTATACGGCGCGGTTGCACTTGCCGAGTCGGGGTTGGAGAGCTTACCGCACCGGCACGATTGGAGAATTGAAAGTTTACTCTCAAGAACTGCTTGGCGGCGGCATTCCCAACTTTTGGGCATCCTTAGCGGATATTGAGAAAATTCATGTCTTTCGCGTTAGTCATTTCCAATCAGTTTCCCCTCAACCGATTGTTGTCTGCAAAGATGAAAATGATCGGCTCGGTGCCTTAACTTTTCAATGGTCGGAAATAAGTCAGCGTGCGGAAGGACTGTTGCCGATTTTTGAACAAATTGTGGAGTATAACGTGAGCCGCAACGAAGTGGAGCGGAAAGAAGCGACTCAGGATTATGCGCTATTTTGCGATCTGCATTTACCAGGCAGACGCTGCATTCTCCGATTTTGCGATTTTAGTTATGACTTCCAGCAGGGGGTTGAGTTAGCTCAAACTCAGAAAAATGTCCCTCAAGCCGGCCAAGTGACGAATCGCTTCAACTGGAATGCTTTGCTCGATTTATTCAATCGCAATCTATCTCAAGCGCCGGTGTGGGCTAATTTCAACTTTTTTGGAGAAACGGCTCAAGATTATCCCGAAATGTTGGGACGAATCAAGCCTTACATCGATTTGTTTCGCAGAGAGCCGAGTAATTGGGATGCGGCTTTCCATTTGTATAGTTGCTTAGTTTTCCTCAAGAATAAAGGCTAAGCAGATTTTAGATTTTAAATTTTAAATTGGTTGCCAATCCAAAATCCAAAATCTAAAATCCAGGCATCGATTTTATATCGAAGAACACTTAGAAAGGTTTCTCCCCCTCAATTTCATTCAGGGTTGAAATCTCTGATTCTTGAAGATTCTACCGGGCTGTGTTGACTTGACGTGCCATGTCGAGGAAGGAACTCATGTTCGCACCGGGACGGCGGCGGGTTGAGGTTGCAGTCGGTGTCAAGTAGCGAGTGGCAAAACCACCAACCGGCTCAGGAGCTTTAGCCGGCTCTGCTGTGGGGGCTGGGGCTTTGGCTGCCGGTTTGGACTCTTGGGCTGGGGCTTGCTTTTTAGATTTAGCCGGCTCTGCTTTTTTAGTCGGCTCTGCTTTTTTAGCCGGCTCTGCTTTCGCTGCTGAGGCGCTGGCTTTCGCCGGCTCCTTCAGTTTGCCGGTTGCGGTTGCGACTATTTTTTTCTGCGCGGAGGCGTCTTGTTTGGCTGGCGCTGATTTTCCGCCCTCAGCCGGTTCAAATTCTAAGGCGTATCCAGACTTTTTCAAGCCCAAAACTTTACCAATGAAGCCGAAAATGCCGCCGAACAAGTTTTTGATAAAACCGAACATGGTAATGACTCCTAAAGTTGATGCTAATGAACGCAACTGAAGCCCAGACAGCTCATGCAATATCTAGCCGGACTGGTATCAAGACCCGCTGACGCTGTGAAATGCCGGTGAAATATAAATGGATGCAGGCTTAATTATGAAGTTCTGATAAGCCCCTTTACAAGATTTAGCGAGATTTTTTAATAAAATTTAACGACTCAGTGAGCGCAAGCCCCTATTTCTCGTAGCCGGCAGCAAGATGCAAGGGATTTTGCTTTTCAGTAATCTACATAAATTGTAAGAATTGGTTTTAGGCGAGCAAAGCAGAGATAGGGCGAAAGCCCGCCTCGAACTAGAAATTGCAGAAGTCGGTTGCTACCAGTCAATTTTTTTAGAGATGGGGAAGAGAAGTTGTAGAACGGAGCTTATACAGTTCAGCCGGCTTCAAAACCAGCCACGACATAATATGTAGCTGAATTTCGGCTAAATTGTATAAGCCCGTCTTAAGGCGGTTTTGGGCAATAGAAGCGGAGGCTAAACCTCTAGGTGTTTTCTCCCCAGATCAAGTGCTGCATATACTTCACACCCGGCTTCTCTGAGCAGTAGGTTTGTGCGAACTGCCGGCCATTTTCACCCAAATATTCACATCTATCAGGATCGTCCCACAAAGTCTGAATTGAATCAGCTAAAGCAGCCGGTTGAAAAGCCTCGCAAGTAACAGCATTATAATCATTTATCACATAGTCGCTAATTCCCCGCGAATTTGTGATAATGAATGCTTTGCTCAGATGCATCGCCGCCACCAAAGTGACATGACCACAAGGAATCTCCGAACCTAAAAGCGGTAGTACCATAAAGCGAGAATACTTGATGATATTCATGGCTTCCTCCTGAGGAATATTGACCATAAATTTCACATTAGGCGGAATTTTTAGTTGATGAAGATTCTTGGGCCGGGTAACAAGAATCAGTTGAATATCCGGCAGTTTTTCCATTGCCGCCATTAAGGTTTTGTAATCCCGTGCGTTACCACCAATCGCACAAATATAATCGCCGACTATCAACGGGTTTTCCGGTCTAACTTCTGGCACCCGCATACACCAAAACACGACTTCAATGCGCTCTTTTGGTATGCCAAAATAGTCGTGGTATAGTTGTTTCTCTAATTTGGAATAAACGAAAAACTGATTGATATTAGAGAAAGCTTCTGTCATGAGCTGCCGCTTTTTTCCCTGCGGCATATCAGCAAAGTTAAAGGAATAAGCAATATGCTTTGTTTTCACGCCAAGCTTGGCCGCAAAATAGGCGCACCAGAAAGAAACTCGCGAATCATGTGTGATTAGCAAATCAACAGGTTTTAGCTTCATGAAAAGCACTGCCTGTAGGCAGATGCGAATCATTGCTACATAAGGGCGCACAATATATTTTTCCCACGGGAGGCGTGGCCGATCATCAAGAAAGTGCCAGTTGATTGATCCTTCACCAAGCTCTGGCACAAACCATTTCCAGTTTTCACCATAAAAAGGTGTACAGCAAACAATGCTCAAGGGTTTTTGCATCATAATTAGTAACAAAGAAGCTAGAATTGGTTCTGATCGTGTTTATTGTAGTTAGTAGACGTTTTTGCCCTGGCAATCCTAAATAGGTTGTAAGACTTCAAGGGGGCAAGATGCACGCAGACCCAGCTTTACAGGGGGGACTCATTAACCAATTACTGAGGATTGCTATGTAGCAAATTAAGTGCCCAGTTAAGACAAAGATTCTGAACTTGAAGTTATTAATGGCAAAATGCAACCCATTATTTGGCAGTTTTGCATTCGTTGTGAACCTGTTAACGAAAACCCTTTTTTTCCAACTTCAGCGCGGATCAACGCCCTTTCCTTTTATCTAGGAAGATTTGCGGCTTTGAAAGGCTGCCGGTTTTTGCTTTCAAAAACCTGTCAAACCTTCCTTAAACTTCTGAAAATGCATTCTAAGTCTTTTCTCATTTTTTAGACATGAACTTTTGTTACAATAGTTTATCTGATTCTATTTTTTCGGCTAAATCCCAAAGATGACCTTATGCTATCAGGTTCACCTAACTGGGTTAGGTATTCTTGCTCCTGTGACGAAATTTAGTGGCTCTGTTGGGTGTCTGCAAGCACGATCACAAAATAGATAAGAAAGTTTAAATTTTTTCATAGAAGAAATTAAGCAGAAGAATGTAAGCTTATCTCGGCAAATGTCATAGATTTTTGATAAAAAGTGTTACCTGGCATTGACTAACTTTTTGATGACTCCCCAGAACAATCGTGATAACCAATCACGGGCAACCTGAAAGCGATGGCGAAACGTTGGCATTCGCAGCAGGTAAACCCACTGTCTGATGACACCGGCTACCGGCCCTGAAAGATTAATGCCAAAACTAGAAACTGCAGAGGCATTTATTCCTAAAGTAATCATCTCGCCAATGTGCCAGTAGCGGAATGCTAGCAGAGTTCTGCCGGTTAGAGAAGATCGGATATTCCGCGCCGCAATTTTAGCTTGTTGAAAAGCTGCTTGAGCCGTTGCCGGTGCCCAGTGTTCGCTGTCGTTAGAGGCGGCAATGTCTCCTAATGCAAAAACTTCGGGGTGTTCAATCAATTGCAGTGTGGGAAGAACCAGAAGTTCGCCTTGCTTATTTTGAACGTTTGTAATGTTTGGCACCCAATCTCCCACTCGCGTGCCAATAGTCCAAAGTACCAAATCGACAGGATAAGTGCGCTGCTGATCTTGATGAACGAGGGTGATAAAATTAGGCTCAACAGATTCAACTGTTGTTGAAAGCTCCAACTGTACACCTCGCCTTTTCAAAGCTTTGAGCGCAGCTTTTCGACTAGAATCGGCAAAATATTTCAGAATTTTATCGCCTCGGTTAATTAGCAGCAACCGCCCTCGTTCTTTTAAGCGATCCGCGATTTTGCAGGCTAATTCCACCCCATTTGGGCCGGCACCCACAACTGCCACCCGAATTTGTGACAAATCACTCGATTCTAACAATCGCAACTGTTCCTTAAGTCGGTTAACATCCGCTAAACTACGGAAAGGTAGAGCATTGCCGGCAGCACCCGGAACCACATCCAACAGCGTTTCCTTGCCAATTCCAATCACCAGCCGGTCATAACTCAAAACTTTCCCACCAGAGAGCATCACCTGGCGCATATCCAGATCGACACTTTCAACGGTTCCTTGTTCATAATGAATATCAGTGCCGGCTAAAAGTTTGGCAAAACGGGGCGCGATCTGCCACGTTTGCAATTCCCCAGTCACCAACTCATAAAGCAACGGCGTGAATAAAAAATGATCTCTGCGCTCAACCAAAGTAATTTGAGGTCTTGTCTGCCAGCGGTAACGACTCAGATACAAAGCTGTGTAAAGACCACCAAACCCCCCACCAAGAATACAAATCTGACTCGGACTTTGACTCATGGCACTAAACCGCCTGTCTACAAATGCGAGCTGAAAAAACCATTCAGTGGCAAAAATCCATTTAATCTCTTAAAATTCTTATAATAATTTAAATCTTTATTCCTGTAAAATTTTTTCTAACAGGATAAAGATTTCTCAATTTCTGAATATCGGCCCAATTAACCGAATTTCCCAATACAACAATATCCAAAGAGGCAAAATGCAAAAATACGTTCCTTTGTTAGCACGGATACTTCTCTCAATTATCTTTATTAAAGCCGGCATCGATAAACTGTTTGATCCAGGCAGCACCGTCCAACAGATGGCATCAAAAGGAATTCCCTTACCCGGAGTGCTCATCATTCCCACCATCATCCTTTTAATTGCAGGCGGACTTTCAGTATTACTCGGCTTTAAAGCTCGTTATGGAGCATTAGGATTGATCGGCTTCTTAATTCCCACTACCTTAATTTTTCACACAAACTTTGCTGAACCTATGCAACAAATTCAGTTTCTAAAAAATTTGGGGTTGATGGGTGGTTTACTGATGGTCGTGGCATTTGGATCGGGTGCACTCAGCCTAGATGAGCGCACCGGCTCACCTGGAATCTCATCACCTTCTGAGAGATTTTAAATCGTTCTCAACAGTTTTATTCATCCTTTCCTAATCCCGGCTTCATTTCAATTTTAAACTCCTGCGTTCCAGATGATGAGCTGTCATATCCTGTACTCGGATAGCTAACGGAGCGATCTAAGCTTGAAATAGATAGGTAAGAGAATGAAGGCAAGATGAACAGTTCAAACACTCGCAACCCAGTCTTACTGATTCACGGCATTTGGGACACCAGCGCCCTTTTTAACACAATGACAGCCTACTTAACGAAGCTAGGTTGGCCGGTGTATAGCTTGGATCTAATTCCAAATAATTGTGATATTGGTCTTGATGAATTGGCTAGGCAAGTTGCAGATTACGCAGCCAATATATTTGAGCCGGCACAACCGTTTGATTTGATTGGGTTTAGCATGGGTGGAATTGTAAGCCGGTACTACGTGCAGCGGTTGGGAGGCATCAACCGAGTGCAGCGATTTATTACGATTTCTTCGCCGCATCAGGGAACTTGGCTAGCGCACAGCAGCAGGCGTCCGGGATACTTACAAATGTGTCCGAGAAGTGAATTTTTGCGAGATTTAGATCGAGATGTGAAGATGCTAGATCAGGTAAATTTCACGTCGATTTGGACACCTTTTGATTTGATGATTGTGCCGGCACACAGTTCAAAAATGCCGGTAGGGAAAGAGGTGGTGGTGCCGGTTCCCCTTCATGCCCAAATGGTGACAGATCCCCGGAGTTTGAAGGTTGTTGCGGAAGCTTTGATGTCACCGATTAAAGTTAACACATCAAATGAAACGACGGAGCAAAAAATAAAAATTGTAGGTGCCGATTAATGCTAGAAGTAGGGTACGCGAGTTCCCTACCCTACTAGGTAATAGAATTTTTTTAAATCGGTATGACTTATGAGCAGTGCGAACGACCGGAACCCAGTCTTATTAGTTCATGGAATCTTCAGACAAGCAGGCGTTTTTAACAGAATGTCTGCTTATTTAAGTAAGCTGGGTTGGTCGGTTTATGCGCTGAATATGACCCTGAGTGATGCAAATCTGGGACTTGATCACCTAGCTGAAGAAGTGGCAGCCTATATTGATAAAACGTTTGGCCCGAAACAGCCAATCGATTTAGTGGGTTTGAGTATGGGAGGTTTGGTGAGCCGGTATTATTTGCAGCGGTTGGGAGGAATTGAGCGAGTGCAGCGCTTTGTTACGATTTCTACTCCCCATAACGGCACATCAATGGCTTACCTTTTACCTCAACCGACTTGCATTCAAATGCGTCCTGGCAGTGCTTTTATTGACGCTTTGAATGAGGATGCGGCGATGTTGGAACGGGTAACTTTTACTTCGATTTGGACGCCTTGGGATTTTATTATTTTGCCGGCACACAGTTCGAGAATGCCGGTGGGCAAAGAAGTGAAAGTGCAGGTATTTGCCCACGCCGGCATGGTGATTAGTGTTAAAAGTTTACAGGCGGTTGCTGAGGCTTTAAAAGAGCCGGTTAAACCGCATCACCAACTTGTGCGTATTCCTGAACCCCAAAAATTGCCTCTGGATGGCAATAATATTTAAATTCCAGCAAATTATGAAACGGATCTTCTAAAAAGAAGGTGCGATGTTCTGTGGGTAAGCCAGTAAACCGGCGCTTTGGCTGCTCTCTAAAGAGTAGCTGTTTTTGTTGCGCTCGCTCTAGCAAGGCTTCCCAGTCGGCTTCTGCGGTGAAAACCAGCCCAAAATGGCGCGGGTAAATCGTTCTTTGGGGCGTTAGAGGTTCGCGGGTGACGTGGGCGACAATTTGATGGCCGCAAAGATTGAGAATGATAGAATTCGGGGATTCTCGCCCAATTTCGCACCCCAAGCCATTGCCGTAAAATTCTTTTGTTTGGGCAATATCGGTGACGGGAAAGGCAAGATGAAATAAAACTTGGTTCATAATTTGGGTATTGTCAGAGGTTAGTTAAATGTTATCTACAGTTTATTCTCTGAATCCTTGGTTGGTTGCAGTTGCATTGAATACGGTTCTGCTGACGATCGCCTATTTTGCGCCGAAGAAGTTACTCACACCGGCAGGGTTGTTGCACGCCTGGGTGTTGGGGGTGATCATTTGGGGGACATTGGGGTGGCGAGGCTATGCGGTGGTGATGTTCTACTTTCTAGTCGGTTCTGCGGTTACGCGCATTGGCATGGCAGAGAAAGAGGCTGCCGGTATAGCTGAGAAGCGATCGGGTGCCAGAGGGCCAGAAAATGTTTGGGGTTCGGCGCTTACCGGCACTCTCTGCGCCTTGGCAACTCTTCTGCCGGTTTCCGTCCCTTCTTCTATTCCTCTCGTCTCACTTTTGCTCTTAGGCTATGTAGCGAGTTTTAGCACAAAGTTATCGGATACGAGTGCAAGTGAGGTTGGCAAAGTATATGGAAAGCGGACGTTTTTGATTACGACGTTGCAGCCGGTGGAACGAGGGACAGAAGGCGCAGTAAGTTTGGAAGGAACGCTTGCCGGCATCGTGGCATCGGCGCTGATCGCCTTGGTTGCTTGGGGCGTTGGGATGATTAATTTCACAGGGGTTATCTTGTGTGTAATTGCAGCGTTTATTGCAACCAATTTAGAAAGTGTGATTGGGGCAACGTTGCAATCAAAGTTTGATTGGCTGACGAATGAAGTGGTGAATATTATTAATACGTTGATTGGTGCCGGTGTGGCGATTTTGCTAGCTTTGGCATGGAATTATTGGCTGCCGGTGTTCGTTTAGGAATTGAAGTGTCGGTTACGATTTATGATGAACCCGACACTGCGTCGAGAAGCTGAACTTTATATTAGCCGGCAATCCCAAGCTGTTGGTTATAAAAGCTTAGTTCCAACTAACTTGCAAGAAGTATCAGACTTAGTTGTTGCTAACCTCTTTTGGTACTTGAAATTACAAGATGAATCAGAGGAAACAGTGCCGGCGTAAAACTAAAAAAATCACGAATGCCGGCTTTTGTGTGGGGTGAACATCTTGCCACCCCATCTCAAATTACACCCCCATGTAACGCCGGATAAAACGCTCTAAAGACTCCATCTTCATATCAAACATTGACTCCAGCCGCGCAATTTCTTCCGGTTTGCAGAAATACTCATTTGCCAATAAAACCCGCAGCGTTCCCAAAGACTTTTGCAACTGAGGATTCAGGAACCCTAACGCATTCCGCAACCCATCAAACGCGAGTAGCGGCGGATTGAGAATAATTGGTTCTCGATTAAAAACACGGCCAAAAATGCGCGGCACATCCTCTCGCGTCAGAATTTCTGGCCCGCCAACCGATAAAATTTGATTTCTTGCCCCCTCAACTGTTACGGAATCTGCTGCAATCTTTGCCAAATCATCCGTACTTACAATCGAAGTACGATTTCTCGGATCGCCAATTAGCAAATAAATGCCGGTTTGCCGAAACCGTTCCGCCAATGGCAGCAGATTCGAGGAAAACCCAGACGGACGCAAAATTGTGTAATTTAAGCCACTCGCCTGCAAATATTTTTCCACTTCCCGCTTTGCCTTAAACACCGGCGCATCTTCATATCCGCGATCAACCCCCAACACCGAAGTGAAGACAAAATGCTCAACTCCTGCCTCCTTGGCAGAGTCAATCAAGTCAATATTCGCCCGGTATTCTATCGCCTGAGCACTGCCGCTACTTTCATTCGCGCCGTGAGCGGTGATCACGTATTGTACGCCCTGGCACGCCTTCTGAATATCCCGTTCTCGCTGCAAATCTCCAATGAAAATATCTGCGCCGCGCTGTTCTAGTTCCCCGTAGCGAGATGTGAGACGCACAAACGCTCTCACTTGCTTCTGCTGCTCACGCAACACTCGCACAATTCGCCGGCCTAATCCGCCGGTTGCTCCCGTGACTAAAAACATAGCGTTAATTCCTGCTTTAATTTAAGATTTTGAACAGCAGCCTGTGGCAAATCTACACAGAGCATCATCCAATTGATCTGTGTGTAATTGCGTCTATCTGCGGTTCTAAATTATCCATTTAAAACTTAAATTTCAACAATCACCGGCGTATGGTCACTGGGTTTAACTAACTTTCTAGGAGATGTGTCAATCGTACAGCTCACTGACTGCTCATAGAGAGCCGGCGTCAAATAAAGATGATCGATCCGCCAACCTCTATTACGAGCAAACCCACCGCCACGATAATCCCACCAGCTAAAGTGGCCGGCTTCTTCCGTAAACTTACGAAAGGCATCCCCTAAGCCCAATTCTAAAACAGCCCGTAATGCTTGGCGCTCCAAATCAGAAGCCATAATTTGATTCTTAAAAGCTTTGGGGTTGTGAATATCTCGATCCTCTAAAGCAATATTAAAATCTCCACAAATACACAACTGATTGTTGCTGTCAATTGCTCTTTTTAAATATTCCCGCAGCAGCTTTAGCCAGCCGAGCTTGTAGAGATATTTATCACTGCCAACTTCAGAACCATTGGGGACATAAACATTAACAATGCGGACACCATTAAGAGTGCCGGCAATCAAGCGCTTTTGCTCATCAAACGCCTCAACTTCTGTGCCTAACACCGGCACAAACCCCATGCTGACTTCTGACATCGGCTGCCGGCTGAAAATCGCGACTCCATTGTAGGATTTCTGCCCGTAAATGTAGAGGTGGTACCCTATATTTTCAAAGTCTGAACGAGGAAAATCTGCATCGACAACTTTAGTTTCTTGCAGACACAAAACATCTACGTTACTCACCTGTAACCAGGCAATTACTTGCTCTAATCGGCTGCGAATCGAGTTAACATTCCAAGTTGCAATTTTCATTAAGCTTGCTGCTTATTTATAAATTTTCTAATGTATTTTTATTATCCACTTAAGACAAAATACTATTTGCCAAACTTCGGTTTTTAAAATCTATACATTTAAACAAAACCCTCACTTGAAGTGAGGGTTTTATAGAATATACCATAAAAGTGGCTATTCCGATGTGTAAGTTTTAGGGACTACTCGCGTTCAAACGTATTTAAATCGTGCAAGTTAGCTCTCCAGCTTTTTGAGTAAAGCGCAAATTTTCCCGATAATCAACACGGCAGTCAATCACCGACGGCACAGATTGAGCCAAAGCTTCTTTCAGCGTTGGAATAAAGTCAGCAGTTGATTCAATTCGGTAGCCTTTTAACCCCATGCTTTCAGCGAATTTAACAAAATCAGGATTGCCAAATTTAACAAAATCTGAATGACCTAATTGATTGTGTTGCTTCCACTCAATTAAGCCATAGCCACCATCATTAAAAATGATCGTAACAAAAGCCGTGCCGACGCGCAAAGCGGTTTCCAATTCTTGGCAATTCATCATAAATCCCCCGTCCCCTGTCACAGCAACAACTTGCTGTTTGGGAGCAACTAATTTAGCAGCAATTGCGCCCGGAATTGCGATTCCCATCGCCGCGAAACCATTAGAAATCAAGCAAGTATTGGGGCGTTCGCAATGATAATGCCGCGCCATCCACATCTTGTGAGCACCCACATCACAGATGACAATATCCTCTGGACCCATTACTTGCCGCAGGTCATAAATCAGTTTTTGTGGTTTAATGGGAAAGCTATCATCGTTGGCATATTGTTCGTAATCCGCCCGAATTTCTTCTCGCAATTCCAAAGCATAAGGCTCAGGTTTGCCTTGCCGGTTTGCCCGTGCCATAACTTCTTTCAGCGAATCCGAAATATCTCCCACAACTTCAACTTTGGGAATGTAGCTGCTATCAACCTCAGCATGAATAGCCCCAATATGGATAATGGGAATTTTGCCTTCACGATTCCATTTTTTCGGGGAATATTCAATCAAATCGTAACCAATGGCAATCACTAAATCGGTATTATCAAAGCCACAACTGATGTAATCTCGCAATTGCAAGCCCACCGACCACAGCGCCAAAGGATGAGTATAAGGAATCATTCCTTTACCCATAAAAGTATTCACGACAGGAATATTTAGTTTGGTCGCAAATTCTGTAAGCGCTTCACTGGCGTTGGCTCGGATAGCTCCATTACCGACTAAAATTAAAGGATTAGTCGCTTGAGAAATCAGCTCGGCTGCCTGCTCAATACTGTTAAATGAAGCGTAAGTTTTTTCTAAGTTGCCCTTACTCAGGGGTTCGCCAAGGGCCGGCATAGCGGCAATATTTTCCGGCACATCGATATGAACAGCACCGGGTTTTTCTGATTGTGCTCGCTTAAATGCCCGTCGCACAAGTTCGGGGGTGATGCTGGGGCGAACGATCTGGGCGTTCCATTTCGTAACGGGTGCAAACATTGCCACGAGATCGAGATACTGGTGGGATTCAATGTGCATTCGATCCGTTCCCACTTGGCCGGTAATTGCCACTAAGGGAGCACCGTCGAGGTTGGCATCCGCAACGCCGGTCATCAGGTTGGTCGCACCTGGGCCAAGGGTGGAAAGACAAACGCCGGCTTGGCCGGTTAAGCGACCGTAGACATCGGCCATGAAGGCTGCGCCTTGCTCGTGGCGTGTGGTAATAAATTGAATGGAAGAATCTCTCAGCGCTTCTAAAACGTGTATATTTTCTTCCCCAGGCAACCCGAAAATATAGCGCACTCCTTCGTTTTCCAAGCAGCGCACTAGCAATTGGGCGGTGTTCATCTCGGTCATGTAACCTTACCTCAATGATGATGTCGATCTTTGTGTGAATAGGGTTTTATTCCCCTACAACAGCCTGTATTTCCGGTAATTTTGAGACTACCTTTGATGCTGATAAAATCTCAAAGCGGACGATGCCACAATCATAACCAATATCTAAAATCACGCCAGGATAGACTTCATCGCTTTCTTTAATAGCAGCTTCTCCCAGGGGGATTGTCATTGAATTAGTTTCTTAGTTATAGGCTACTTTCATGGCTAGAGTCCTCTCAAATATTTGGTGATTTGTGAAGTTTTGTACGAAGTAACCACCACACGTTGCCAGTTTCTTCTACTACAATTCGCAGGAGCATTTCCTGCTGTAAACTTGTATCGAAGTAGCGCAGCATAAATATTTGTCGCCCCGGCTCTGCTGGAACTGTAACTTCAGGTGCTTGCAGAGCACCAGATCGGCCTTTTGATGGCTAATCTAGCGATCTGCAAGGTTTTAAAGGGCGTGAGCTGTCCACCGAATCGGTTTCACCCATTCTCCTGATCACTGTGAAGGATAAATCCTCATTACTTCACCCAAACTGTTTTGATATTCACAAATTCGTGAATGCCTTGGACGCTTAATTCCCGACCATATCCAGAACGCTTGATGCCCCCAAAAGGCAGCCGAGGATCGGATTTCACCAAACCGTTGATAAATACGGCACCGGCTTCTAATTCCTCAATTAAGCGCTCGCGTTCGGCTTCATCCGATGTCCAGGCACTCGCACCCAGGCCAAAAGACGTGCTGTTAGCTAGCTCAATGGCTTCATCAATACCGGCAACCCTAAACAGTAACGCCACCGGCCCAAAAAATTCCTCTTGGTATGCCGGTGAGCCTGGTGAGAAGTCCGTCAAAATTGTGGGGGGATAGAAATTGCCCGGACGATCTGACAAGGGATGTCCCCCAGTTAATACTTTTGCCCCTTTGGCAATGGAGTTTTGTACTTGGCTGTCCAAATCTTTAAGAATGTCAGGGGTAGCCAAGGGTCCAATATCTGTTGTAGCATCCATTGGATCGCCGATTCGCAATGCTTTAAATTTCTCTACGAATCGTTGCTCAAATTCATCTGCGATGCTGTTAGCAACAATAAAGCGTTTGCCGGCAATACAAGATTGGCCATTATTCAGCAATCTTGCTGTTACCGCAGTGGCTACAGCCGCTTCGAGATCGGCGCTTTGCAGGACAATAAATGGGTCGCTGCCGCCTAATTCCAAGACAGTTTTTTTAATTTGTTTGCCGGCAGCAGCCGCTAGACTCGCACCGGCGTATTCGCTGCCGGTTAAGGTGGCTGCTTTGACGCGGTCATCAGCCATTAAGTTGGCCACTTTGTCTGAGCCAATCAGTAGGGTTTGAAAGACGCCTTCGGGAAACCCGGCTTGCAGAAAAATTTCCTCAATGGCTAAGGCGCACTGGGGGACATTGGAAGCGTGTTTAAGCAAGCCAACATTGCCGGCCATTAATGCCGGTGCAGCGAAGCGAAACACCTGCCAAAAGGGAAAATTCCAGGGCATCACGGCCAAAACGGGGCCGATTGGCTGATAGCGAACAAAACTTCGGCTGGCATCGGTTGCTGCCGGCGCATCTGCCAAAAATTCAGCAGCATTGTCGGCATAATATCGGCAGACGAGGGCGCATTTTTCCACTTCTGCGATCGCAGATTTGAGAGTTTTCCCCATTTCTAGGGTCATGATTTTGCCAAACTCTTCGCGCCGGTGTTCTAAAATATCGGCAGCAGCCTTCAGCCAGTCGGCTCTTTGCGCCATTGCTACGTGCCGGTATGCTTGGTAAGCCTGTTGAGAGCGAGCGAGTTTCGCCTCGATTTCGCTATCCGTCAGCGGCTCAAATGTTTTAAGTATTTCCCCGGTTGCAGGGTTGGTTGTTGCGATGGCCATTGCCCGATCTCCTTTTCAAACATGAACTGGGGTAGCCGGCTGCAAAACAAACATCGGCACAGCCACCCGAAGCACTTATTCTTAAATTAAGCTTGGAATCGGTCTGTTTTCTCTCAAATTTAGATATTTTAAACCTAACTCAATAAAGTAGTGTCGGCTACTATTTTCGGGTCAGTTTTAAACGTAAAAAGGCAAAAGTAAAGATTTTGATCTCTTTTGACCTTTTGCCTTTGATTTGAATTTAATTACGGATTGAGCGATTAAAGGGGAACAGCATCCGGATCGGCGCTGCGCTGATCCTGATAGGCTGTGGGATAGCGCCGGTGGTCATAGTACGCGTTCATCGGATAGCCACTAGCCTTATTTGCCACCACACCTAAAACTGGGGTGCCAGATGTGTGCAATCCGTCTAACGCTTGAGTCACCTCAGAGCGTTCTGTCTGGCCAATACCTACAACAAGCAAAATTCCATCTGTATGGCCGGCTAGCAAACTAGCATCTGCCAAACCCAGCAAAGGCGGTGCGTCATAGATAATCAAGTCAAACGCAGCTTGCCATTGCTCCATAAAACTCTGCATTTTCTTAGAGGAAAGGAGCCTCAGCGGGTCTGGGGGAATCGAGCCGGCTGTCAGGACAAACAGGTTTTCTTCCGTTGGCGACTGCTGCATCACATCTGCCGGTGCTGCGTTAGTCGTGATCGCTTCGGTTAATCCTGGGGTGTTTTTCAGGCCCATTTTGCTACTAACCTGAGGCCAGCGCAGGTCTGTATCCACCAGTAATACTCGCTGTCCCATTGCCGCCGCCGCCTGCGCTAGATTGACAGCCACCGTCGATTTACCATCTGCCGGTGCAGCAGAGCTAATAACCACAGAGCGAATGGGATTGCCCGAATTGAGGAGGCGCAAATTGGCGTTGAGAGAGCGAAAAGCCTCAATCAACGGCGAAGCGCCGGCATAGTAGAAGTCAGCTTTGGTAGCTGAATCAGCCAGTACACGAGATCGTGGAACTTCCATCGCTTGATCGCTATAAGGAATAACTCCTAACAGAGCCAATCGGGTAGTATCTTTCAATTCCTGGGGCGTGTGGAACACATTGTTGAGCCGCTCTGCAAGCAAAGCCGCGCCCAGTCCCAACAGCAAGCCTCCGATGATTCCTATACCGAAGGTCTTTGAGACACTGGGTTCAGCCGGTATTGGTTTGCCTTTCTTGTTGCGTACGAGTTTAGGTTCGGAAATCAATTCCCAAGGTACATCCTGCTTCGCTGCCTCCACCCGCAACATTTCTCGTTGTCCTAAAAGTTGGTTAAGCGTAGCAGTGGCCACTCCCAATTCCCGCTGTAGATCCGTATACTGACGGATCATGACTGGAAACTGCTGAACTTGTTGATTGAAAAAACCTTGAGCTTCGCCAATCGCTTGATTGCGTACTTTTAAAAGCTCAATTTTGTTGGCAGTATCGATCAATTGGCTAGCTAAACCTAACCGAATCGAATCTTGGAACGGCGCTCGTAATACTTCGGTATTGCTCTGCGAAATGTTTTCACCCAAAACTTCTTGGGCTTCTTGACGGATCAGAGGGAGTAAGTTTTGCTGTTGATCTCGTAACGCTTGAATGCTAGGGCTATTGTCTGTAAACCGAGCTTTCTCTGTCGCAATCTTTGTTTCTATGTCTCTCAGCTGATTGAGTAACTGCTGATAGCGCGGTGATTGCGTTAGCGCAGATGCTTTTAGCGCACTCTCCGGGTCTAGCCCAAGCCGCTGCTGCAAATTCGCGAAAAGCAATTGCTGCTGAGCCAGTGAGGTTTGGGTTTCTAAGCTATCTTCTTGGAGCGTCGTAATTTGCTCAGCCAGTTGTTCGCCTTGAACTTGAGGGTCAATCAAGTTGTACTGCTGGCGAAACTGCTGAAGTTGCTGTTGTAGCGTATCTACTCGCTGGCGCAGTTGCGGCAGTTGGTCTTCAATAAATTGAATCCCTTGTCGGCTGTCGCTCTTGCGGTCTTCCAGGCTGTACCTAAGATAACCTTGAGCCAATTGCTCTAAAACAAACTGAATTTTTTCTGGATCGGAATCTAGGTAATTGACTTTTAAAACCTTGGTTTTTTTTAATCGCTCAATCGATAAGCTTCCTTTTTGACCCATCCCACCAAACAGAGAACGGTAATCAATTTTAGGATATCGGGATTGCAACTGCTGAATAATAGGAGCCATTTGTTTGGGGCTTTGCAAAACCTCCACTTGGCTATCATAATCCAAGCCTTGTTTAGGAAGGACTGACCCCATCCCAATGGTTTGAAGTGCCGAAGAAACTCCAGAAATTTGAGATTGATCGCTAATAACCGGCTCAACTAACAGATGAAATGCCCCTTGATACTTAGGAGTCTGATTGAGAGTCCAAGCCAAGGCACCCGCCGCCACTACGGTGGTGATTCCGGCAATTAAAACGGCTCTACGACGGACAATCGTCCATATCTGTTCTAGATCCAGCTCATCGTCGTCAGGCTCTTGTAAGTCAGCGGGGTAAAACGGCTGTAGTTGCTGAAATTGGCTAGTATGACTGTGCGGCGATGATGGCTGATAATTGTGTGCGGTCTCCATCTTGACCCCTCTGTATGTTTTATTAATTCGTATCCTAGACGAAAGTCTGCATTTATGTTTTTAGAACTCAACCGAGTCCGGCTGTTTCTAAAGCAAAGATGCTGGTTGATCTCGCCCAAACTAGAACAAGACGTCGAAAATTCTGAACGCCCCGAATAGGTTAACAAACGGGCTGAGAATTGTGGTGATTGTATCTGCGGTTTTAGTAATGCTAGACCGGCCTACAACGATCACATCATTGGGGCGTAGAGCGGGATTAGTTTCCTCATTCAGCTCTTGAGAAAAGTCCACTGGCACAGTCCGGCGAGAAACAGTACCATTCGGGTTCAGGCGAACCAGTTCTACTTCTTGTCTGCGGGCTCGTATGTTATTAAAACCTCCTGCTGCCAGTAATGCTTGGTTTAAGGAAGTGTTGGGAGGCAGTGCTACCGCACCCGACTTCACTACTTCCCCTACAACATTGACTGTAATTGTTGCCGGAGAAAAACTGGCCGAGGCGACTTGGGGAGCTTCCGTTAGGTCTATATTTTCTGCGGTGGGCACAACAATGGTGTCTCCCTGATCGAGGATTACATCTTGGGTCAGATCGCCCGCTTGCAAAAGTTGCCAAAGATCTACATCAATCACTTGTTCGGTGCCGATTTTAGTATTTCGGCGCACTTCGACCCGCCGAATATCCGCTAATTGCGTAATCCCCCCTGCTGTTTGAAGCGCTCTGGTAACAGTTACCAACCCAAGTTGTCCGCCTTGATCATCAACTCTTTGCATTGTGTAGGAACCGGGACGATTGACTTCTCCGACAACAGCTATATTAAGTGGTCGAGTCGAATCTCCAGAAAGTGTAGTTGTTGATAATTGAGAGGCTTCTGCCAGATTTACATTTGTTTGAGTCGGGATAAAAATTGTGTCTCCATCCCGTAGACTTAAATCTTGACGCAAGTCACCTGTCTGCAATAATTCTTTAAGATCGAGATTGATAATTTGCTCCCCACCAGAGGGTTGAGGGCGACGTAACTGAACTCGCCGCAGATCAGCAGATTGCGTAATCCCACCGGCACTTTGAATAGCCCGTGTCACTGTTGGAACTTGAGCGCCAGCCTCGGTGTTACCGGCTCCCAGAGCATTAAGGACGTAGGAGCCTGGACGGTTCACTTCTCCTGCCAACCCAATGCTCAGGGGACGCGCTTGCAGCAAACTTACCGTAACGATAGGACGTGTGAGGTATTCAGCATATAGCTGAGAAAATTTTTGAGCCGCCACTTGCAAGGTCAGACCTTGGACATCTACACGGCCAATCAGGGGCAAGTTGAGTGAGCCATCCACCAAAACTTGGTATCGACCATTGGGTCCGCTATATTCTGGCACATTAAAGATATCGATCTGAATGATATCAGCCGGCCCTAAAATGTAAGCCTCTTGCAGTTGACTTGGAGCAACGAGTTGACTGGGTGTGGTATCGCCGAAAACTCGCCCCTGAGCCAAGCTGGGCAAGGAGTGGGTCAGTATTATCAGAGCCGAAACTGTTAAACCAATGAAAGGTTTGCTCGGCCAGTGACGAGTTGCGAGCGGAGAATGTAGTGATGTCGGATACCTAAAATCTGCACGAACCATAGGGCTTCTAAAATTTTTACAATACCTTAGCAGGGACAAGACCTAAACGGTCAAAGTGAAGTCGTTTTCTAACGTTCAAAGGTTTGATCCGGTTCATCAATGGTTACTGAGCCTTTGGGGAGATTCTACAGCTTTAGTGTTCATCTCTTGGAGACAGCCTAGCATTCTCTATCAGATTGGCTTTCCGCTATCTGTACTTATAGCCTAGTCTACAGAAACTGGGACTTTGACAGACCGCGCTAGCTGGTATGCTGTCAGCTTATATTCTGGTACGAGACTCTGCAATTGGGCAATGACACCCGTATGGTCATCTCTTCGCGCTTTTGCAAGCAGCGCCTCTATGCGTGGGTGCAAAAATTCCCAAAGCATTTTAGCTTCATTCGCACAGAAAATTTTCGGATGTCTGGTCTGACTGACATTTGCACAATCAATGAGTAATTCCTCATGCAGCTTTTCTCCGGGTCTCAATCCGGTAATTTTGATATCTATATCTTGGCCCGGTACTAAGCCGCTGAGTTGAATCATCTGTAACGCCAGATCGTAAATCCGCACAGGTTGACCCATATCCAATAGAAAAATTTCACCTCCCTTTCCTAAAGCTCCCGCTTGGATAACTAAACGAGCGGCTTCGGGAATAGACATGAAATAACGAGTGATATCCGGATGGGTTAGTGTAATGGGCTGGCCCTCGGCAATTTGTTTGCGGAAACGCGGCACAACTGAACCGCTGCTATCTAACACATTGCCAAATCGCACGATGGTGAAACAGGTTGTCATTTCTGGTTGAGCTGCCAGTGCTTGTAAAATCAGCTCCGCCACCCGTTTTGTTGCTCCCATAACATTCGTAGGGCGCACCGCTTTATCGGTGGAAATTAAAACAAAGTTACTGATCCCACACTCAATGGCACAACGAGCGACTGTCAGTGTTCCTAAAACATTATTAATGACTCCCTGAGCAGGATTGGCTTCTACCAGCGGAACGTGTTTGTACGCAGCAGCATGATAAATAGTCTCTATTTTATATTTATACAAAATAGCACTTAGCTGCATTTGCTCGGTTACACTGCCCAAGCAGGCGACCTTATGAAGCTTGGGATAAGCTTCAGTTAATTCCATGTCAATGCTGTAGAGGGCAAACTCACTCTGCTCATACAAGATCAGGCATTTAGGTGCTTGCTGTGCGATCTGCCGGCATAACTCAGAGCCAATTGAACCACCGGCACCCGTCACCAGAACCGCTTTTCCTGTGATATTCATCCGCAGCAACTCTGGATCTGGCACTACTTCTTCTCGTCCTAGAAGATCAGCAATATCTATATCTCTGATTTCACTGAGAGAAACTTTGCCGCATAATATCTCCCCAATACCGGGTACAGTCTTCACCGGCACTGACAAACACTGCAACCTTTCTATGATTTGACGTTTGGCCGCCCGATCCACAGAGGGCATGGCTAGTAAGATAGTGTCAAAGCTTTTTTGGGCTAAAAGTTTGGCAAGGTCTTTTGGGGAGTAAACGGTAAGTCCCTGAATAATCTGCTTGTGAAGAGATACATCATCATCCACGAAGGCTACGAGGTGGTAGCCATTATGGTAAGTTAAGGCTTGGGCGAGTTGAGAACCGGCTTCACCGGCACCGTAAATCACTACCCGTTCTGGCGGGTTGCTGTAATTGGGCTGGTAGGTTAGATGGTAAACAATCCAGCGCATAGACACCCGTACCCCAACAACCAAAAGCAAAGTCAGCAAAGCATCGTTGAGCAGAACCGAACGCGGCAGTTGTAAAAATTCTAGTAAATAGGCAAGAACAACAAATGCACCAGAGCTGAACAAAACTGCTCTAGCAGCGCTAAATAAAAATTCTAAGCCGGTGTAGCGCAGAACTGGGCGGTAAATGCCCAGTGCTAAAAACACGAAAAGTTTAATGAAAATCAGTAAGAAGATTAACCAAGTGTAGGGCAGAATTTCTGCAACGGGATCTAGAGTGTTGAAGCGCAAGCCAAACGCGCCGTAAATGGCTGCCAAAAATAGTACGATATCAATGGCGATGAGCAGCCCGTGCTTTTGTGGCCTAGAGAGTGAGGCGGCAGCCTTCTGAATTGCATCTGCTAGGTGTTTGAGCAGTAATTGCTGGAGCATGAGAACACTATAAACTCTACGAGGCAGGAAATGCTTGAACTGTGGTTCCCCGGATTTTGCGGAAACACGTTACAACCATCAAGAGTCTCATAAAAGGGTTAGAGTTCCCCAATTCTCCCGGAAACAAGCGACAGGACTAAGAATGCAGGTAGTTTTGACATAAAAGTTCACAAGCCCTGCTGTCCGATCTTTCTACTGTCCTAGGGCCGGCTTTGAGAAAGTCGAGATGTCTGGACACTAAAGTTTTAACCGGATAGCGTCATCTCACTGAGCAAGCACTGCGGCAAAGTCTAGTAACTTTAGATAGCGTACTCATCTTTTCTGTATAAATTTTCCCACAACTCAAAAGTGTTGCGATAACGGCAAGAGGTGGCGCAAAGCAGTTGTTTTTGCTTTAGCGTCACCTCTTTTACTGCAAATCCCGCACAATTTCTGCTAAATCTTGCCCTAAATCGGAAAGATTTGCTGAGTGATTGGATGCCGGCGGGACGGAGGCTGCCTCACTATCGCGCCCATCCTTAATTCCACAGCACTCCTGTTGTAGAAGCGGTGGACAAGGACTTTTGTTGAATTAACGCCTGAAATCGTCCATCTTCCCGAATTTCGTCAAAATCCGAGTCAGTTTTTGCCATTTCCACGTATTCGTCGGGATTGAGATTAATCGCTTGCTGTAAGTGTTCAATTGCTAAATCAATATGACCAGAACCGGCATAACAGCAGGCTTTGTTGTACCAGGCTTTGTGTTTATCGGGTTGCAACTCTATCGCTTTATCGTAGCTGGCGATTGCCCCATAATGGCACTCTAGGTTATCCAACGCCTGACCCCGAAAGTACCAAGTATCGGCGTTATCAGGTTGAAGCACTAAGGCACGATCTAAGCTGACAACCGCTTTTGCATAGTAACCCAAATTCAGCAGCGCCATCCCACGGTTATACCAAGCCCAGTGATAGTCAGGTTTTTCCTCTAAAGCTTTGTCATAGTTAATAATTGCCGCTTCGTAGCGTTGTAAGTCATATAGGGCATTTCCCCGATTGTGCCAAGCTTCGTGGAAGTCCGGTTTGATCTCAATGGCTTTGTCGTAGGAAGCAATCACTTTTTCTAACCGGCCTAAGTGTCTGAGGGCAATTCCCCGGTGATACCAAGCCCAGTAGTAATTCGGTTGAAATTCAATGGCTTTATCATAGCTCGTGAGTGCTTCTTCGTAGCGGCCCAGATTTTTGAGGGCAATCCCGCGATTGTTCCAAGCCCAGTAATAGTCAGTTTTAAATTTAATCGCTTTATCATAGCTGGCAATTGCTTCTTCATACTGGCCCATGTCATCTAGGGCATTGCCGCGATTGTTCCACGCTTCATGAAAGGCCGGTTTAAACTCAATCGCTTTATCATAGCTGGCAATTGCTTCTTCAAACTGGCGCAGGTGATACAGCGCATTGCCCCGGCTGTACCAGACATCGTGGTAGTCCGGTTGCAGTTCTAAGGCTTTATCGTAGCTGGCAATTGCGTGGGCATATTGCTCAGATCGGTTGAGGTGTAAACCCTTCTGGAAAAAAAACTCGACTTCCAGTTCTACCGTGACTGCATTACTCATAAGGTTTGACATCTAACTTTAGGATGATTTTATCTAAAATACCCAAAATCAGCCATGAACTCAACAACTTGACTGCCATTAGCACCAATAATCTGGCATCTTACTTTAGGATGATTTTATTTAAAGTACCCAGACCGACACCATGAATCTACAATCAGGCGCAAATTACCGGACAGAGCGAGATTCTATGGGGGAACGGCAAATCCCTGCCGGTGCCTACTACGGCATCCAAACCCTACGGGCCATTGAAAATTTCCCGATTAGTGGGATAAAACCGTTGCCCACGTATATCGATGCCTGTGTGCTGATTAAAAAAGCTACGGCGCTGGTTAATGGCGAACTTGGATGCATACCAAAAGAGATTAGTCAAGTGCTTGTAGAGGTAACTGACGAAGTTCTCGCCGGCCAGTTCCGCGATCAGTTTGTGGTGGATATCTATCAAGCCGGTGCCGGCACCTCCCACCACATGAATATTAATGAAGTGCTGGCAAATCGGGCGCTAGAAATTTTGGGTGATGAAAAAGGCAATTACAAGCGCGTTAGCCCCAATGATCACGTTAATTACGGTCAGTCTACAAACGACGTAATCCCCACAGCCATTCGGATCGGGGGGCTGTTGGCGTTGGAGAGAACCTTTTACCCCGCGCTGTCAGGGGCGATCGCCGCTTTAGATAACAAAGCTGAAGAATTCAAAGATATTGTTAAATCTGGCAGAACTCACTTGCAGGATGCGGTGCCGGTGCGCTTAGGGGAAAGCTTTCGTGCTTGGGCGCAAATTCTCACCGAACACCTGATTCGAGTTGAGAAAGCATCAGAGGATTTGATGACACTGGGGTTGGGCGGGAGTGCTGCCGGCACCGGCTTGAATACGCACCCGCAATATCGCCATCGTGTTGCCCAAATTTTATCAGAACTGATCGATCAGCCATTGCGACCGGCCCCTCACTTGATGGCAGCAATGCAGAGTATGGCACCGTTTGTCAGCGTGTCCGGTGCATTACGGAACCTTGCCCAGGATTGCGTTAAAATTTCCCATGACTTGCGGCTGATGGATTCTGGGCCAAAAACAGGTTTCAAAGAAATTCAATTGCCGCCGGTGCAGCCTGGATCGTCAATTATGCCCGGAAAATATAACCCCGTCATGGCAGAAATGACCTCAATGGTTTGCTTTCAAGTCATGGGTTATGACAGTGCCATCGCCCTCGCCGCCCAAGCCGGCCAACTAGAATTAAACGTGATGATGCCGCTGATTGCCTATAACCTGATTCACAGTATTGAAATTTTGGGCAACACTTTGGCAGCATTGACTAACCAATGCTTAGAAAACATTAGCGCCAACCGTGATCGCTGCCTCGCTTATGCTGAAGGAAGCTTAGCCCTCGTTACCGCCCTTAACCCTCACATCGGCTATCTCAACGCCGCTGCCGTTGCCAAAGAATCCCTAGAAACCGGCAAATCTCTGCGGCAGATCGTTTTGGAACGGGGGCTAATGAGTGCTGAAGAACTGGCAAACGTTATAGACTTGGAAACAATGAGCGCACTGCCACGTGAAGAGGGCTAGGGGCTAGGGGCTTGTAGGGGCGTACCGGCGTGTGCGCCCGCAAAAGTGTGTGCGCCCTCCTAATTTCAAAGGCCGAATTTTAAATCAGGAGATGATTGTCAATGCCAAGTCAAGATAGCACAACCCAAGTGACCTTTCATTACGTGCACGGTCAGAGCGAATCATTTAGTATCACGAAAACGCCCCAAGAATTTTATCAGCAATTGCAAATCGCATCCGAGCAAAATTGGATAACGTTGCATCTGTCTGATCAAAGCGTTGTTATCAGACTTGATAAGGTGGCAAAAGTGGAAGTGAAACCTCCCTTCCCTGAGATGGCAGGAGATGGCATTTTCCCAGATGCTAAGCGGGTAACTGCTCTGGCTCGTGGTGCGGCCCGGTAACAATTTTAAAAGGTTCTTTGTCTTTGTCATTTGTTGGAGTGCCGGCGGCAAATGACAAAGCACAATTTAAACCAAAAACTGATTTATTTTAACAAAAATCATCCATTAATGGCAAAACTTAGATATTTTTGTTATTTTCAAATAAAATTTACTAAAACCATCCGCACAGTTAGGGATAGTTCCAAATAAGATCAGCTAAATTAGGATAAAAATCACCATCATGTCTACCGTTAGTTTAATTCGCGCCGGCTCCTATGAGCGCCAAATTTTGCGGGAATCTTTGGAAACGTTGCTAGAACCTTTGGGAGGAATGGCGGCGATTGTTAAACCCGGAGATCGGGTACTGCTCAAACCCAATTTGCTCACCGGATCACGTCCCACTAAAGAATGCGTAACGCGCCCAGAAATCGTTTATTGCGTCGCCAAAATGGTGCGGGAAGTTGGGGGTAAACCGTTTATGGGAGATGGCCCCGCATTTGGCAGCGCAAGAGGTGTGGCTGTGGCAAATGGATATCAGCCGATTCTAGAAGAATTAAATTTGCCGGTTGTGGAATTTCATGGCAAACGCTATGAAACCGTGAGCAAAGAATTTAACCATTTGCTGCTGAGTAAAGAAACAATGGAAGCGGATGTGGTGATTAATTTACCAAAGGTAAAATCCCACGTTCAGCTAACCATGACGATGGGCGTTAAAAACTTATTTGGCTGTGTGCCGGGAAAAATGAAAGCCTGGTGGCACATGGAAGCCGGCAAAGATGCGAGCCGGTTTGGTCAAATGTTAGTTGAAACCGCACGAGCAGTTAACCCAAATTTAACGATTTTAGATGGTATAATTGGCCATGAAGGTAACGGCCCTAGCGGTGGAGAACCCCGGAATCTGGGGATTTTAGGCGCTTCTCAAGATGTTTTTGCTCTGGATCGGGCGCTCTTAGAAATTCTGGATGTTGAGCCAAGCATTGTGCCGACAGTTGCCGCATCAATGAGATTGGGATTGTGTCCAGAACTCGCAGACATTCACTTTCCGCTGCAACAACCGGCAGATTTGCAAATTTCAGATTGGAAACTACCGGCTTCCCTCGTTCCTATCGATTTTGGAATGCCCCGCGTGATTAAATCGACCTTCAGGCATTTGTATATTCGGTTTATTAAGGAACCGATGAAAGCTTACGCCGGCAGATAATTTTTTGCTTTATTAATCGAGAACAGTGCTAGTAGGGTTCGTGAGTTACGCACCCTACAGTCCCACCGATAGCTAAGAAAACTTTTGCCTTCTAAGGAATTAACTTCGTTTTCTTTAAACTAACAGATTGTTCAACGCCTTCAATTAATTTGAATTCATAGTTGCCGGCAGAACCGCTGGGTTGAACTTGAACCAAGACGGGATTTCCACCAACGCGATCGCCCCACTGGTGAAACTGCACTTCATCGAAAGCACCCGGAACTGAAAACCCCGGACTTGATAATATTCGCTGTAACTGTTGTCGAGAACCATCGCTTTGTTTGACTGCCGCCACAACGGCTTGCGTGGCGTCGTAAGCGCTGGGAGTTCGCCAAGTGAGTGTTTCTAAACTGCCCCACAAGTTTTTAGCACCTGCGATAAATGGATGATTGGCAGACATCGCTGCTGGATGCGAGAAAACAGGAATCACCAAATTGTTAACATCGGCTTGTCCTTCAAGTGTTTTTGCCGTGTGCAATGTTGGGCTACTAAATAAAGCCAACTGTCCCCGATTCGCCTTAGCAATGTCCAACGCGTTGGAGAGGCGATCAACATGGGGAGACAACAGCATGGCATCAGCCCCATGATTTTTAGCGCGGGAGATCGCAACCTCAGCATTAAAGCCCGGTGCACCAAAATTGCAGCGAATATCGATCAGCGTTCCCCCATCTTCTCGGATAGCGCTATCCATTACCGCCGCAAATTCATAGCGGAAGGATTGATTATCGACAGAATCAATATCAAAACACATGGCAATACGGGTTTTGTTTGCCGTTTTGATAGCGTAGCGAGCCAGCTTATTGGCTGCTGAACTTAAGCTGGGAACTGTACGAAATAAAAAGTTATCGTTAGCCCGCCCTCCTAGCTCAACCAAGCCTTTAGAAAAACTGGTGGGTGTAATCATCACCAACTTGCCCTGATAAACGGCACCACCGGCAGCAGAAGCATCGCTGGCGTTATGTCCAATAACGGCTAGGATATTGCTGTCTTCTACAAACACTTCAGC
This sequence comes from Microcoleus sp. FACHB-68, assembly GCF_014695715.1. Classification (NCBI taxonomy): domain Bacteria; kingdom Bacillati; phylum Cyanobacteriota; class Cyanophyceae; order Oscillatoriales; family Microcoleaceae; genus Microcoleus; species Microcoleus sp. FACHB-68. The sequence goes on from NZ_JACJOT010000001.1 coordinate 143,113, forward strand.
AAGGCGTTTGGCAAGTCTGGGATTATTATCGTCATCGGCAATTTTGACTTTTAAAAACTTCCCGTTGATGCCGCCGGCACGATTCACCGCTTCCTGTACCTGTGCCATACCACGCAGAATTTCCTGGGCAACATTGGAATTTGTGCCGATGGGAACAGCCGCACCAATTGTTATGGCAGGATGCAAGCCGGCTTTGGCGTTATTCAGATAAATCCGCGTTTCCGGATCATTTTGATGGATTTGTAAGGAGGTTTGAAAGTGGGAAATTGCACTAGGGAAATCTTTAGCTGCAAAAGCTTTGACACCGGCTTCCTTCTCAGGTGTTTTGACGGATTCGATTAAAATTTCTTCGCCTAAACTGATGCGACGTTGCAAAGCGTTCCATTCATAAACTTTCCAACCGGCAAACAAGGCGAGGGGAATTGTTAAAATGCCGGCTAGCAAAGCGAGTTGACGATAGGGAGATCGCGGCTTACACCAAATGGGCAGCGGTTTCGTCGGATTTGGACATAACACCGGCAGCCAAGAAGCCCCCGGAAACTTATCTTCCATCCCCTGAAGTTTTGCCCGCGCTTGCCATACTGAACGATACAAAGATTGCCCTTGAGCAAATGCTTCAAAAAAGTAGCGCAAAAAGGCATGAGCCACCGGATCTGAAACAGGTTCCCGCATGACGATGACATGGGGAATTTGTAAATCTGAGGCACTTTGCGCGAGTCCTAAGCCATCGCAGGAATTAAAAATTGCCAGCGTTAAGCCTTTTTGAACGGCTGAGTGTAAGGCGAGTCGCAAGTCATTCAGGGACAAACATTCTGTTTCATTGAGATAAATCTGTCCCCCTTTCCCCTCACTATGGCTAAAACTATGGCCGGCAAAAAACAGGATATCCCAATGCTGTTTAAGCAGTGTCTCAATCAGTTGGCTACGGTGCGGCATTTGTAATTGCGTTACTTTGGCAGTCGGTAGTTGCTGCAAAACTTGCAAATCTGCTTGAGTATCAATGCCTTCATCACTGCCCAAAACTGCCAAAATTCGCACCGGGTTTGGTAGTCGCTTCCACGCCGGCTGAGTGCTAGGAAGATGCTGGAAATTAACGCATAGTTCGATATCAGGGCGATGCTCAACTAAATTCCACAAATGCCAGGGAAGCCGGCGCAATGCTGGATCTTGAGTTTGCAGAATAATCTGAGCCGGTTCGGAAAACTGTTGCAGAGGTAAGCAATCAAACCACTGCTTTAAACTGGTTTCAAGATCCTCTGCCAATTTACTACATTCCTTTGAATTGGAAACGTTTTTTGTTTGGTTAGAGGGAATCTTGATGCGCCGCAATTTATGCCGCACTTTGTCTAAAGAGCAATAAGCCTGTTGCCAATGGTTATAATATTGCAGAATTTCCACTGCGGGAGGTAGCTGTCCCGTAATCGTAAAAGCAGTTTGTCCAGCGTCTCGAATCTGAAACTCTACGGGAAATCCCTGCTCAAAGCTGCCATCACCAATTGTGAAGATAATCTGCTTTCCCATAACTCATTTGCGCTTGGCATTAGACCATAAAGTGTTCTTCAAAGCGGGCATTGTCCAACTTGAGGGCAACACTGAACCGATCTCCCGGTTCTGCAATTAACTTTAGCTGAATGTAGTCATCGCTTTCTCTGGCAATCACATTTTCTTTCACAAGATTACCCAATTCATCTTGTCCGCTCACTTCCAGTTGTAAACCGGCTGGCAAATAGGATTGATAGCGCAGCGGATAAACTCGCAATAATAGCGCGAAAGTTTGATCAGCCTTTGGCAAAATTGCCACCATTAAAGCGCCGGCATAACCGGCTAATTGGCTTCTCAAATCAGTGAGGCGTCGAATGCCGGCATGGGGGTTTTCCGGGGCGAGATCCCACAACAGTTCAGCCGCTTTCCAGCGCACTTCTTCGTCTTCAGTTATCTGAATTAAATAACTGAGGGCGTCGCTGGGGGAGAAATGTTCATCTTGCAGAATAGCGGTCTCTTGACTAGAATACAACTGTTCAATCGGTTGCCAAACACTCACAGACTCAGCCTGTCGCGTGCGGAATGCCCAGGATTGTTGCTGAGAAATTAATTCCTCAAAAGCCTGCCAACCTGGATCAAATACTTGATGTAACCATAGATTTAAACGGACAAATCCGACTGAAGGAACGAGTGCCGGTGTAGAGTGCAATATTTCTAGTAAGGCGTCAAGCGGTTGCAATTGTGAGCGGGAAATAGTGGGTGCGGCAATTTGAACAAATCCTAAGATCGTTCCGACTTCACAAGTTTTATCGATCTCGACAACGATGTAACCGAGTCGATCTGCCCAAACTTCTGGGGGAATGGCACAGGTTGCTTCTCCTAGAGGAATGGGGCGACATTCTAACCGCCCTTTTCCTGGTAAATATAAATCAGCAATATCTGCCCCAAGACGACAGCCGGCGTTCCAACTATAACCCGTTTTTAAATGCGTAGAAATCGCAAGCATTCGCAAGTAATAATGGACAACCAAAACGGCCAGGGTATTGCAATAAACTTGAGTTGCTTTTTCGGCAGTTGGTTGCTCCCGCGCAAATTGTTCGGCAGCGTAGCGATCTTTGGGAGCTAGGGGAATGCTAAAGGTACTAAAAGAAGTTAAGTCTTTCATGATTAATTGTTACGTCAGGAATGGTAGCCGCCTTCTCTGGCAAATCTTTGGAGCTGAGTAATACACTCGCGTTGATAGAAACCGCTCAATGTCGGAACAGCAGCCTTCAGTTCTTTAGAAAGCGTTTCCCAAGGAATAGGTTCTGGCGGCAACCGACAGCGGATTAAAATATAACAGTTCACATCTGGGCAGTTCCTTACATGAATTCGTTTGAGTTCTTTTTTGTTTTTCTCCAACCATTCTAGGAGGTCTTCCATAATCGTTGAAGGTTCAGGCCGGCTGTCTGGAATATTCCACATGGAGGGTGCTTCATCTTTATTCAAGGGGGTTTCCAAATCGATAAAGTTCGCTCTTTCTCTTTGGATTTCTTGCCAGCGATTAAGAATTTTAAATCTTAAATTATTATTGAACCAAGTCATGACCCCGGCTTTACTAGGATCGTAACGATCTAGATTTTCACAAAACCATAACCAAGTTTGCTGAAGTGCCTCCTGATAATCATCTCTTGGCACATTTGGCGCTTTCCAAATTTGGGTGGAGCGCTGCATTTTTGCAATAATTAAATTCAGCCTTTTTTGACGCTCAAAGCTGCCCTGCGGATAGCAACGGGTTTCTAACACGAGTTCATTTAATTCACACATAAAGTAAGGTAAATTAGGAAGCAGATTTCAAACAAAAACATCAATTAGCTAGTAGATTTTACTGTATGTACTTGGCGGATTTCGATAGGTAACTCTAACCATTCACTCAGCTCATACGCCAACCAATCTAGTTCTGGCTCCGTCAAATTTGTTAGTTCATATTGCTGGGTGCCTGCCCAAATGGCAATTGAGCTGCGAACAAGATTAGATGAATAACTGTCTACGCTTTCTACAATTTTTATATAAGGACAAATTCGCTCAATTTTGAGAATATCTTTTCTCAAGGATAAAGTAATTGTTTGAAATCCAAAAGCTTTTTGAATAAAGTAAATTTTGTCTCGATCTATGTGTAGCCGAACGCTGTAAAATAATTTATAAATAGCAAGAAGCAACAAGTAACCTAGTATTACCCACGGCACCCAAGGAAAAAATTGAAAGCTAGCCGCTAAAGCACCGATAAACATCCAACCAAAAATAAGAATAAGAACCGCGAATGAAACTATTTTCTCGATTATAATCTGTAAACCATTAAACATTCTTTTTATAATAATTGATAATGACCAATTAAATTTAGATAAATTAGATAATTCTACTTGAAAAAATGATGGAATAATAATTTGCAGTTCGGCTGCACTCTTGGTAAGTAATAGATTGCTACCTGCCGGCTTTCTAGGAATTAACGGCGCAGAATCGATGAAATCGGGTTGTTTCAACGCTTGCAAAGCTCTCTGAGCCGAAGTAAACCGTTTATCCAAACTCGGTTCTACTATCTTTCTCAACCAGCGACTGAATTCAAAACTTAACTCAGTTACTTGTTCAAATTGAATGCGAAAATCCTTTTGCGGCAAATCAGAGGGATGCACTCTTGTGATTAAATAAATTAACGTTGCCCCCAAACTATAGAGATCGGAAGCCGGTACTGCCCGTCCGCCAAATTGTTCCACCGGCATATAACCGTAGGTGCCCACAATTGTAAAAGTTCCTCCTTCCACCGCTGCCAAATTCTGCACAGAACCAAAATCAACCAAATACACGTTTCCCACATAATTACCTGAGCGGTTATTCAACAGAATATTGCTGGGTTTGATATCTCGGTGAATAATCGGTGGCTTTTGTTCGTGTAAGTAAATCAGGATTTCTAAAAGATTTTCAGCAATTTGTTTCACCTCTGCCTCGCTGAAGGTACGCCCAGCTTTTAAATGGGCTTCTAAGGATATGGCTTTGATGTAAGTTTGAACTAAAACAAATCCTTTGCAATTGGGTAAATCGAGGTCAAATCCATTGAGATATTTAGGAATTGCCGGCAGCGATAGGGTTTGTAAGATTTGAGCTTCTCGCTCAAATAATTTCAGGTGATCCCATTCAAAGTCCCCGCCAAATTTCAGAATTTTGACAACCACGAGTTCCTGCGTTACGAGATCACACGCCAGAAAGGTTTCTCGTCCGGGTTTTTTGCTGAGTTGCTGTTGAATTTGGTAACGCTCGCCTAAAACCTGCCCAATCATATCCTCACCTCATCATTATTTGCTTATAAGGGTTTATTGACTGCGTTTATCTCAATTGTTGAAAAGCCCTTTCCCTTTCTGATGATTTCTTGCTTTCCCCACATGAAATGTGTCCCGTCGTCGAATACTAAAACATGACACACGGCTAGCTCGTAACCTTCTTGGCGATCCCTAACTAACTCTTCGGCTTTCTCCCGCGCTTCCTGAAAGGTTTTGAACTGTATTGCCCTCATGATGAAGGGAGTCCATTCCCACAGTTTCGCCCCATCCGTATCCTCTACCAAACATAAAAAATCTTCGGTTTGGGGAGCAAGCAAAACGAAAAATTCAGGCGTGTCGGAGAACGAACTAATCATATCTTCACCTCATCCGCAATCTGCTTATTGGCATTGCTTTCATACATTTATCTGGATGGTTACGAAACTTTACATGAGCCGGCAACCCTTCAACACAAGGAACTGCATTTCATCTGGCAAATCGCTAAAACTTACTCATGTCTCAGCCGCCGCAGCCGCCGCAGCCGCCGCAGCCACCGCAGCCACCACCACAGCCACCACCATCACCGCCACCGCCGCCACCATCACCGCCACCGGCACTACTACTAGCAGCCACAGGAGGAATGAAAACTTCTTTTAAACCGGCAAGTGTGGTGCCGGCTAAGACGCCAGCGCCCAGTACAGCAAATGCCCTTGGAAGTTGCGGATCAGTGGTGCTAGCAACTGTTGGACGTCCCAAATGACTTTGAATATTCACGAGTACGTGATCGCCTAACCGGCTACGAAACGGCAATGAAGATAGAAAAATTGACCCAATGAAGGCGGTGAGAATGCACAGAAACAGCAGAAACCCTATTGGCTTGTCGTGATAGAGTCCCACGAAAATTTTGGTAACGCCGAGTGCCAACAAAGCGAAAATAGGAATTGCTGAAAAGATCCGAACAAAATCAGCTTGCTTTTGATTCAGCAGCAGTTGCAATTGCTGTAAGCGTTCACGAATTTGCTCAACCGCAGCAGTAACCGCAATCGCTGTTCTTACCTGATAAATATTTCCATAGCTTTCAATTGCTGCGGCAACGGCTTGTTCCAGTGGGTGCTTAATCTGCTCTAAAGTTGTTGTAAGAACGAGCTGGCTTCCTGTATGCACTTCCACTTGTTCTCGCTGTACAAGGCTGGCAATTGCCGTATCCACGGTGTGGTGTTGTCCGGCGCTGAGGTAGGCAGTTTCATACAAATCCAGTTCAACAGTAGAGTTGCCACCCGGCAGTCGCAGATAATGGCCCTGAAGGACTCCCAAGATGATGCTGACAAGCCCTAAAAATACATATAGTGCCAAAAATGTTGGCCCCGTTAGGTTAAGCGGATTGGGGAAAGTGCCCGATTGTAGGGAAGAAGCACAGCCGCTTACAGCAAGGGTTAAAACAAATAGCACTGCCATTATTGCCGGCTGATTCCAGTCAATTTTGGGCAAGAAATCCAAACTTGGCTTCGGCACAATCCAATTCTGTTGCCGGTTGACTGGCACGAATTGATTGCTGTGATTGATATGAATGTGCAAGGGAAGCCAGATATCATTAGGGGGTGCATACCCAAAAAAATGCTCATAACTGGCAAGTGTTTTGTTGTACCAATCGTTATATTTATCGCGTTCACTGCTACCTCCGCGAGAAGGTTCATGATGCAGAGGCATTTGTAAAATCTGAGGACAAAATTCTTGCCAGTAAGATCGCGTGTAAGTTAAATGCAAATGCCAGACTTGATCAACCGGCTCAGATGGTGAAACCGGATGTCCCGCCGCGACTGCCAGAAACGCAAACTTTTTGTATTCCGCAATCACGCGCTGAGTATAGCCATCACTCCAGCCCTTTTCTTTTGCCAGTCGCCGGCTAAAACACCATCTCGCATCGGGATCGTCAAGGGAAAATGCTTGGATTTGTTGATAAAGTTGGCTTTGCTGCGGGTTCATAACTCTAGCTTCCCGGTGAACGCTATATTTCATGAGGAATGAAATTGCTTAAAGGGCTTATATAGGTTGACCCCGTGGAATTTTCTGGATTGTTACAAAACTTTACAAGCGACAATTTTGCACTTTCCACTTACTTAGCTGCCGGTTGTACAAACCGGGAAAGCAGTCAAGTCGCGTTAAGCTTAAGTCATTTAGACTCAGATGTTAATTTCACAGTGTGAGGAGCTTATCAATGCGGGTTTTGCTAGTCTATCCTCTATTTCCCAAAACGTTCTGGTCTTACGAGAAAATCCTAGAACTTGTGAATCGCAAGGTTTTGCTGCCGCCTTTAGGTTTAGTGACAGTGGCAGCAATCTTGCCTCAGGAGTGGGAATTTAAGCTGGTTGATCGCAACATTCGCTTTGTCACTGAGGAAGATTGGGCATGGGCGGATCTGGTCATTCTTTCTGCGATGATTGTCCAGAAAGTAGATTTGCTCGAACAAATTCGCGAAGCCAAGCGGCGCGGCAAGCGAGTCGCAGTCGGTGGCCCTTATCCAACTTCGGTTCCCTGTGAAGCTACAGAAGCCGGTGCGGATTATCTAATTTTGGATGAAGGGGAAATCACGCTGCCGATGTTTGTCGAGGCAATTCAAAAAGGTGAAACGCAAGGAATTTTCCGATCTGGCGGTGAGAAGCCGGATGTGACAAGCACCCCCGTTCCGCGTTTCGATTTGCTGGAATTCGACGCCTATGATTCCATGTCGGTTCAGTTCTCTCGCGGCTGTCCGTTCCAGTGCGAATTCTGCGACATCATTGTACTCTATGGTCGCAAACCCCGCACCAAAACACCGGCACAGTTGCTAGCCGAGTTGGATTATCTCTATGAATTAGGCTGGCGGCGCAGTGTGTTTATGGTAGATGACAACTTTATTGGCAACAAACGCAATGTTAAGTTGTTGCTGAAAGAGTTAAAAGTTTGGCAAGCTGAACATAAATATCCGTTCCGATTTAATACAGAAGCATCCATTGACCTGGCAGAAGATCCGGAACTGATGCAGCTGATGTTAGAGTGCTATTTTGATGCGGTGTTTGTAGGGATTGAAACGCCGGATGAAGAAAGTTTACAACTAACCAAGAAATTTCAAAACACGCGCAGTTCGCTGATTGATGCGGTGCAGACGATTATGCGTGCTGGGCTGCGGCCAATGGCTGGGTTTATTATTGGCTTTGATGGGGAAAAATCGGGTGCCGGTGATCGGATTGTCCGATTTGCAGAGCTGGCAGCAATTCCTAGCACAACGTTTGCTATGTTGCAAGCGTTGCCGCATACCGCACTGTGGAACCGGCTAGAAAAAGAAGGACGGATGCGGAACAAAGACGGCAACATCAATCAAACTACATTGATGAATTTTATTCCCACTCGGCCTTTAGAAGAGATTGCCAGGGAATATGTGGAGGCTTTCTGGCAACTGTACGATCCGAAGCTATTTCTGGATCGTACCTATCGCTGTTTCCTGATGATGGGTGCGCCGGTATGCAAACTTCCGTTTAAATGGCCCAGTTGGGTGGATGTACGCGCTTTCTTGATTGTCTGCTGGCGTCAGGGTTTCAAACGCAATACTCGCTGGATCTTCTGGCATCACTTATTTAGCATTATTAAGCGCAATCCGGCGGTTTGGGAGCATTACCTGACGGTGTGCGCTCACAATGAGCATTTCTTAGAATACCGGCAGATTGTGCGCGATGAAATTGAAGCGCAGGTGGCTGAGTTTCTGGCAAATGAGGCAGAACACAAACTTAACGAAGCCGAGGTGCCGGCGAAACTAGCAAGTTAACTCAGCGATTCTCCTCGTTCCCAAGCGCTTGCCTGGGAACGAGAACCTAGCTTTTAAATCAGTTTGACAGCTCTTAAGCCAAACAGCAGCACCACAGCAGTTCCAAACGCACCGCCTAAAAGCAGAAAATAAGACAAGGCTGCATCTACGCTCATTTACATTTCTCCATCAAAATCTAATAAGAACTATTGAAACATGGCGCGGGCTAGAATACAGCATACTCAAGCGGGTTGCTACCGGCACACTCGACTTTTGGCTAAGACTGCGGTAGAAACTTACTAAGTGCAGTAACCTTAAAGATTGATTAGAGATTGAATTATGGCTTCTGTCGTCCGCGTGAATCTACCGCAGCAGTCTTATGAGATTGCAATCGCCTGTGGCAGTTTAGGTGAACTGGGCGCACAGATGCAACCGCTGCAACTCGGTAAGAAAGTTTTATTGGTATCGAATCCGGTGTTATACCGGCATTACGGAGAACAGGTACAGGCATCCTTAAAAACCGCTGGGTTTGAGGTGGCTAGCTGCATTTTGCCTGCCGGTGAACAGTACAAAACCCTCAACTCGCTGCAAAAAATTTACGATGCTGCCTTGAAAAACCGCTTAGAACGTTCCTCAACAATGGTTGCGTTAGGCGGTGGCGTCGTTGGCGATATGACCGGCTTTGCGGCGGCAACTTGGCTGCGCGGGATTAATGTTGTGCAAGTGCCGACAACGCTTTTGGCAATGGTGGATGCTTCCATTGGCGGCAAAACCGGCGTTAACCACCCCCAAGGAAAAAATTTGATCGGTGCATTTCATCAACCTCGGTTGGTTTTCATTGATCCCGATGTGCTGAAAACGCTGCCGGCAAGGGAATTTCGAGCCGGCATGGCGGAAGTGATTAAGTACGGTGTTATCTGGGATGCCGAGTTATTTGTCAAGCTGGAAGAGTGCAAGCGCTTGGATCAAATGCGCTATGTGAGTGCTGATTTATTGCTAGAAATTTTAAGCCGGTCTTGCCAAAGTAAGGCAGATGTAGTGAGCAAAGATGAAAAAGAATCGGGCTTACGGGCAATTTTAAATTATGGTCACACGATTGGTCATGCTGTAGAAAGCCTCACCGGCTATAAAGTCGTCAATCATGGGGAAGCGGTTGGCATCGGCATGGTGGCAGCCAGTCAGCTAGCCGTTGAGTTGCAAATGTGGGATAAAGAGTGCGATCGTCGGCAGTTGGCATTAATTGAAAAAGCCGGTTTACCCACTCAATTGCCGGCACCTTTGGATATTGAAGAAATTCTGGAAAGTTTGCAAAGCGATAAAAAAGTCAAGGCAGGAAAAGTTCGGTTTGTACTACCAGAAAAAATCGGTGCAGCAACCGTAACAGATCAAGTGCCGGCAGATTTAATTCGGCAAGTGTTGCGGGGAATGCAATGAAAGTGCTGAGTCCTGAGTCCTGAGTGCTGAGTCCTGAGTGGGAGAGGGGGAGAGTGGGAGAAATGCCCCATGCCCCTACCTTTAGGTTGGCGAAGCCTTGACCCATGCCCCATGCCCCATTCCCCATTCCCCATTCCCATCTAAAAACCAACCTGTTTGAGCTGCAAAGAGCAAGAAGATAAATTATCACGCTTTTGAGACAAGTTTGTCACAAAAGCGTCATATCAACTATCTAAATTAAAAAGAGTCAACTCTTGAAGGCTGCTTTCGCTAAAGCCAAGAGCGCTTGATTCTGACGTCTTTGCAGCAGGTGATATCAATGCAAACACAACCCCGCGATTTAAATAACTCTAGCCAACCGAACAGCATCGACTTCAATGCTTCACGCTCTGGTTGGCAAAAGCCAGCTAGCTATCTGTCGGTACTTTTGCTGGGTGCCGGCATGGCTCTATCAGGAGCTTACTTAGCGTCTCAGAAAGCCCTCTCGCTGCAGCCGGCAACATCTGTAGTGGCTCAGGTGCCGGCTCGTCCAATCGTTCAATCTCGATTGCCAATCTCGACCGAGTCTAATTTTATTACCTCAGTGGTTCAGAATGTTGGGCCGGCTGTTGTGCGGATCGATGCCTCTCGCACCGTGACTTCCCGGATACCCGATGCTTTGAATGACCCTTTCTTCCGTCAATTCTTTGGCTCTAAGGTTCCAATTCCACCTCAAACGCAGGTTCAAAGAGGTTCAGGTTCAGGTTTTATTATTAACTCCGACGGTAATATTCTGACCAATGCTCATGTGGTTGATGGTGCCGACACGGTAACTGTAACGCTGAAAGATGGACGTGAGTTTAAGGGCAAAGTTTTGGGTGTCGATCCCGTTACAGATGTTGCTGTTGTTAAAATTGAAGCTAATAATTTGCCGAGTGTAAAATTGGGTGATTCTGAGCAGCTACAACCCGGTGAATGGGCAATTGCCATCGGCAATCCTTTGGGATTAGATAATACGGTAACTGTGGGAATTATTAGTGCCACAGGGCGCACAAGTTCTCAAGTTGGAGTGCCTGATAAGCGAGTCAGCTTTATTCAAACCGATGCGGCAATTAATCCCGGTAATTCAGGGGGGCCACTGCTGAATCAAGCCGGTGAGGTAATTGGGATGAATACGGCTATCATTAGTGGGGCGCAAGGTTTAGGTTTCGCGATTCCGATTAATAAAGCGCAACAAATTGCTGATCAACTCGCAACCACCGGCAGGGCGCAACATCCTTATTTAGGCATCCAAATGGTAACGCTAACCCCAGAAATTAAGGAAAATATCAATAAAAATCCTAACGCCCCTGTGACTGTTAATGAAGATCAAGGCGTGTTAGTGATGAAAGTCTTGCCAGATTCACCGGCAGCCAAAGCGGGAGTACGTGTCGGTGATGTTATTCAAAAGCTGAATGGCTCACCAGTAAACGATGCCGGCAGCATTCAACAAGAAGTTGAAAAAGGCAAAATCGGGACGGATATGCAAGTAGAATTGCGTCGCAATGGCCAAAGCCTGACGTTAGCTGTGCAACCGGCACCGCTGCCGGCTCAAGAACAATAACTGGTTAGCGCTTCAAAGTTTTTAAATAGATTTCCTGATTGACTGTTTAGGATGGGTCGCTCGCCCATCCTTTTTTTTATGTGAAACGAACACTCATTTCTCGCACCTTGTTTTATTTAGTGCCGGTTCATCATTCATGCAAATTTAATCGTGGGAGTCGTGTTTGGGAAAAAGGTAAGTGATCACTGCCACACCCGAAAGATTAAGCAAAGCAACGAGAATAATTGCTAAAAATACAGATGACATAATGATAATATTTTTTAACTATTTTGATTCTCATTTCATGAAATCGTCACCAAGTCAAATAAAAGCTAAACCAATTAATAGGCTAATATTATGAATTGAAAATTTATTTTAAAATCTTCCAAAATTACAATTTGGTTAAAAATTTATAGATTTCAATGCTTAACCTGGGAATGAACTCTTGTAAATTAACAGTCTAATATGACAGGTGTATGAAAACTTTGTGTCAATCTGTTGTAGGGATAAATTTACAAAGCACTCTTTAAGATTTGTTTTTAGCACAGCCTATTTAAGGTTGGGGGAGGAAAAATCGGAAAACGCTTCCTTTTCCCAACCGGCTTTCCACCTGAATCTGGCCACCTTGCAACTCAACCAGCCGGCGGGAAATCGCCAAACCGATGCCGGTGCCTCCAGAATTACGAGAACGCGACCGATCAGCTCGCCAGAAGCGCTCAAAGACATGAGGCAAATCTTCGGGTGCGATGCCGGTGCCGGTGTCAATTACTTCCACCCAAACTTTGCCGGCTTCACTCCAAGCACGAACAGTAATAGAACCGGCTGTGGTATGACGTAGTGCGTTACCCAACAAGTTGACCATAATTTGCTCAGTGCGGTCAATATCTGCCAGCGCCGGCAACACTTGCACGGCACAATCTAATTGTAAAACCGGCCCATCTTCGAGCAGTTGATCGGCAAATTTTTCTACCAGTGATTTTAATAACGGATACAAATTTACCGGCTGAAGATTAATCGCCAAATACCCAGCTTCAGCCTTAGAAAGTTCTTGCAAATCGTTAACTAAACGCTCCAAACGCCGCGTTTCTGTTACCAGTCGCAAGTAAATTTCAGGAGACGCTTCAATTCTGCCATCGGCTAACTCTTCTAAATAACCCCGCATGACGGTTAGCGGAGTCCGCAACTCATGACTTAAGTCTCCAATGAGTTGCCGGCGTCGCTGTTCAACCCCTTCTAAACTCGACGCCATGCGGTTAAAACTAGCACCCAATTGGTTCAGTTCTGGAATTTCACTAGCCGGCATTCGTTCATCCAAATTGCCGGCAGCAAACTTTTGAGTAATTTGTTCGATTTGGGTTAAAGGCTGGGTAATCCGTTTAGCCACCCAATAACTCAAGCCGCCGGCAGCCGTAGCACCTACCAGCACCGCCCAAAAAGTCCCCCGGTTCCAGGCAACATCAAACCCTTGAATGAGTTGAGTTCGAGCGTAGCGTAAAGTAAATCCCGGCCCTTCTAATTGTTCAAGTTGCCTAACAAAAAAACGCGGAGAAGACACTTTAGCAATCGCAACAAAGCTACCTACCCCCACCATCATTACCAGGAGGTGAGATAAAAATAAGCGTGAGTGCAGACTAACTTTAGACACAATTATTTATTCTGACTACCAATAAGTGAATCCTTTTATTTGTCAGATACTTTTACCCAATTTATATTTTTAGGCTAAATCTTCAAACTTATAACCGACACCAGTTACCGTTTTAACAAAAGTCGGATTGGCTGGGTCAGGTTCAATTTTTTTACGCAATCTCGCCACATGAGTATCCACGACTCGCTCATCTCCAAAAAAGTCATCGCCCCACAATTTCTCAATGAGCTGAGATCGGTTCCAAACGCGACCCGGATAGCTGATAAACGTAGCGAGCAAATTAAATTCTAACGTCGTTAAATCTAAGGTTTCAGATTCATTAGCAGTCAGATGCCGGCTGGCTGTATGTCGATCTACATCAACTGTGAAATGTTGGGTGCGGTAAATTTGCATCTGGCCGGTTTGCCGCATACTGCGCCGCAATAGTGCTCTAACCCTAGCCACCAATTCCCTTGGACTAAAAGGTTTCACTAAATAATCATCAGCGCCGGTGGATAAGCCAATGACGCGGTCAATTTCCTCACCTTTAGCTGTCAGCATCAAAATATAAGGGTCTTTCTCGCCGGGTTTTTGGCGAATTCGAGCGCATACTTCCAAGCCGTCCAAGCCAGGAATCATTAAGTCTAAAACAATTAAATCGGGCGGTTGCTCTCGGAACGTCTGCAATGCAGTGAGGCCATCTCGACAACTGCGGCAGGAAAAACCTTCTGCTTCTAGAGAATGCTGTATTAGCCGTGCAATTTCAAGTTCATCCTCAACAATTAAGATTTCCATGTATCAATATGCCGGCTAAACAGCGCTAAAATTACTCAGGTTTTGGATTATCTGAATCGTGGCGCTCGCTCACCGGCTGCCGAAGTGACTCCCTTCCCAATATCATCATGCCGGCAACCCCCATGCAAACAAACCAAATGTATTGATACCAGTACGCCTCAATCCGCTCTACCAGGCTGTAACCTGGATGCAGGCTGCTGATATGCAACAGCAACAAAACCATCGCCAATGCACTAAACCCAACAAAAGTCAAGCCTATTTGAATGCGAGCCGGCTGCAGTTCCTGATCAGAAATGCTTTTGCGGTCAATTTGGGCCAGTTCAGAGAGAAACGCTTTTGCCGCTGTCGAGTTTCTCTCTAAAGTTACGCTCACCGGCACGGGTCTAACGGCGAGTTCCAATCCCTCAACTGCTGTCAGTGATAGGACTTCATCGGAATCTGGCAGCCGCAACTCCAAAGACTCAGGAATGGGGGGTTCAGCAAATTCCGGCATCTCTGGCGCTACCGGCGGCTGGGGTTGAAGTTCAAAATCCATAGCTAATTGCGAACTTGCTAATAACGAATTGGCAAGGGTCATAAAGCTAAAGTCAAAACATTAACCGTTGGTCAATGCCCAATGCCCAATGCCCAATGCCCTATGCCCTATGCCCGTTATTATGAAGCAGCGCCTTGCAATTCGTCGAGGCGAGCTAAAACCTCGGTGCTGTGAATGGCCGGTCTGACATCAACAAAGGTTTCGCGCAGGATGCCCTCTGGGTCAATAATAAACGAATGACGCATCGAGACAAAGGTGTTCCAAGAGCCATAGGCTTTGCTGACAGTGCCGCCGGCATCCGCTAACAGCGGAAATTTCAGCCCTTCAGAATCGCAAAATTCCGCGTGAGAATCGACAGAATCCGCACTCACTCCCAAGATTTGAGCGTTTTTATCGACATATTTGGGTAAATCTTGCTGAAACCGGCGTGCCTCCAACGTGCAGCCAGAGGTAAAATCCTTGGGATAGAAATAAAGCACGACCCACTGACCGCGATAATCAGACAGAGAAACCTCACCATCGCCTGTGTTCGTCGGCAGGGTGAATTCAGGTGCCGGTTGATTCATAGCAGGCAACTTACCTCCAAGGGCAGTGGCAGCGGGGGCAAAATTGAGCCAACTTAATAAAGTCAGGCAACTGGCAAACAAAACGCTCAAGAACGTGCGGCGGGAGATCATAGTCAAAACTGAACGCTAAACTTTACACAAGTTTACAGTTATTAGAAATTTCCAGAAGATTTGGGATCAAATTTAAAACTGAGTAACCCTTTGCAGTGGAGGCAAAATATCTGGAATGCTTCAAATTTGCTCAGTGCCGTTAAAATGCACTTGGGAGTCGCATCTGCATATCGGGAAAATGAAAGTCGTGCTTATTGCTCGCGAACAACCAATGAGGGGTAGTTATGACGCGGTATGCGTTGGTCGTTGGGATTACTGATTATGACGGCTTACCCAGCCTGACAAAGCCGATCCGGGATGCAGAAGCGGTTGCACAACGATTGGAAAAGCATGGGGATTTCCAAGTCGAACGCTTGCCAAAGCGCTGGAATCCGGAAAAAGAATGCTATGAAGTCGCACATGAGCGAGTCACCGGCAAACAGTTGGGGCGCGGCCTGCTAGAATTTCTGCAAAAGCAAGCTGCAGGCAGTGATGCGCTGATTTACTTTAGCGGTCATGGCATCACGGTTTTTGACGAACTTGACCGGCAGAAAGGCTATCTCGCTGCCTCCGACTGCACGATCAAAATGGAAGGCAAGCAAATTGTCGCACAGCAACATGGCGTTGCCCTTGACAGCCTTAATTATGTAATTTCTCAAGCCGATCTGAGTAGTTTAGTGGTTCTGCTCGATTGCTGCCATGCCGATTACTTTTTAGAAGGCGATTCGATTAGAAAAACCCTGAGTGTTTTTACTTATAAGCCAGATTGTCATTTAATTGCTGCTTGCCGTAGCTTTGCAAATGTCGATGTTGGGAGAAGCTACGGCAAGGGATATAGCGCTTTTACCACTGCTTTGCTGGAAGGATTGCTGCCAGAGAATGCCGGCAGTGATGGACAAGTCAGTATTGATGAGCTGTTGACTTTGATTTCGCGCAAGCTGGAAGATATCAACCTGCATCGGGAAGACGGTGAGTATCAACAACCAATCCGCATGGGTTCGGGACGCTTATTGAGTTTAGTTAGCTACCCACCCAAGCAGACACCACCGGCTGCCGGTGAAACCTGTCCGTATCAAGGATTGCTGCCGTTTGATCGCACAAGTGCCGACTTCTTTTTCGGACGCCGGCAGGTGGTTCAAATGATTCGGCAAAAGCTGGAGTTTGCTAATTTTGTGCCGGTGATTGGAGCTGCCGGAAGTGGCAAATCTTCGGTGATTCAAGCCGGCTTGATTCCTTTATTAGAAGCAAGTAGCTGGCGAGTATTAGAAATGCTGCCGGGAAATGAGCCGGTAGCGGAATTAAAACGCACCTTTTGCCAATGGCTGCCGGCAAGCGATGCCGAAAAAGTTGATTCTCTAGTTGACAAAGCGCCCGATTTAGATTGGTTAATGAAACATCTGCCGGTTTCAGAACGGGTTTTATTAGTCATAGATCGATTTGAAGAAGTGTTTACAGTTTGTTCTGAGCCGGCAACCCGCAATCGCTTCATTCAACTGTTAACTCAAGTTGCTGAAATTTCCTCCAGACAGCTTGCAATTGTGATTACGGTGCAGGCTGATTTTATCGCACTTTGCTTGCACGAACCCTCCCTAATTCAGCTTATACAAGATTGGGCTGTTTATATCCCGCCGTTAGTTGGAAAAGATTTAGAGCAAGCGATTGCAGCACCGGCAACCCTTCAAGGTTATGAGTTAGAACCAGGTTTACTAGAAACAATACTGCAAGATATTACGAAAGAGAAAAGCTATTTATCGCTATTGCAGTTCACCCTTACCCAACTTTGGAAAGAGCGAGATCAACAAACTCATCAGCTAACTTTAAACAAGTACCGACAGTTAGGAGGTATTTTAGGAGCAATTGACCAATATGCTGAGCAATTCTATCAAAGCTTGACACAGCAGGAGCAAGATTGGCTCAAGCGAATTTTCTTGAAGTTAGTGTCTTTTGGGACAAATGTTAAGGATATACGGCAACGTCTCCCTAAATCTCAGTTATTAGAACTTGCCGATAACAATTCCGCCAGCCGGCAAATCATCAGCGATCTACTTGATCGTTTGATTGAAGCAAACTTGCTAGTCATTAACGAAGACGAATGGGTTGATTTAGCTCATGAAGCCTTGATGGAAAGATGGAAACGCTTTGCCAAGTGGCGTTTAGAATCCTGGCGTCAGTTGCAATGTGAAGTGTTGAGTTAAGTTGCCGGCTAAAAAATTTTAGAGTATCCTTTTTTGCTTTAATTGAAAGGGAATAGCAATCGTCGTGTTTGTCAAACCTATTTAAGGTGGGAATTATGGATTTTTCAGGGAATGCTATCTTTATTTACTTAGTTATTACTCTTCTCGGTTTAATGGTGGGAACCGTTGGGTTTAACTATGTCAGAATATTTTTTAAGAAGTTAATCCAGGATGAAGTTAGAAAACAATCCCTTTTAGAAAATCAAATCAAAGCTGAAAAACTCAAGCAATTAGAGTCCAATCCTCCAGAATTATCTGCTGAAGTGCCGGCAGCCATTCCTGCAACCCTCCCACCTGTAGAAAGTTTTTCAGAAAGCAGCACAGACGCAGATTTAACCGGCAGCGTTACCGAATTAAACCCTAATTCTTTCGAGCCGGTAATTCCAAAACAGGTGAATTCAGAAACGCTTGCTCAAGAACAAAGGAATTTTTATAAACCTGAATTTGTTCCTCGGAAATCACCAATTAAAAAGTTGAGGCTAGGCAATTATAAATGGAAACGGTTCGGCTTAGCAACCATCTTAGGATGTTTAATTTTTACCATCTTTTTATCGCCGGCTCTCAAATCTTTAAGTGAAAAACCTATGAGAGTTGTTGCTGCCGCAGATTCGATGTCTGTCAATATGCCAGAGGTTCCGAAACCGAAGCCGATAAAGCCAATTTTAAACCTAACAAACCTTAAAAACTTTTTAAAGCAAAAGAATTTGCAAGCAGCGGATCGAGAAACTTATGAATTGGTTTTGAAGCTAGCCGGAGAGAAATCACAATCACGAGGGTATATAGACTATACAGAAATCGAAAACTTACCCTGTAATGAATTAAGAAATATTGATAAGGTTTGGCGAGAATCCAGCGAGGGAAAACTAGGGTTTAGCGCCCAGCAAATTATTTATAAAAAGCAGAGACAAGATTGGCAAAAGATGTATAGCCAAGTTGGATGGGGAAACTTAAAAAATCAAAAATTTACAAGCTTGGTTGATAAAGAACTCAACTGGCAAAGCCGAAAACTGGAATACAAAAAGGGAATGCAACCAAACTTTAAAAATCCACCCATTGGACATCTTCCAGTGACCATTGGCTGGGTAAGAGGGAAAGAATTCCCACAATTTGCAGAATTGTGTGAATTTTAAACCGGCATCACAGAAACTCTTGCAAAATCCCATCCAAGATAATTCTATTAACCACAGATAAACTATCTGCGGTCATCTGCTACCCAACAGCAGATATTCGCTAACATCTGCGTTTATCTGCGTTTATCTGCGGTTAAAAAAATCCAAACTTTCAGAGTCAAAATAATCAATAGCCAACAAATAGCATTCGTAAGTCCAAGCTAAAGCCAAAGCGGCAGGCCACACCGAAGCTGTAAACCGGCCTATCAGGGCGTAAATTAGGAACACTCCTGTGAGCCATAACCAAGGAATCGTTTTGATTGTTTGTGGTGAAGACATACCTGCATTTATTACCGGGTATGGGGTAAAAGCTGTTGGAAATAGTTCGTATCATAACGATTTCGTAACAGCCGGCTTTAAAAACAAGCCATTAGTGATGATACAAAACCGTTGCATTCGATTTCGCACAACACTATTTATGAAGTTGAGTAAATCGGCTTTTCTCCTAACCTTGAGCGTCACACCGGCACTGATCAGTGTCCCCACATCCGCTCAAACCAAATTTGCAGATATCCAAACTCACTGGGCAAAACCTTGTATTGAACAGCTAACAACTCAGCAGATCATTGCCGGCTACCCCGATGGCAGCTTTCGCCCTAACGAGCCGGTGACGAGAGCCGAGTTTGCTGCTCTAATTAATAAGGCATACTCAAATACTGCGCCGGTGCGCGATGCCAGTTCTTTTAATGATGTTAGTGCGAGTAACTGGGCTTACTCTGCAATTCGCCAAGCGTATCGAACCGGCTTTCTTTCTGGTTATCCCAATCAAGTATTCAATCCCAACCAAAACATTCCTCGCGTGCAAGTGTTAGTCGCACTGGCAAATGGATTGAAATATCAGCCAAGCCGGTTTGCGCCTCTCACCTTAAATGCAACGTTTGAAGATAGCGCAGATATCCCCAGCTATGCTTTCAATGCTGTTGCTGCTGCCACTGAGAAGCGTCTTGCAGTGAATTATCCCAGTGTGCGCTCACTGAAGCCAAACCAGCAAGCCACTCGCGCAGATGTGGCAACGTTTTTGTGTCAAGCTTTAGCCGGCAACTCCCCGTCTACAGTGCCGGCACAGTATATTGCCCAGGCAGCCACAACCGAGGCGGGGAAAGCGTGGGATCAAGCAAAGCTGGCATATACGCTGCCGGTGGATAGCACGATCTCCAACAATCTGTACACGGCAATAACCTCACTGGCTATTAGTCCGGACAACCAAATTTTGGCCATTGGCAGCCACAACCATGAACGAGCTGGTGGTGGAGATGAGAGTACGCTTTCCCTGTGGGATTTGCAAACCGGCCAACTGGTGCGTACTTTGTTTAAAGGGGGAGCCGGCGAATCATTTGGCCCGTCTTCTCAAGAGCCTGAAGCGGGCTTGACTGGCGATATTCTTTGGTCAATTGCCTTCAGTCCGGATGGCAAAACCGTCGCTGCCGGCTTGTCTAATAAAACAATTAAAATTTGGAACGTGCAAACCGGCGCAGAAGTGTCTACCCTCACCGGACACACCTACGCAGTTCGGACGATCGCTTTTAGTGCGGATGGCAAAACCCTTGCTAGCGGCAGTTCCGATAAAACCGTCAAACTATGGAACGTGCAAACCGGCCAACTTATCCGCACCTTGACGGGGCATTCAGGCACAGTGATAGCGGTGAAGATATCGCCAGATGGTAAAACCGTTGCTAGTGGCAGTCAAGATAAAACCATTAAAGTATGGGATCTCGGAACCGGCCAAGCGCTTCGCACGTTAGATAATGGAGGGGCGGTGGGAACGCTTGCCTTCGTTGCCGGTGGCCAAACCCTCGCCAGCACTTGCGGTTATGACTGTCTCGCCCAAGCTGACGATCCAAAGAGTGTTCAAGCGTTAAGAATGTGGGATTTAAAGGCCGGTCGGGTTATTCCTTTGAGTAACGAGCCGGCTTACCAACGCGCTTGGATTTCCCAGTTGAGTCCAGATGGGCAGATCCTCGCCGGTTATGTTTATCTTCACCCGCCTGGGGGTGCCGGCAGAAATCAGGCGATTCTGTGGAGTTTGGCAACAGGGCGAGTTCTACAAACGATTGAACCGGGTGGAGGGCCATTTGCATTTAGCCCGAACGGTGAGGTTTTTGTCAATACATTGTCAGGTAAAGGCGTTCAAGTTTGGCGTTAGGGGCGATAGCATTCGGGCGATGAATCTTTAGTTTAAGCCCTAAGCTTATTGGTTGGGTGTCGCTTTGCTCTACCCAACCTACGTTCTTTGTTGAACAAGTGGTGAGCTTAACCAGAAATTTGGGATATTAACGAGAGGAGTTTGCAATTAACACGATGTTTAACTTTCGGAAATGGTGGTTTGGATTTGCATTTTTGCTGGCTTTGTTTGTCACAGTTGCGGGACAGCAAATTCCTGCATTCGCTCAATCAAAGTTAAAAGATGTTCAAGGGCATTGGGCACAACCGTGTATTGAACAATTGTCACAAAAGCGGGTGATTAATGGTTATCCCGATGGCAGTTTTAAGCCAGATGCACCTGTAAACAGGGCTGAGTTTGCAGCAATGGTTGACACGGTTTTTCATAATGCAACGGCTATCAGAACCGGCTCTGAATTTGTGGATGTGCCGGCCAATCATTGGGCTGCCGGTGCGATTCGCAGCGCTTACAAAACCGGCTTTCTTTCCGGTTATCCAGGTCAGATTTTTAAGCCGGCTGAAAATATTTCCCGTGTTCAAGCTTTAGTCGCTCTAGCAAGTGGCTTAAAATATGCGCCGGCTCGGTCTACATCTGATACTTTGCAGGCAGCGTTTTCTGATGCTGCGGCAATTCCTGACTATGCCAAAACCGCCCTTGCTTCTGCAACAGAAAAACAGATTGTTGTCAACTATCCTGATGTTAAAAAACTTAACCCTAATCAGCTAGTAAGCCGAGCTGATGTGGCAAGCTTTTTATGTCAAGCAATGGGAATTTCAGGAGGAGTTCCTTCGCAGTATATCGCGCAGGCCGGTAGGCCAATTCCAGCCACTCCTGCTGGAGGCAGTTCAATTAATAGAAATGGAGAAATTCGAGGGGTTTGGCTGACGAATATTGACAGTGAAGTTCTATTTTCTCGCGCCAACCTTTCTAAAGCGGTGCAACGTCTTGCTCAGCTAAATTTTAACACAATTTATCCTGTAGTTTGGAATTGGGGTTATACGCTTTACCCTAGCAAGGTTGCAGAAAAAGCCACCGGAAGCTCCATGAGGTTAGTGACGCCGTTAGAGGCATCTCTTGACCCAAGTTGGGAGGTGAAAAAACGAGATATGCTCAAGGAAGTTATCGAACTAGGGCATCAAAAAAAATTAACCGTTATGCCTTGGTTTGAATTTGGGTTTATGGCACCGGCAGATTCTGAATTAGCTAAACGCCATCCTGATTGGTTAACGAGCCGGCAGGACGGTTCTAAGACTTGGAAAGAAGGCATACATCAGCGGGTTTGGTTGAATCCTTTTCACCCAGAAGTTCAGAAATTTATCATCGATTTAGTTACGGAAATTGTCACCAATTACGATGTAGACGGAATTCAATTTGACGACCATTTTGGATTGCCCAATGAATTTGGCTACGATGCTTATACAGTTGAGATGTACAAAAAAGAAATTGGTCAAGATCCTTCGACTGACCCTAAAGAAACTTTCTGGGTACGCTGGCGTGCTGATAAAATCAATGATTTTATGGGGCGGGTTTTTCAAGCTGTAAAAGCTCGGAAACAAAATTGTATTGTTTCTGTGTCTCCCAATCCTTTGCATTACGCTTTACCGGCTCATTTACAAGACTGGTTTACTTGGGAAAGAAAGGGATTCGTCGAAGAAATTGTTGTGCAAGTCTATCGAAACGACCTCGACCGATTTATTGCTGAATTAGATCGCGAAGAAATTCAGCTTGCGAATAGTCATGTACCCGTAGGAATTGGCATTTTAACAGGTCTTAAAGGCCGCGCAATTCCCCTTGAACAAATTCAAGCTCAAGTGAAGGCTGTTCGCGAACGCGGGTTAGCTGGAGTTTCGTTCTTTTTCTATGAAAGTTTGTCTAGTTGGGCAAAAGAAAAACCGGCTCAACGTGAGGCGGCTTTTAAACGGTTGTTCCGAACGCCGGTGCCACGTCCTAGTATGGTCGGAAGTGACAAACCGGCAGTCTGAGTTTTGAATTTTTAGTTTCTCTCGTCTCCTAGGGGCGATATAAAAAACGCCCCTAGAGATAACGAGAAATCGGCACTAAATTAGGCAACAACAGCGCCGCCGGTCACTAGCGATTCAAATTGCGCTAATAAAAATCCATCCTGAGGATTTGCTCTGCCATAAATTCGAGGAAGTTGACCTGTTTCAGCCAATACTTGCCTGACTTCTCGGTTAGAGACATCTGCCATATTTTTACCCGTGAGAAGGGCCTGAATTGCCGCAATTCCCACTCCTTGACCGACGGCTGCATTAAATTCAACTATTCTGCCGGCAGAAGAAGAAAACCCTTCAAACCCCGAACCGGGACTGACAACTGCAAGGTTAGGAACATTTTTAATTAATGCGTGTCGGATGCCAATATTAAAGACGGGAGGTTTAAAAATCAAGCTGTTCGCCCATCCTTGAGATTTTGCTTTTTCACCCATTCCTTTAATGCCGCCGCGCACATCAAAGTGATAAGCAAAGGAGGCCAAAGCTTCACTTTCTGGAACGCCACCCATGAGCATTTTTGCGCCGGTTAAGGGTTCTACAACTCCTGTGACATTGCCAGCGTGTCTGATGTAAAGTTCTGATGCAGGAGTAACAGAAGTCGCGCCCAAACTCTTCAGCCAAGTTGCGACAAAAGACATTTCTTCTAGCATTTTAGGCGTAGGTTTGCCGCCACTTCTGGCTAAGCTTTCTGCTTCACTGCCGGTGACGGCAAATAAAAGCGCATTCCAAGACAGTCTTTCACCGGGAAGGATGGCTATATTTCCCTCGTCTAAAATAATCCCTGTGTCACTAAAAGATAACTTCGTTCCTCTGAATGAATGATAGGCTACAGAGAGCGCCGGCGAACGAACATCGATATAATCATGACCCCCCCAAAGTGTTCTAAGATTACCCCTAGGTTCGATCATTTCCAACCTGAGTTGTTCTGCTAGCTTGGCATTCATGCCGGCAGCGTGTAGGAGATATTTTTGAGCCTGGGTATCGCTACGATTGGTGAAGCGGTTGAGATAGGTATACTCGAGTTCTTTTAGCCTTCTAACACTAAGTCCTTGCGTTTCAAAAACTAGGCTAACTGGAAGTTCAGATTCAGGTAACCCAAATGTTTGAAATCCTTTCAGTTTTTTTACGCCGGCAACTTGAGCTAATTCCGCATTAACGGTTGCATCAATGAATTGTTTTGCGGAATAGATCACTCCTCTAGAGGTCGTTATACTTGCTATCTTTTGGCCTTCTTTAGTGACTGCCTGAATTTCTACTTTACTGAGCAGATCCACTCCGGCTTGCAACAGCATTTCTTTCAGTGCTGCATTCGCTTTACGGGGGTCAAGCCCAATCGCTATTACACCTGATTTTTGCAAGAATTCTCTATAGAGTGCCGACGGTGAACCAAAGGTATCTAGACCTAAAGATTTTTGCAGATCTCGGCTCACCTGACTTCTATCTAAATAAGCAAGACCGCCTCTGACTAAATGGCCCCCAATTCCTTCTTGTAAGCTGCCTTTTGACATTAACAGAACTCGCGGATAGCGATTCGTTCTGCGACGGTATTCCCTGGCAGCCGCGACAAGAGCGAGAACCCCTGGAACTTCATCACCATAACCGATAATATCGTAAGACCGTACATCCCTGACCATTGTTTAATAACCTCTCAAAAACTCTCAGTCCCTTCTAACACAAGTTATTACTATCCGGATCTTTTAATTAAATCTCCACGTATATTTACAATCCTGAGATACGTCATCTGTTCACGCATGGGTTTAGTGTGCTAATTGGGGTACTTTCCTAATATTTTTTGCTAAACCTAAACTTCAACGCTACAGATTAGAAGTACAATCTCGCATTAGCCGATTAAAATCCGTTGATTTAACGTTTAGTATAGGGTAAAGCAAGCTAATTCAAAAATTAAATTTTTACTAAGTTTTTATTGTCCACAGACAAACTTATCAGCAAAAATTATGAATAAAATCACCTCAATTTTAAAAAAGATGGGCGACTGCCGGCAAACACAGCCGCCATCCCAATCACTCAGAAATTTTAACGCTAGAACTCTAGCAAAAATCCAAAAGTTCTACAACCAAACGCATCAAACAGCAAACTTCATCTGTCTATGCCTAAGGGCACGCTGCGCTAGTATCTGTGGTTAAAAAATCTAAAAAACCTCAAACTCACACAAAAGTAATCTCTGCCGCATTCAGCGTGTAACTACCTAGCTTGGCAATGTCAAACACGCCACCGGCTGTCGTGTCAACATCCGGATCGTAACCCAGAACACGCTCAGCAGAAGCATTAGTGTAGATAAAGAAAACAGCACCACCGGCACCGCCGGCACCTCCTGCGCCGCTTTGAGTAGATAAAGCAGTATTCACCAAGTCTGCGCTATTAACGCCCGGTGTATTAATTACAATTAACTCGTGAGAGCTAATATTATCAGCAGCAGAAGCAACTGTAATTTCTGAAAAGCCGGCAGCATTTAAGTTTCCAAAGTTAGCCGAGGTGAATTGGAATTTATCGCCGCTGTTAAAGTCAGTAATGGTATCAACACCTTCGCCGATGCTAGTGTACATAAACGTATCATTGTTACCATTGCCGGTTAAAGTGTCATTACCAAGACCGGCTAAAAAGATATCGGGGAACTGTAAATAAAAAGGATTGGTGATAACTGTGCCGGTGAGAACGTCATTACCTGATGTGCCTAAACGCACGATACCATTGCTTTCAAACGCCCCGATATCAGGTGTGCCGGCGCGAATTACCCCGCGTTGATCGGGTGCAGTTGCGCCCGGATCGCCGGCATTAATAGCTGGACTGCCAGAGAGCAAAGCGTGCGTTAACGTGGTGCTGCCGTTGTCTTGGAGGGGGCTAAGATTAGCAGAAACATTGAGTTTATTACCCGTGGTTGTGCCGGCAATGGTTGTGCCGGCGGTGTTGCCAATCAAGTTGTAGCCTTGTGAAGTTAGACTGCCACCGAAATCCGGGGAATTAGCAGTGTTGCCGGCAATGATCGTGTTTTTAGCATTCACCGTACCACCATTAGAAATACCGCCGCCAAAATCTGCTGAGTTACTGGCAATGGTGCTGTTGATCATGCTCACTATACCGCCGGTATTCAAGATGCCACCGCCGTAGGTAGTACCCCCGCCGGAGCCTATCGCCTGGTTGCCGGAAACGGTGCTATTGGTGAGATTAATGATGCCGTTTGCGTTATAAATACCCCCGCCGTCGCTTGAGGTAACCTCAACACTACCGTTGTAAGCGTTGTTGCCCGATATCGTGCTGTTCGTAATGTTGACTGTGCCGCCGCTGTTATAGATGCCCCCGCCGGCATCTCTTGCCCTGTTATTAGAGATGGCACTGTTAATCACACTCACGGTGCCACCATTGTTCAAAATGCCCCCGCCCTGAGATGCAAAACCATTTGCAATGGTCAAGCCATTGAAGGTGGCACTCTTGCCACTGTTAACCGTGAAAATGTTAAAAGCAGAGGCAGATGGCTTCACGGTCAGAAAATTAGCACCTGGGCCGTTTAAGATGACATTATTATTAATTGCCGGCAACGCTGAGAGCAGATTAATTGTGCCGGTGATGCCACTTAAAGAGATGGTATAGGTGCCGGCAGGGGCGTTGTTAGCATTAATCAGCGCTTGTCGCAAAGAACCAGAACCGGCATCGTTGGCATTGAGCACCCGCCCGTCATCATCTAGAATCTTGCCGGTTGCCGCATTTGGAGTGCCAACCGTGTAACCGGCACCCGCTGAAAGAGTTAGATCCACCGTCTCATCTGGTTCAATCGCAGAATCAACCGTTGGAATAATTGAAACGGTAGCCGTGTCAGAACCAGCAGCGAAAGTAACTATGCCACCAACCGCCGAGTAATCATTCTCTGCCGAAGTAGCGCTGCCGGCCACGGTGTAATTCACCGTAAGAGTGCTACTCAGCGGTGTATTAATGCTATCGGTGCGAGTAAACGTGTACACCAAGCCGCTGCCACTGTCTTCATAAACACTCGCTGTCGTTGTCGCCACACTCACCGCTGAATCTGCCGGCAAGGGCGCGTTGACGTTGAAGCTGCTTTGAGTCGCGGCGGCAGTGTTACCTGTCGTATCCAAAACCTGATTTGTGAGCAGATTTACTGTGTAGCTGCCATTATCAGCAAGATCCCAACTGCCGCCGGGGGCGTTAATTTGATAGGTGGCAGTAAGCGGTGTGCCGGTGCCGGCAGGGTTAACGCTAACAAATGTTGCCAACTGATTAAAGTTATTTGGCCCCGTTACTTGGATATCATTGTTATCCAAGCTACTGACATTAATCGCGGCGTTATCTGTATAATCCACCGTAAACGTGTAAGTCGTACTGCCGCCTTGGGTGATATCTAAAACTTGGATCGCTGCGGTGGGAGGAGTAATATCAGGGTCATCATTAACAATCGTGTAAGTCGCTGTTTGTTGAGAACCTAACGTTACCCCGCCGGCAGGATTAACTAATCTTAAATTAATTGATTCATCCGGCTCATAAGTGGTATCTCCCACCATTGGAATCAGCACATCTTTGCTGGTTTCCCCATCTGCAAAGTTAATCGTCAGGGGCAAATTATTCGTGTAATCATTTGGGGTGGTGGCACTGCCGGCAGGGGTGTCTAATTGCACTCCCACACTCACAGCCCCGTAACTGCCTCCTGTGCGGCTGATTTTCGCAATGCCAAGTATAGGAGTGCCGGTGTCGCCCTCATTGCCGCTAAAAGCCGCCGTCGTGAATTGCAACTGCCCCGGTTCATTATCTTCAATCGTTAAAATTGCCGTACTTTGGGCACCTAATGTGGCACCGCCGGCAGGTGCGCTTAAGGTTAAATTAACCGTTTCGTCCGCTTCCCCTAAGCTATCATCCACGAGGGGAATCAAGACTGTTTTGGGCGTATTCTCTCCATTGGCAAAATTAACAGTAATTGGCGTATTTGTGTAATCATCTGGAGCAACTGCGGTGCCATTACTCAAATTTACTGTGGCACTCACTGCCCCATCACTGCCGCCGCCACGAGAGACGGTTACTTGAATCACCGGCGTCCCATTTTCATTAACAGAGAAGTTGGCCGCACTGAATTGCAAGGTGCCGGGATTGGGCACTTCATTGTCTAAAATCTCTAAAGTGGCGGTACTCTGCGCCCCAATCGTTGCGCCGCCGGTGGGACTAGCCAAGGCTAAGTTAACTGTCTCGGTTGCTTCTAAAAGGGTGTCTTCCACAATGGGAATGGTTAGAGTTTTGGGGGTATCCTCACCATTAGCAAAGCTGACTGAGATCGGCGCACTGTTATAGTCATTTGGGGAAATTGCCGTGCCATTGGTTAGCGTCACCTGCGCCCCCACTGCGCCATCACTGCCATTTGTGCGCGTCACTGTTACGGTGGCAACCGGCACTCCATCTTCATTAACTTTAAAGGTGGCAGCACTAAATTCTAAGGTGCCTGGTTGCGGCACTTCATTATCTAAAATTTCCAAAATAGCGGTACTTTGCGCCCCAATTGTTGCGCCGCCGGTGGGGTTTCCCAGCACTAAGTTAATGTTTTCATTACCTTCTAATAGGGCATCATCCACGATGGAAATATTAAAGGTTTTTGGAGAATTATCTCCGTCGGCAAAGTTAACGGTTAGGGGTGTGTTGTTATAGTCATCGGGGCAAATGGCTGTGTCATCATTCAGGAAGATTTGAGCGCTGACTGCCCCGGCATTACCACCGCCTCGCGTAACTGTGATTTGTACAACCGGCGTCCCATCTTCATTAAAAGAAAAGTCGGCTGTACTAAACTGTAAAGTCCCCGGATTGGGCACTTCATTATCTAAAATTTCCAAAGTGGCGGTACTTTGCGCCCCAATTGTTGCGCCGCCGGTGGGACTTGCCAAGGTTAAATTAACGGTTTCATTCCCTTCTATCAAGGCGTCATCCACGATGGGAATGCTAAGTGTTTTAGTGGTTATGTCGTTATCGGCAAAGTTAACGGTAATGGATGTATTACTGTAGTCATCTGGGGTAACCGCACTGCCATTTGTTAGCGTTACTGTCGCACTGACTGCCCCCACACTGTCTCCTATGCGGCGCACACTCACGGCGATCACCGGCGTCCCATCTTCGTTAACAGAGAAGTTGGCTGCGCTAAACTCTAAGCTGCCGGCATCTGGCGTGGGTGTGGGAGTGGGTATCGGTGTGGGTTGTGGGGTAGGCGTCTCACCTGTCGGTGTGGGGGATGGAGTTGCCGGGAAATTGTTGCCGGTGAGAGTGCGACTGTCTACATTCCGCAACACTGCAAAATACCGTCCCGTCGCGATCTCCTGAATGACTGTATCCTTGGCAAACCCATCACTGCCTTGAAATATTTTGATGTCGTCGAAGGTTAAATCGTCAATTAAGGAAATGATGTCTTCGCCGGCTTTAAAATCTGTAACGGTGGCAGCATCAACGAGATTAACTCCACCTGTAGTTTTGCCAAACACAAATGTGTCTGATCCCTGTCCACCATTGAGGAGATCAGCACCGCTATCGCTGATTAAAGTATCACTGCCGGCACCGCCAAACAAGCGATCTGCACCGTTGCCGCCCCGCAGGCTATCATTTCCGTTATCTCCATAAAGGATATCTTCGCCTTTTCCGCCGTCTAGGGTGTCATCGCCAAAGTTGCCCAGTAAGATGTCGTTATCTAAACCGCCGTAAAGCAAGTCGTTGCCGCTATCGCCATAAAGCACATCATCCCCGCTATCCCCTGTGATGCTGTCGCTGCCTTCTTTGCAGTAAACAACGTCTCGTTCTTGGCTGGCGGCTAAGCTGTCAAAATTTGGTGTGCCGGTGATAACTGCCATCTATTCCTTGTATCCCTAATTGATGAGGCCGGTGAATGTTCACTAATTCTGTTATATTCGGTGCTGGGTGACACCCGCCACTGTCAAAGTTGAAGCGGCGACCAGAACTGGGGAGTTACGGATGCCAAGGCACAAGGATACTTTAGGGAAATCTGCTTTTTTACTATTTCTTTTCAGCGGTTTAAATTGCTCTGTGCCGGCATTGGCCCAACCCATTGTGCCAGCATCCGATGGCACCGGCACTACGGTTATCCCCAAGGGAAATCAGTTTAATATTACCGGCGGACAGTTATCGCGTGATCGGGCCAATCTTTTTCACAGTTTTGATCAATTTAACCTTGATGCCGGTCAAGTGGCTCAGTTTCTTTCTAATCCAGCCATTCGCAATATTTTAGCTCGGATTAATGGCGGCGATGCGTCTTATATTAATGGGCTAATTTCTATTACTGGCGGCAATTCTAATTTATTTTTAATGAACCCAGCGGGTTTTGTTTTTGGTTCTAACGCTTCTTTAAACGTACCGGCTTCTTTTACCGCAACGACGGCAAACGGAATTGGTTTTAATTCTCTTTGGTTCCGTTCTGTTGGAGCAAATAATTATGCGCCTCTGAATGGATCTCCTAATTCTTTTGCATTTACAACGGCTCAACCCGGTGCAATTTATAACTTAGGAAACTTGGCGGTTGCTCAAGGGCAAAATTTAAATCTTTTAGCTGGAACTGTTATCAGTGCCGGCAGTTTAAGTGCACCTGGAGGCCAAATTACGATTGCGGCTGTTCCCGGTGAGAATGTGATGCGTCTCTCGCAACCAGGAATGATATTAAGTTTAGATGTGGCTGCCGGCATTCAGGGACTCGGAGATGAAAGCACTGTTAATCCGGTTTCTTTGCCTGAACTCTTGACAGGAGGCGGAAGTCATGCAAACCAAATTGCATTGAATAAGGATGGGCAACTTGAATTAATTGGTTCGGGAATTCGAGTGGAACCTGGGGATGTTGTAATTTCTAATAATTCATTTAATAACAATCAACAATTAGCGATTAATTCGGGAAATGCCTTACTAGCAGCCGACAATAATTTAAGTTTAGTCGAAAGTCAGTTACGCACAACAGGTGATTTAAATTTAATTGCCGGCAATACGTTGCAAGTGCGCGATAGTTTGGCCAATCCATTTAGTGCGGTGGCTGGAAGGAATCTTGATGTTCGCGGAACCCAGGACATTGATATTTTGGCGCTGAATCATCTAGGAACGCCGTTTCAAAGCGGAGGAAATATGACCTTTGTAACAAACGGCGTTTTTTCTGGGGATGCTCGGTTTGCTAGTCAGGGGAATTTTTCAATTCTTAATGAAGCGGGAGATGCCGGCAAATTTATTAGTTTTTTCGATCCAATTATTAGTGCCAATGGAGATGTAGTTTTTGGAGATTACACCGGCGTAGCTCTTAAAATTGAAGCAAAAGGCAGTATTACGGGGGGCGATATTACAATTACTGGGCCGGATACGGATATTTCTGGCACCGATCCGGATATTGCAACTTTAAATAACAGCGCGGCTTTAATTTTACGCTCTGATTTAACAAATTTAGCAAATTCTGCAAATACTGTTGGAGAAATCATCCAAGAAGAAACAATTTTTAATTTAACAGATGAACCGATTACAAATGGAATTACGGTTAACAATATTTTAACTGCCGGAGGGCCAGCTATTTTATCAGGTTCCGGTGCGATTACAGTAGGCTCAATTAATACGCAAGGCGGAATCATTAATATTACGAGTTCTAACAGTACAATCGCAACGGCTGGTTTATTAAATAGCAGCAGTGCCAACGGAAATGGCGGGGCAATTACTCTGAACGCATCTGGAAATATCCTTACCAGTGATATTACTGCTCGTTCTGAAGCAACCCCTCAAATTGTTTCAGAAAACGGGCAGCCGGCAGTGGGTGGGGATATTACAATTACGAGCAGCGCCGGCAATATTGATACAACAGTCGGCATTTTAGATGCGTCTTCATCTGCCGGCACAGGAGGGGCGATCACACTGAATGCGCCGGGAAATTTAACGACGAATAACATTGTTACAAATGGGGGGAATATTTCCCTTTCAAGTAGCGCCGGCAATATTGATACAACAGCCGGCATTGTAGATGCGTCTTCATCTGCCGGCACAGGCGGCGTGATCGCACTCAATGCGGCGGGAAATTTAACAACGGCTGATATTAACACGGGTTCCGAAACCGGCACCGGAGGGGCGATCGCATTAACCGCTGCCGGAAGTTTGACAGGGGGAAATCTTTCCACAAGTGGTGTCGGTGGGGGCAACCTAACAATTGCTGCCGGCGCTTCCGTGACAACCGGCAACCTCGATACCAGTGGAAGTACAGGAAATGGTGGCAACGTTACCATCAATTCGCCGGCTGATATTGCTGCCGGCTTTATTAACGCCCAAGGTGGCAGCGCCAGCATCGGAGGCGCAGTATCACTGACAACGGCTTCTTTTGTGCGCTCAACCGCCACTTTTATTGATCGCAACGGGACTGACGCTAGTATTTCCACGGCTGGCGGTGCCGGTGGAGGGGCAGTTACTATTACTCACGGGGGAGGTTGTTCGAGCGATCCAAATTGTCTTCCCCTTGCGCCGTTTATCGTCGGAAACGCTTCAGTAAACGGCACATCTGGCGCAATTTCTACGGCGTCAGACAATAGCATTTTGCCCCAGCAATCGTTTGCCGGCACCTATACCCAAGGCAATATTCAAATCATTACAGCAACCCCCGATCAACCAACACCGCCATCTTTACCACCGATAGAACCAGAAATCCCACCCACAGACGATCAAAACTCAAATCTAGGCGAGGAAGATCAAAACCGGCTGTCTAGAGATATTCAAGGGAATGCTATTGAACTTTATGACAGTATTGATCGGCCTTTTTTAGATAGTATCGCGTCCGGTTTAGCCGATCTTGAAGATCAGGGAGTTTTGAGGGCAAGTATTCTCCGCATTGAAATCGCCAATGCCCTCGATCAGGGGTTATTAGAAGATGCGGTGCTGAAAATTGAAGAACTTCGCCATCAAGAATTTCAGCAATATTTTGGGGAGAATTTCTCCACCGGCCTAGCTGCGGATAATAGCATTAGCAATCTCAAAAACAAGTTGCTGACTGTGGCAGAGCAAACGGGAACCCAGCCAGCTGTGGTGTATGTATTTAGCCGGCCCGAACAGTTGGAATTAGTATTGCTTACACCTAGCGGCGAACTCGTTCACAAGATTGTCCCGCAAGCACAGCAAGAGGCACTGCTGCAATTCGCCACTCAGTTTCGCAATGAAATTGTTAACCCGCGCAAACAGAAAACGAAGAGTTATTTGCCCTCAAGCCAGCAACTTTATCAGTGGTTGATTGCACCGCTGGAAGAGACTTTAACCGCGCAAAATATTGATACATTGCTGTTTTCAACGGAACCCGGTTTAAGATCGCTTCCGGTGGCTGCTTTGCATGATGGCAGCCGGTTCTTGATGGAAAAATACCGTCTCAGTTTGGTTCCCAGCCTGAATTTAACTGATACCCGCCCAGGTTTACTCGAAGCCACACAAGTTTTAGCAATGGGGGCTTCGCAATTTGAAACCTTGGGTCCCCTGCCGGCAGTGCCGGTGGAACTGGCAACCATTACGACACAATTGTGGCCGGGAAAATCTTTTCTCAATTCCGATTTCACCCTAGAAAATTTGCAGTCTGAACACGCTCAAGAAAATTTTAAAATTATTCACTTGGCAACCCACAGCGAATTTTTACCAGGAGATCCGAGTCAATCTTACATCCAGTTATGGAACTCTCAATTAAATTTGCTCGAACTGCGGCAGTTGAAGCTAAATAGTCCGCAAGTGGATTTACTGGTGCTGAGTGCTTGTCGGACTGCGTTAGGAGATGAGCAGGCAGAGTTGGGTTTTGCCGGCTTAGCCGTGCAAAGTGGGGTGAAAACGGCTGTGGCGAGTTTGTGGTACGTCAGTGATCTTGGCAGCTTGGCGTTGATGCTTGAGTTTTACCTACAACTGGATCAAGTCCCGCTGAAAGCTGAGGCGCTGAGACAGGCACAAATTGCCATGCTGAACGGTGAGATTCGTTTAGAAAATGCTCAGTTACGCGTTCCCGGTTTGGCTTCAGGGGTGCCCCTGCCGGCTGAACTGTCTAAGTTGGGTGATGTGAATTTATCTCATCCTTATTACTGGGCGGCTTTTACAATCGTTGGCAGTCCTTGGTAAATCATCATTTAATCTGGGGAATTTTATTGCTGGAGTTCCTGCTGGTTTTGATGTTCAATGCGATAAATCGCAATGCCGGCGTTGACTGTGGCAAGGAATAGCAAAATTACCGCAATCACTAAAACGAATTTCTCTAACCCATTCATACCATGCGGTTCTAAATAATCTGGGTTTGTGTCTGTGTGTTCAATAACTGGATTTTCATCAGGGGTTGGTACTTGGGTTCGTTGCGGATCAGACGATGCCGCTTGCGGGTAATGACCGTTAAGCTGAGATTGCTGTTCAGGAATTAAGTCTGGCATGAATCACTCACTAAGGTTGACAACTGGAGCACCCGACACCCAACTGTGGTGAGGTTTGAGATCGATACACCCTTTGAAAAATCCGACGTTGGGACCATTCCCCCGGCTACTGCGCCGCAGCAATAGGCGGGGGAATTGCGGTGGTGTGGCGCGTTTCTTTATTCAGTCTTTCTATATATAGAGGCACTGTCCGGGTTTTAGTGGTGCTATAGGTTATGCGGAGATTGAGACTGCCGGTGCCGGCGCGTTGGTCTATTGTGTGTAAGTATGAGCCGGCAGCGCCGGGATTCGGAGATTTTGGGTTGCAGCCGGTGATGGAAAAAACCACTCTTTCGTTGACTGAGAACTCAGAACTGAGAACTCAGCACTTGAATTGATACAAGTCGTCTTAATCTCTCTTTCTTCACCACTAAAAACACTCTCTCATTCAATCAGAACTCAGAAATCAGGACTCAGCACTTGAATAGAGCTGCGGCACCCTGGTTTATTCTCTGACGTGCCTGTGCCGGTGACAGTTGCGGGGTTCAATTAAGTTTTAGATTATTTATTTGAGGCTTTATGTAAATTTATTGTAATTTTTTTAATCTACCTCTTGACTTCACGCCCAAGTTGAGCGCGAAAGTTGAGTTGAATAAAAGTGTGTCGGTTCTATTAATAAAAATCGATGTAAGCAATTATTCAAGTTAATGATCTGCTGAGCGGGCGCATTTGAGCCTCTCTCCAGCGTAAGTATTTATTCCCGATCATAAATAGAAGTTACTGTTACCATTGCTTATTCCTTGAGATCTAAAAGATCAAGTGATAGCGATCTGAAGTTAATCTATTATAGAAATATTAAAGAAACATTAATTTGCACTCGCCAACACGTCTGGGTTAACTGTGGAACTTCAGGCCGGCTGTGCTTTGGGTAGAATTGTTGTTCAAATTTCAGAGGCAATGTGGATGAGTAATTTCCTCCTCCAGACGGTTTGGTTTGTCCCTTGTTATGCCTTAATAGGTGCGGTAATCGGTGCGCTTTGGTCGCCGGGAATTATCCGCCGCACCGGCCCGCGACCGGCAGGCTATCTCAATGCTTTAATGACATTCTCAGCATTCGCTCACAGTGTAATTTCACTGCCGGCAGCCTGGAGTTATGGGCCACAAGAGATATCTTTTAGCTGGCTAAGTGCTGCCGGTTTAAATCTCTCAATTGACCTGGAAATCTCAGTGGTCAGTATTGGGGCAATGGCGTTGGTAACTGGGTTAAATTTGTTAGCCCAAATCTACGCCGTCGGTTACATGGAGATGGACTGGGGTTGGGCGCGGTTCTACGCGTTGCTAGGACTGTTTGAAGCCGGGATGTGCGGTTTAGCCCTATGCAACTCCTTATTCTTTAGCTATGTAATTTTGGAAGTCCTCACCCTCGGAACTTATTTACTCGTTGGGTTGTGGTTTAACCAGTCTCTCGTGGTAACAGGTGCTCGCGATGCTTTCTTAACCAAGCGGGTGGGCGATTTAATTCTACTGATGGGAGTGGTGGCTTTGTTGCCCATCGCCGGAACTTGGAACTTTACCGAACTGGCTGAATGGGCCAAAACAGCAACATTAGAACCCACAACTGCCACCTTATTAAGTTTGGCTTTAATTGCCGGCCCTCTGGGTAAATGCGCTCAATTTCCGTTGCATTTGTGGCTAGATGAAGCGATGGAAGGGCCGTTGCCCAGCACAATTTTGCGGAATTCTGTGGTGGTATCAACCGGCGCTTGGGTGCTCATTAAATTGCAGCCGGTTTTAGCGCTGTCGCCGGTGGCATCCGATGCAATCATCTTCATTGGTTCGGTGACTGCGGTGGGGGCTTCTTTGATTGCAATCGCCCAGATTGATATTAAGCGATCGCTTTCCTACTCGGTTAGCGCCTACATGGGCTTGGTGTTTATCGCTGTGGGAACTCAGCAAGACCAAACCGCCCTAATTTTGCTGTTCACCTATGCGGTGGCAATGGCTTTGTTGGTGATGAGCACCGGCACTGTTGTTTGGAACAGCATCACTCAGGATCTCACACAATATGGCGGTCTTTGGTCGCGCCGGCCTATTACTGCACTGTGCTATATAGTTGGCGCTGCCGGTTTGGTGGCAATGCCGCCTTTAGGGGGTTTCTGGGCGCTGCTGCAAATGGTTGATCACTTGTGGGACAGTGCACCTTGGTTAGTCGGGGTTTTGCTTACAGTCAATGCTTTAACTGCCTTCAGTGTTACCCGCGAGTTTGGTTTACTTTTTGCCGGCCAACCCAAACAAATGACGGTGCGATCGCCCGAAGTTCACTGGCCAATGATGTTGCCGATGGTGATTTTGACGGGCTTCACCTTACACGTTCCCTTGTTGCTGCTGAATTGGTCACTGTTACCAGATTGGGCAATTGTGAATCAATTAGCTGCCGGCTTGCTAATTTTATCTACCGTCCTCGGTTGCGGTGCTGGGTCACTCATTTATCTGAATAACAGTTGGCAAAAGCCGGTACAATTGCCTTCAAAAGCACTGCAAGACTTTTTTGCCTACGACCTTTACACTGCAAAACTGTATCGTCTGACTATTGTATTTGTGGTTGATTTAGTCTCCAAGACTATTTTCTGGATTGACCGCTATATCGTTGATGGATTTGTAAATTTTGTGGGGTTAGCTACAGTTTTCAGCGGTCAAGGTTTAAGGTACAATGTTTCAGGCCAGACGCAGTTTTACGCTCTAACCATTCTTGTGGGAGTCGCTGTTTTAGGAGTTCTCATGAGCTGGCCGTTATTGATGTCTCATTTTTCATTCATGATTGCCGGTTAATCAAAAAATCGCTCATTGGATGGAATTAGGGATTCTTTGAAGGTGTTTCTAAAAACTAAATTATGCTGAATCAGCAGAATGATTTTATGAACACCTTTCAAAATTTGTGTAGGTAATTTTTCAACATTTCAAAGGAAGAGTCTAAAAATGAACAGTTTCTCAAGAAGAAGTTTGATTAAGTTGGGTGCCGGTGCCGTCGGAACCGGGGTATTAGCCTCTCAACTTGGTTCCAAATTGACTTTTCCAGAGCCGGCAGTCGCACAAAAAACTGACTTAACTCCCGATGAATCTCTACAAAAGTTAATGGAGGGGAACCGACGGTTTATTGATAAAAAACGCCTAAGCCCTAACCAAGACTTTGCACGTCTTGCAGAAGTTGCAAAAGGTCAAAAGCCGTTTGCCTCAATTCTCGGCTGTGCAGATTCCCGGTTCCCTTCTGAAATTATCTTTGACCAAGGATTAGGTGATTTATTTGTCTGCCGCGTGGCAGGTAATGTCGCCACACCCGAAGAAATTGGCAGCCTAGAATTTGGCAGCTTAGTCTTAGGCACAAAAGTGATTGTTGTTGTCGGTCATAAAAGATGTGGGGCGGTAGAAGCAACGATTAAAGGCGCTCAGGTTCCCGGTCAAATATCTAGCTTGCTCGATGCGATTAGACCAGCGGTTGAAAACACTGAAGGAAAATCTGGTGATCGGCTAGAAAATGCAAGTAAAGCCAATGTGAGCCTGCAAGTTGAGCGACTGAAATTATCTCCAGTTCTCTCTCAGTTAATTCAAGAAAATAAACTGAAAATCGTAGGCGCTTATTACGATTTAGATACCGGGACTGTAACTATGGTGAGTTAGAACCTGGATTCGTTGATTAATGGCTAATTATTAAAATAAAAATTAACAATTAGTCATTAATTATTAACAAAGGACAAGCAGACAAAGAACAAAGGACACTTTATGCTTAGCACGCTGATCTGGCTGCCCGTAGTGGGTGCTGCTCTTGTGGGATTGTTACCGGGAAACCTCAATGCAAATCGGGTGCGTTTTATCGCAGTAGCAATCGCTTCTGCTATCCTATTGTGGACTTTCTGGTTGGGAAGCCAGTTTAGTTTAACCGTTTCCGGGTTGCAATTTCAGGAATATTTACCCTGGATTCCTCAATTAGGTTTGACCTACAACTTAGGGGTAGATGGCTTATCTTTTCCATTGCTAGCTTTAAGCGGCTTGCTGACATGGATTGCCATTTACGGCAACGGTGAAGGCGTGGAACGTCCCCGGCTTTACTATTCTTTGATTCTGCTCGTCAATGCCGGCATTGCTGGGGCTTTTGCCGCTCAGAATTTGCTGCTGTTTGTTTTATTTTACGAATTGGAATTAATCCCCCTATATCTTTTGATTGCGATTTGGGGCGGTTCCAAACGCGGCTATGCCGGCATGAAATTTCTCATCTACACAGCCGTATCGGGAATTTTAATTCTCGCAGCATTTTTAGGGATGACTTGGCTGAGTGACTCTACCAGCTTTGATTTTGATGCAATTCTCACCCAAGGATTACCCTTAACTACACAACTGATTCTGCTGACCCTTCTGCTAATCGGTTTTGGCATCAAAATTCCACTGGTTCCCCTGCATACCTGGTTGCCTGATGCTTATGTTGAAGCTTCGCCGCCCATAGCAATTCTTCTCGGTGGAATTCTCGCCAAGTTAGGCGCTTATGGATTAGTTCGGTTTGGATTGCAACTGTTTCCTGAAACTTGGACGATTGTAGCACCAGGGCTATCAATTATTGGGGTAGTCAGTGTGCTTTATGGCGCACTCAGCGCGATTGCTCAAAAAGACATCAAACGCATGGTGGCTTACAGTTCTATCGGTCACATGGGCTATATTTTAGTCGCTGCGGCTGCCGGCACCCCGCTTAGCCTTCTCGGATGTGTTTCCCAAATGGTTGCCCACGGTTTAATTCTGGCAATTCTCTTTTATTTGGTGGGGATTATTGAGGAAAAAGTCGGCACCCGCGAATTAGATTTGCTCAACGGCTTGATGAATCCCATTCGCGGTTTACCCCTAGTCAGTGGATTGTTAATTTTAGGCGGAATGGCGAGTGCCGGCATTCCAGGTTTAGTCGGGTTTATCGCAGAATTTCTCGTCTTTCAAGGCAGTTTCCCAGTCTTTCCAGTACCCACACTTTTGTGTGTCATTGCCTCCGGTTTAACAGCCGTCTACTTTGTCATTTTGCTGAACCGCACTTGCTTTGGCAAACTGGATAACAACTTGGCTTACTATCCCAAAATAAAATGGCCAGAACGCATTCCAGCCTTAGTTTTAGCTGTTACCATTTTCTTACTAGGAATTCAACCCAATTGGTTAGTGCGCTGGAGTGAACCCACAACCACAGCAATGGTTGCCGCGAT
The DNA here is from genome assembly GCF_014695715.1 of Microcoleus sp. FACHB-68. NCBI lineage: Bacteria > Bacillati > Cyanobacteriota > Cyanophyceae > Oscillatoriales > Microcoleaceae > Microcoleus > Microcoleus sp. FACHB-68. The sequence goes on from NZ_JACJOT010000001.1 coordinate 182,456, forward strand.
TTCAAATAATAGCACTCAAGAAGTCGCCATCAACTATCACTCACAAAAGTAATTCTGGCAGAAACAGAGTAATTACAAAACAGGTTTTTCAACGTGCAAAGCTATCTGCCGGCACCCCTACTTTTAGCAATGTTACAGTCTCGGAAAACCGTCCAGTAATGGGTAATAGTCAGAATTATTATTACCCATTAAAAAACCCACCTCTGTGATCAATTCCATTCCTGCCGCACTCGTTGTTTTCCGCTTTCTCATTGGCCCATTTCTGCTTTGGGATGCACTTGATGGTCAAACAAGCATTTGGTTTATTGCCGGCTTCGTGGCAGCCTTTCTCTCAGATATCTTTGATGGCATCATTGCTAGACGCCTCAAAATCAGCACAGCCGGCTTACGTCAAGCTGATAGTTGGGCCGACCGTTGCCTTTATATCTGTGTATTCAGTAGCGCATGGTTAGTCAACAAAGACTTAGTCATTGCCTTCCGCATCCCATTGCTAACCGTCGTTTTCGCACAGTTAATGTGGTGGATCGTTAACTTGCTGAAATATGGCAAACCCGCCAGTTACCACAGCTACTCAGCCAAAATTTGGGGAATCACCCTTTTCATTGCAACAATTGCTTGGTTCAGCCTTGATCGTGCAGGAATTGCCCTTTGGCTTGCCATCATCGTAGGCATTCTTCACACCCTAGAAGAAATAGCCATGACCCTAATTTTACCCATCTGGAAGCATGACGTTCTAAGTATCTACCACGCCATTAACTTGCGCCGGCAGCTAAACACCCAAACTGCAACCACAGAAAACTAATCTATCCCAACCCTCCAAAACAAAAAAAATCTTCCCTCATCATCTGCGTTTATCAGCGTCCATCTGCGGTTAAAAAATTCAAACTTATACTTAAGAGAAAAGAACAATGGTACAAACTCCTCCCCAACAAACCACCAAACTCCCCCCCTCCCAGCATGAATTTGCCAACATCATTCATCGCCTAGAAGCAGGTGGGGCAATGCTACCAGACACCCCAGAAAACCTCATGCAAATTATCGGCATTTATAAAGCTTATGCCGTGCCGATGGATTTCTACTGGAGGGATCTACTTTATATTGCAGAACGCGTATTTTTAGACCCACTTCCCTTCTTTAAATACTTTCTACCAAAAGAGTATTTAGAACTGCATAACCACTATGCCGGTGACGATGCAGATTTGCGAGTTTGGCGCGGAGAAGCCACGGCTCATCCTGAACTCTTGGAGTTCATGGAAAAAGGGGAAATAAAGACGAAAATGCCTCGGTTATTTCGCCACCTGTTACATGATCGGGTGAATATGGAATTTGCCGAAGCTTGTATGCGAGCCATGTTTTGGCACAGAGATATGGGGGGTAAATTCGATCCCTATCTCGATACCGATGAATATAAAGCTAATGCAGATCGGGCAATTAAAGCTTATTTCAAAGGCAATCCGGTGATGCTGGGACTGTATAAGTTATTCCCAGAAATGTTTATTGAACAAGTGCGGCAACTGTCTTATTACAGCAATTTAGGCTTGTTCTGGGAAGTGATGGCTCCGGTTTTCTTTGAAATGTCTGACCTTTATGATGAAGGGAAAATTACCAGCGTTCCAGAAGCCATGAATTTTCTGGTTAATGGAATTTTTGCCGTTGCCGGTCGTCCGATTTACCACCACGTTTATATTCGGGGTGAGATGTACGAAATTATCCCCAAATCTAAAGGGTTTGTCTGGCTGTACGAAGCTGCATTACCTTATGTAGAAGCGGTGTTTTACCGGACTGCTCCTTTCCGAGGTACAAAGTCTTACAACGCTCAAGCTAACCAAGTACCCGAAGATCAGAAAGATTTCCATTATGGAATTCTTTATGCTGATGTGTTTCCCGTGGGTACTGCCGGCATTCCCCCCACACTTTTAATGCAGGATATGCTGCATTTCCTCCCCCCCTACCTTGTGGATTACTATCGCCAGCACTGTCGCGGTGAAGAAGATATGTTAATCCAATTAGGGATTACTTTTCAGCGTTCCATGTATTGCGTCACCTCGGCGGTGATTCAAGCATTACGCACTGCAACACTTCATCCTTTAGACGATCCAGATCCAGAACACCTACAGGCAAATCGGGCGTTTTTTGAAGCTCAAATGGATCGGTTTAAGCGTCCTGAAGCTCGTTTGCGAGATATTCAAAGGCAAGATTACCGATAGGAAGTTTTCTCGAAATCTTCCTTTTAAGAGTCCTACAAGCCTCCTTAATTAAAAGGGGGCTTGTTTTTTTTGCAGGGGCGTTGGTTGGGCGAAGTGAAACCCAGGGTTCACCGGCACTCAACCCAACCCTACTTGAAGGCCGGCACCAGCTTTGATTTGAGATATCGCACGACCAACCAAGTGAGAACACACCCGATAAAATAGTGCGGGAAATCCCACCAAACAAAAGTTGTACCCAGCAGGAGTTTGCCCAAAGTTGTTGCGCGGATGGCTTGCAAAAAGGCCGGCTGCCACAACTGCAGGAACTCGATCACTGAGGTGATGATGAAAACTGCGGATGCGATCTTCACCGGCTGCACTTTGGGCCAAATGAAAACTCCCAGCAAGATCCAGAAGGTTTCGTAAACAACATCGCCGGCATAATCATAAGCCCATCCGCTGAATGGCCCTTGATACACCTTCGTCGCCAATCCCAAAGGAACCATCAGGAGCGAGAGGATAAGGATCACGGTGCGATAGGTGCGAAATCTATGGGCGTCGGACATAGGGCGTGGGGCATGGGAATGCTCTTAATTCTGCCGCATCTAGGGCGCTTCGGCACTTTGCCGGGGTTCTGTGTTTGAGACTAAATTAAAATAGTGTAAAGAAATGTTATCTTTCTATTAACCTTTAAAACAAAGCATTAGCGTCCACCTTAGAGATTCCTTTAGAACTTCCCATGCAAATACGTTTTCCTCAAAGACTTTTAATATCTGTCACTGCATTCATCCTGGCTCTATCGGTTTGGGCATTTGCACCGGCTGCTTATGCTTACGAAAATCCCGACTTGCTGCCCGACACTCAGACCGCCGTGATTGATTTGGCCAAATCTCTCACCGACAATCAGGAAGCAACACTGGATAAAGACTTAGAGCAATTTGAAGCCGAAACCGGCTGGAAACTGAGAGTTTTAACTCAATATGACCGCACACCTGGCCGTGCGGTGAAAAAGTTTTGGAATCTAGATAATAAAAGCGTTCTGCTTGTTGCCGATCCGCGTGGCGGCAATTTGCTGAATTTTAACGTTGGCGATGAGCTATACCCCCTGCTGCCGCGCACTTTCTGGATCGAGTTGCAAACGCGTTTCGGCAATCAGTTCTTTGTCAGGGAGGAAGGGGAAGATCAAGCGATCCTTCAATCTTTAGAGTCTGTAAAAACTTGTTTGCGTCAGGGTGGCTGTCGGGTTGTGCCGGGACTGCCTAGAGAGCAATGGATTCTCACCCTGATTACTTCCGTGCTGGGTGGAATTATCTGCGGATTTGCGGCTCAACCCCGTGATGGAAAAGTATTTGCATGGCAGTGGGCGTTAATTTTCTCGCCGCTGTGGGGCATCTTGTTCATCGCCTTCGGAATCGGGCCGGTGATCACCCGCACCTCGGAGTGGCTGCCTTTATTCCGCAATATTATTGGGTTTGTTCTGGGTGCCTTGGTGGCTTATCTGACGCCGATGCTCAAACAATCTTCTGCAAATTCTGAAACCTAGAGGCAGTGGGGCGCACAAGACCGGCAAAGGATTTCTCTTTCTGTAGAGCCGAGCGTCCCGAATTACCAGATTAGCTGAAAACGGATCAGTTAGGTTTATCGTGTAGCTTTTGCGAAGGAATCGCGTAAACTTTAGTTTGGAGGTACGGCATCCCTCTGCCGTTATAACCCGGCAGGGTTTAACGCGATTTTCATGCCGCGATTCAAGATGGAATGGCATATAAGCGACGCCCAAAGTCTGGGAATTATTGACCGAGAAATTGGCGATCACGTTTTTTCACCGGCAGAGTACGAAATTGTGCGTCGGGTGATTTACGCAACCGCCGATTTTGAATACAAGTCTTTGATCGGCTTTTCTGAGCAAGCCCTGCAAGCCGGTGCCGCAGCATTAGCGGCCCGCACAACCATTGTGGTGGATGTGCCAATGGTGCAGGTTGGCATTGCACCCCTGATTCAGACGACCTTTGCCAATCCTGTGTATTGCAGCATGGAAGCGATTACGCGGCCTCAAAAAGAAAGAACGCGTGCGGCTTGGGGCATTGAAACCCTAGCCAGACGCTATCCAGAGGGAATTTTTGTGGTGGGACAGGCGCAAACGGCTTTGACTACGCTTGTGGAATTAATTGAAGCCGAGGAAATTAGGCCGGCGCTGGTTATTGGCACGCCCTCTGGATTCGTGGATGTGGATGTTGCAAAAGGGCGTCTGAATGACTCACTTGTTCCTCACATTCGCATTGAGGGACGTAAAGGCAGTGCGGTGGTTGCAGTCGCCATTGTTAACGGACTGGTAGACCTGGCATGGCAGGCATACGGTCAAGAGACGAATACGGCGATGTAATGGGGAATGGGGATTGGGCATGGGGCATGGGGCATTGGGCATGGGGGATTGGGCATGGGGCATTGGGGATTGGGAATTGGGCATTTCTCCCCCTAGTCCCTAGTCCCTACCTAGCCCCTATCCCTAGTCCCTGATTGCCGCTTGCGTTTGGCTTCGCGTAATTGCCGGCTGATATCGATAAACTCATCCCGTCGCAGGTAAGGATAGTCACTTACCCAAATATTCTTATTGGGAATGTAAATGTCTGAGTATTTGGAAATTCGGCTTAAATCCGGTTGATTGGACATCACCAGCATCAGCGCCACTTGACCTTTAACGATCTTTTCGTGCTCTTTACGCAGGGGCACTTGCATTTGGGTGGAAAAGCCGGTTTTATCTCCGACTTCTAAATTCAACCGGCGCTCTCGATTTTCTACGATCACGAGGTCTCCTCTGGTATTGACGGTTTCCTCTTGACCGATTAAATCATCTGTGAAATAAACATCCAGAACTCGTCCTTGCCAAAATCCAGCATACTGATAACGCCGGCATTCAACATTGCGGAAACTAGCTAAAGCAACGGGACCCCATAGCCAATAAAGGCTTGCGGTTATCCCCAATAAAAATACCAGGCCGCCGCCGCCGTTGTTGCCGAGTGCCAGTCCCAGCAGCCAAATCACCACCACGGCAACCACAGAGATTAACAGCCGCTTTAAGAAAGCTGGAAACTTGCCGGAATAGTAAGCATATTGAGCGCCGGTGGCAACGGCGGGGATGAGCTGTTCAAAGGTTTTGCGAGTTATTGGGATGAGCATGGGTTGTGTCTTCTGTCCGGTGTCCCTGGTTCTGTGTCCTGTGTCGGTGATCTACGGTGTACACACAAGTCTTCTCTGCTGACGTTTGAGGTTGATTTGCCCCCTAAATCCACGCCAGTTGCTCCACTTGGGGAGACCCCAAGACCGCACTGGCTCCCCAACTTTGGGGGACTTGGAATGCCGGTTCCCCCCAGAATTGGGGGGCGAGTGCGTCGAAATCGGGGGTTTTGAGGTTGATCACCAGATGTGTGTACATTGTAGGTGTCGGTGATTGAGGACTTACGCTTCAGAGTCCCCCAGAATTGGGGATTTAGGGGGCGGTTCGGGTTGCAATGATCACGTTTCAAACATCCTGTTAAAGGATCTTTTCTAAACCATAAACGAGGGATTTGAGCTGCAGGACTTTGCGAATGGCTAGCAAGACACCGGGCATATAGCAAGCGCGATCGCTGGTGTCGTGACGCAGGGTGTAAACTTGACCGGCAGCCCCGAAAATCACTTCTTGGTGGGCAATTAAACCAGGGAGGCGGATGCTGTGGATGCGGATGCCTTCGTCTGCGGTACTGCCTCTGGCACCGGCAAGTTTTTCGCTTTCCTCTACTTGGGGCGGGTTGAACGTTTTACCTAATTCTGCGAGTAATTGGGCGGTTTGAATAGCTGTACCACTGGGGGCGTCGGCTTTTTGGTTGTGGTGCAGTTCGATAATTTCTACATGGTCAAAATACTGGGATGCCTGAACGGCAGCTTGTTGCAGCAGTACCATGCCGATGGAGAAATTAGGAATAATTAGACAGCCGGTGCTGGCTTTATCAGCAAAATCAGCGAGGTCTTGCAGTTTTTCTGGACTTAGGCCGGTGGTGCCCACAACCGGCTTCACGCCATAAGCGATCGCAGAGCGGACGTTATCATACACCGTTTTCGGGTGGGTGAAATCCACCATGACGCCAATCTCTTTTTGCTGGGCGGCAAAGGCTAGCATCGATTCGAGTTCGTTGGTGATGGGAACTTCTAAGGGTTCAATACCGGCCAATTCACCGGCATCTTGACCGAAGAATTCTGGATTTCGGTCAATTGCGCCCAGCAACGTCATATCTGGCGCTTCAGCAACTGCCTTGATCACTTCGCGGCCCATTTTGCCGGCGGCACCATTGACAACAACAGGGATGGGGGAATTACTGCTCATAAATTTATCTGGAAATGCGGTTGGGGGTTAGGGGGCGGCAGCCTAGGATGAGGGTCTTCATCTAAAGATATCGCGGTTGCCACCTAGCGAATTTTAGGGCAGTTGGGTGTGGCTGCAAAAGGATTGCCGGCATTAACCGGCTTTTGGGGCTGCCGACTTTGGAGAAAGTTGGTTAATCTTGCGGGGACATGATAATGGCCTGACGCTGGGCTGTAAAATGAGAGACGGCAATCTGAAAGTGCTGAACGTCTCGGAAATCTCGTGATCTCAAATTTGGTTAATAACTATTATTTTTGAGGCTCGTTGCTGCCGGCTGAAACTATTTCCTATTATAGGTTCTGCCAAATTTAGATAAGATCAAAAATTCGCGCATTCAAAATCTAAAATCGTTATGACTCTGACCGCACAAGCCAGCCCTGTCCCGAACTTAACTGCTCGTCGTGCCGTTTTTCCCTTCACCGCCATTGTTGGCCAAGAAGAGATGAAGCTTGCACTGTTGTTGAATGTAATTGACCCCAAAATCGGTGGGGTGATGATTATGGGAGATCGCGGCACCGGCAAATCGACCACTATCCGGGCGCTTGCTGACTTGCTGCCAGAAATTGAAGTTGTGGCAGACGATCCGTTCAACAGCCATCCCAGCGATCCAGATTTGATGAGCGATGCCGTGCGAGAACGGCTGGGGCGTGAAGAAAACGTGCCGGTGGCGAACCGCAAAGTGCAAATGGTCGATTTACCATTGGGCGCAACAGAAGACCGCGTTTGCGGCACGATTGATATTGAAAAAGCCCTCTCTGAAGGTGTGAAAGCCTTTGAACCGGGATTGCTGGCTAAAGCGAATCGCGGCATCCTCTATGTGGATGAAGTCAACTTGCTGGACGATCACTTAGTTGATGTGCTCTTAGATTCAGCCGCCTCTGGTTGGAATACCGTAGAACGGGAAGGCATTTCGATTCGTCACCCCGCGCGTTTTGTGCTTGTGGGTTCTGGCAACCCAGAGGAAGGAGAATTACGTCCCCAATTGCTGGATCGCTTTGGGATGCACGCAGAAATTCGCACCGTAAAAGATCCCACTTTGCGCGTGCAAATTGTCGAGGAACGCTCAGGTTTTGACCAAAATCCTCAAGAGTTTTTAGAAAAGCACCGGCATGAACAAGAAGCTCTGCAACAACGGCTTGCAGATGCCCAAGAATTGCTAAAATCGGTGCAAATTGACTATGACTTTCGGGTGCAAATTTCCCAAGTTTGCTCAGAATTAGATGTGGACGGATTGCGCGGAGATTTAGTCACAAATCGCGCAGCCAAAGCATTAGCAGCTTTTGAAGGACGCACAGAAGTCACGGTTGATGATATCCGCCAAGTCGTTACACTTTGCCTGCGTCACCGGCTGCGGAAAGATCCTTTAGAATCGATTGATTCAGGTTACAAAGTGCAAAAAGTTTTCTGCCGCGTATTTGGATTAGCAGAACCGGCAGACGAAAAAGTTGCACAAGCAAACGGAGCCGGCAAACGCTAGAAAAACAACCGCAGATCACGCATTCATCTGCATTTATCTGCGTTCATCTGCGTTCATCTGCGGTTAAAAAACTCAACCATAACAACCCATGCAAAAGCGAATCCTCGGCATAGATCCAGGGTTAGCCAAATTAGGATTTGGGGCAATTTGCTGTGAACCGGCAGCCGGCGGAAACTTTGCCGGCACCGTTTCTGCATTAGATTTTGGAGTCATTCAGACGCCTGCCGGCGAGGAAATTGGGCGGCGACTCTGTACCATTTATGAAGACTTGCACACCGTCATCAAACAATTGCAACCCGATTTAATTGCGATAGAAAAGTTCTTTTTTTATCGCATGGCAAATACAATTCTAGTTGCACAGGCGCGGGGTGTGGTGATGTTAGTGATCGCGCAGTGTGAAGTGCCTTTAGTTGAATATACGCCGGCACAGGTTAAGCAAGCACTCACCGGCTATGGCAATGCGGATAAACTGGAAGTGCAAGAAGCAGTTGCCAGGGAATTAAATTTAGAAACTTTACCGAAACCTGATGATGCCGCAGATGGGTTAGCCTTGGCTTTAACGGCATGGTTTCAGCGGTAACAACAGAATTAAGTTATAAAAAATGAATCCATTTGGTGATCAGCTTGCCTAGGGAAGGATTTTGGGATAGTGAACATGGGGATTTCCGGAATTGAGTGAGTTGCTTTTGTAGACTGTAAATTAAGAGTTGAATTTGAGCAGGTAGGATATGAGCAGAAATTTAAAGCAATTACTGAATACTAAAGTTAAAGATTTATGGGACTCAACTGAGTTGGTGAGCGGGAGTGCTGAGATTGGCAAAACTTTTTGGGATTGTGTGATTCCTTTGGTGTCAAGCGCTACTCTTTTAACTCAAGGTGTATCTGTCGGCCTTTTTGCGATTGGTTTTGCAGCGAAATCTATTAAGTTTTTTGGAGAGAAAACTAAAGCAAAACTGCTTTTGCCAGAATGGGTGCTTTTAGCAGCTTTATTTGCCTATATTGAGAGTTTTAAAACGCTAGGAAATACAGATTTCGTTAATGAAAAAATCAAAAATATTGTTTTAAATTTCTTATATTATCTAAAAAAATCAGGAGATTTTGAGCTGACAGAAGCACAAGCAAAAGATGTACTTCGCTGCTTTCATGAATCTGAGTTAGCTGAAGAATTTAATGGAATTTTATCCACTTTAGTAAAACAAGCCGGCCTGAGTGTCAATGAAGCCGAAATTCTCACAAAACGGGTGGCTTGCGGAACGCATCGCTACTTAAATGAAGCGCTTGCCAGTGTAACTGATAAGGTGCCGGCCTTCGTGCAGCTTTACCGAGATGGATGGCGAAAAGAAAGTGAAAAATACCACGATTTGGATAAATATTTAGAGAAAAAAATTGCCACAAAACCGCAAGAACGAATTAATTCTGATGAGCTAATTACATTTCAACAGATTTATGTTTCGCTGGAAGTGAAGCCAGGTAACAAAAAAGATGGGGAATACGCCGATAATTTAGAAGCGTGGGCAAAGCGTTTATTACTAGATCAAACTAAACAAGATCAAGTCCTGTTTATCCAAGCAGGGCCGGGACGTGGAAAAAGTGTATTTTGCCGGATGTTTGCAGATCAAGTTAGGCGAGAACTGCATCCAATCTGGACACCTATTTTAATTCGGTTGCGCGATATTATAACTTTTGAAAATAGCTTAGAAAATACTTTAAAAGCAGTTATTAAGGAGGATTTTGTTAAAAATGATGATGGATGGTTAACCAATAAAAATACCCGCTATTTATTTTTACTTGATGGCTTTGATGAATTGGTGTTGGAAAGGAGAAACATTAAAACACTGCAAGATTTTCTGACTGAAGTGGGGCAATTTCAAAAAGATTATAGCGATATTCCTGGGGTAGGGCATCGGGTTTTAATCACCGGACGCTCTCTGGCATTACATAGCATTGAAACCTGGCTGCCAGATAATATTGAACGCGTGGAAATCTTGCCAATGGATGATGAACTTCAGCAGCAGTGGTTTGTTAAATGGGAAGCGATAGTCGGGGCAACAAAAAATCAAGCATTTCAAGCGTTATTAAAAGATAAAGATTGTCCTGGTCGGGTACAAGAATTAGCCAAAGAACCTCTGTTACTTTATCTGCTGGCAGCCATGCACCGGGATGAAAGAATTAAGGTCGAAGATTTTGCCGAAGTAATCAGTGCAAAGATTGTAATTTATGAAAAAGCCTTAGATTGGGTTTTAACCAAACAACGTAAACCATTGCTCAATCAAAAATTAACAGGGCAAGAAACCAAAGATTTACAAAGAATTCTCACGGAAGCCGGCTTATGTGTAGTGCAGTCGGGGGGTGAATGTGCGGCCATTTCGATGATAGAGGAACGACTGCAAAGTGATGCGAGTGCAAAAGCGTTGCTTGAAAAAGCCGAAAAGGATTTAGGAGAAAGCGCGCTAAAAAATGCCTTGGCTACATTTTATTTACAAACCGGATCGAAGGACGGTTCGGTTGAGTTTTGTCACAAGAGTTTTGGGGAATTCCTCTGTGCAAAACGTATCAAAGAAAGTTTGATTAACTGGACTAAACCAGGAAGTCAACGGCAGAAATTTGATATTCTTGACGAGCAGTTTGATTGGGAAATTTACGATTTACTGGGATATGGAGGATTAACCCCAGAAATTGTTGAATATTTAACCGCATTGCTGAAAAAAGATGGTGAATTTCGCCAGGTGGAATTATTCCAGCGCTTAGAAGATTTTTATCTACGCTGGTGTGATGGAGAATTAATTGATGCACCTCCAAAAAAGTTATTCTTTATTAATTTTCCACAAGAAGGAAATTTACCGCAACATAAAATGCGGTTGCTGAGAACGCAAGTGGAAAATAGTAACCTTGGACAGCGACAGGTGGATATCTATACAGGGCTGAATGTGATGATTTTGCTATTGGAATTAAACCGTTATGCTCAGTCACAGGATGAGTTAAAAGATCAAGTTGTTTTTTATCCTTGTGGTCAACCAGATACAGAAAATTTTGATCAATTTAGACTGGGTCGCCTCATTGGTTACTGCCATTGTATCGATGCCGGTGCTTTTACCAGAGTAATTGGTTCATTTCTCAGCAATACCAACCTCAACGATGCCAACCTAAAAAGTGCCAACCTCGGCTCTGTCAGCCTCAGCAGTGCCAACCTCAGCAATGCCAACCTCAGCCATGCCAACCTTGACGATGCCAACCTCGAAAATGCCAACCTCAGCAGTGCCAAGCTCATTGGTGCCTATCTTAACAGTGCTTACCTCATCGCTGCCAACCTCATCGGTGCCAACCTCAGCGGTGCTTATCTCAGCAGTGCTAACCTCAGCGGTGCTTATCTCAGCAGTGCTAACCTCATCGATGCCAACCTCAGCGGTGCTTATCTCAGCGATACCAACCTCAGCGATGCCAACCTCAGCAGTGCTAACCTCATCAATGCCAGCTTCATCAATAATACCAACCTCAGCAGTGCTAACCTCATCAATGCCAACCTCAGCAGTGCCAACCTCGAAAATGCCAACCTCAGCAATGCCCATCTCAACACTGCCAACCTCAGCCACGCTCATCTCAGCAGTGCCAACCTCAGAGGTGCCAACCTCAGCAATGCCCATCTCAACACTGCCAACCTCAGAGGTGCCAACCTCATGGGTGCCGACCTCAGTGGTGCCAACCTCAGAGGCGTCAACCTCATGGGTGCCGACCTCGAAAACGTTCGCTGGGATGAAAATACAAACTGGGACAATGTCCAAGGCTTAGAAACAGCCCAAAACGTTCCAGAAGCTCTCAAACAACAACTGGGTCTGTCGTAAACCTACGAACCGGCTCTCATTCCTATTGAGTGCTGGATCGTAAAACTGTCTCAACACGCAAAGGATTGATGGTGGAAATAAACAACCGGCAACGTTGTAGCCATTCTGAAGAGAAACGAAGCATCTAGACTGCCGGCTATCTCTGTAGATCCACTTATACTTAACTAGGGAAAATATTTATAAATAAATGTTACAAAATTGCCTAAGATAGATGACATTGAGAAATTCTTAATTTTTTGCGACTCACATGATAGCGGATCAATTTCCCTGGCTGACTGCAATAGTCTTGCTGCCACTCGTTGCGGCACTGCTAATCCCCTTTCTCCCCGATAAAGACGGTAAGCGTGTGCGGTGGTATGCACTGGGCGTAGCTGTTGCAGATTTTGCCTTAATGTGCTTCGTCTTCTGGAATCATTACAATCCCAGCAGCGCTGCATTTCAACTCGTCGAGCAATATGCCTGGGTGCCTCAGTTAGGCATAAACTGGTCAGTTTCCGTCGATGGCGTTTCCGCCCCGCTAGTGCTTCTGGCAGGATTAGTCACCACACTCTCGATTTTTGCAGCGTGGCAAGTCGATCTTAAACCCCGCCTGTTCTATTTCCTGATGCTGGTGCTGTATTCGGCACAGATCGGGGTATTCGTCGCGCAAGACGTAATGCTGCTATTCATTATGTGGGAAGTCGAACTGATTCCCGTGTATCTCCTCGTCTCGATTTGGGGAGGGCAAAAGCGTCAGTACGCTGCGATGAAGTTCTTAATTTATACCGCTGCTGCTTCTATTTTTATTTTGGTTGCCGGCTTGGGAATGGCATTCACCGGCGATCATTTCACCTTCGATATGGTCGAACTCGGCTTAAAGGATTACCCACTTGGTTTAGAATTGCTGCTTTATGCCGGCTTGCTGATTGCCTTTGGCGTCAAGCTAGCTGTTTTCCCCCTGCACACCTGGCTACCGGATGCACACGGCGAAGCCTCTTCTCCCGTCTCAATGGTATTAGCCGGCGTCCTGCTAAAAATGGGCGGATACGGTTTAATTCGCCTCAACTTAGGACTGCTTTCTGACGCACACGTTTACTTTGCGCCGGTTTTAGCAATTCTAGGCGTGATCAATATTGTCTACGGGGCGCTAAACTCGTTTGCCCAGACGAATATGAAGCGACGCCTCGCCTATTCGTCGGTTTCTCACATGGGATTTGTCCTGTTGGGAATTGCCTCCTTTACCGACTTGGGAATCAACGGCGCAATGCTGCAAATGATTTCCCACGGTTTGATTGCTTCCTTACTCTTCTTTTTAGCCGGCGTGACGTACGATCGCACCCACACAATGGCAATGAAAGAAATGGGCGGAATTGCTCAAGCAATGCCCACAGTTTTTGCCCTATTTACAATGGGTGTAATGGCATCCTTGGCATTACCGGGAATGAGCGGTTTTGTCGGTGAACTCTCCGTTTTTGTGGGAATCACAACCAGCGACATCTACAGCTCAACCTTCCGCACCGTAACGGTTTTACTCGCTGCCGTGGGAGTCATTCTGACGCCGGTTTATCTGCTTTCGATGCTGCGACAAGTCTTTTACAATTCCGGTGAAATACCCACCTGCGACATTGCACCAATCTGCGATCTCAGTGATGTAGATTTGAAGAATCAGGGAAATCAAGCGCCGGTTTGCTTTGGTACAAATTGTAGCTTGCCTATCGATTCAGAATTTACCGATGCCAGACCTCGTGAAGTATTTATTGCAGCTTGTTTTCTCGTGTTAATTATCGGCCTTGGCATCTACCCAAATATGGGAATGCAAATGTACGATGTCAAAACGGTTGCAGTGAATACCCAGGTTCGCCAATCTTATATCCAAATCGCAGAAGCAAATCCCCAGATTTATGCGAAGAGATTTTTAATTCCGAAGGTTGCACAGTCGGACGTTGTGCCGGTTGTCAAAATCGCCGAGGGTACTCCCAGATAATGCCGGCTTGACTAATCTTTGGGTAGCTGATGATCGTGGCATTTTGTCTAACGGGTGATCAGCTACCCAATTTATTTTTCTGTTGTGGGTGCCGGCACAAAAAATCGCCTTTACCTTTGGCATTGCTGAGGCATGAATTAGGGCAAGGATGGGATAGAGAAGTCAGTAAACAACCGCACATCATAAGGTGCAGTTGCTAAGGAATTCACTAGCTTTTGATCTAAAGTTAGCAGTGGTGCTTTAACTCGCTGCGAAAGAGCTACATAAGAGGCATCGTAGGCAGAAATTCCGTAATTTATGGCAATATTAACCGCTTCTTCCATTAACTCAGCCGTGGAAGTGACGCGCAAAGACATACCTTTGAGAGTGGCTAAGTCTGCCGGAACATCCGCAGCAGCGTACAGTCTTGCACGAACATATTTCCAAAGGATGTTAGCTGTTTCGATATAAAACAAGTCTGGGATAAAGAATTCTGTTCCAGGAATGGCGAGGTGGGCGAACAGTTGCTTAACTTTTGAGGATAAGGGATCGGGAACAAATTGCTTAATTCCCACACTCGCATCAACGACGCATCGCAAAGGAGTTGTCATCTATCCCGATCCTCTCTAAGTAAAGCCGTGCTATCTGGCCATTCAACATTAGCATTGTCAACACGACGCTGTTCTAGCCGCTGCTCAATTTCAGCGAGTAGTTGTGGGGTGGCTTTACAGCGTTCTTCCCAAGTGGGATCTGTTTCAGGGGAAACAAGGAATTTGAGGGGAGGTTGGGGCTTTTGTAGAGCTTGTTTTAATAAGTTGATGACTTGTTCGTTAATAGGTTGATGGTTTTGGTTGGCAAGTTTCTGAATTTGCTCCAATAAGTCATCGGGTAGGTTATCGATGGTGAGGATTGCCATAATTTACCCCCTAGCAGTGTATTCATCTATGGTTATTATATTCGCACTTTGCCGTTAAATCAGTAATCCAGCTATTCAAAAACTGCTTGTAAATCTAAAATAAATGCCGGCAGAACATCTTCACCCGATAACGTAGCGGGAGATTCTAAAACCTCAACTTCTTGATTCGGGCGATAAATTTCTACTTGCCGAATTTTAGGATTAATCAACCACCCCAAACGCAGCCCATTACTAATATACTCCTGCATTTTTTTCCGGGTTTCTTCCACATCATCTGTTTCCGAAACCAATTCGATTGCAAAGTCGGGACACAAGGGTAGGAATTTCTTTCTTTCCTCTTGCGTCAAAGCTTCCCATCGCTTTATACTCACCCAAGAAGCATCAGGAGAACGAGTGCCACCTTTCGGCAACCGAAACCCTGTAGAAGAATCAAAGGCTTTTCCCAGACGTGTTTGCCGGTTCCAAAGCCAAAGCTGTCCTTCTATATCCAGATTCCGGTTTCCCGTTTCTCCTCCCGTCGGCGGCATGATAATTAATTCTCCTTTAGCGGTGAGTTCTAGTTGCAAATCTTGGTTAGCCGCAGCAAGTTGTTCAAACTGCTCGTCAGTCAATTTAAGAACCGGCGGTAATTGTAGAGTCAAATTACTCATGATTCAGTCCGTCCTATTAAAATACTTATTGGGTCAAAAGCGCATAGAATTTAGTCTGATTTGTCGGCATCTGAGCATCTGGCTGTAGCACATATTGCTCAATCATTCATTTATTCAAAAATTGCTTGTAAATCTAAAATAAATGCCGGCAAAACATCTTCGCCCGATAACGTAGCGGGAGAATCTAAAATCTTAACTTCTCGATTCGGGCGATAAATTTCTACTTGCCGAATTTTAGGATTAATTAACCACCCCAAACGTAAACCATTACTAATATACTCCTGCATTTTTTTCCGGGTTTCTTCCACATCATCCGTTTCCGAAACCAATTCGATTGCAAAGTCGGGACACAACGGTAGGAATTTTTTTCGTTCCTCTTGCGTCAAAGCTTCCCATCGCTTTATACTCACCCAAGAAGCATCAGGAGAACGAGTGCCACCTTTCGGCAACCGAAACCCTGTAGAAGAATCAAAGGCTTTTCCCAGACGTGTTTGCCGGTTCCAAACGCCTAAATCAATGTAAATTTCAAAATTCCGGTTTCCCGTTTCTCCTCCCGTCGGCGGCATAATCATTAATTCTCCTTTAGCTGTGAGTTCTAGCTGCAAGTCTTGGTTAGCCGCAGCAAGTTGTTCAAATTGTTCGTCAGTCAGTTTAAGAACCGGCGGTAATTGTAGAGTTAAAGCACTCATGATTAAGTCTGTCCTATTAAAATATTTTTTGAGTCAACTTCATGCACGTTTAGGCCAATATTGCAATTGTAATCGTTCTTTGCTGAAATAACTATTTCTCAGGAGAGAGGGAGCCGACACGAAAGAATAAGACTTCTGTGCATTACCAGTTCAGTTAATGATTATCATCATAAAAGAAGTGCGTTAGGCTAGAAGCTGAAGCGAATTGTTAAAGTCTAGATAGCTGATTATGTTGACTCGTTGGTTTATTCTGGGACTGTTGCTGATACCGGCAGCCGGCACATTAATGCCGCAAACCTCCATCTCGATGCCGCCGGCAACAAATTTAGTGGCAAAGACAAAAGACAGCAATATGGCATTCAATCTCAACACCTACCAGTGGAAAAATCGGCTCTTACTCATCTTTGCACCTTCAAAAGACAATCCCGACTACCAACGGCAGATGCAGCTTATTGAAAAAACAGTTGCCGGTTTCCAAGAGCGAGATTTAATCGCCATTGAACTATTGGCAGAAGGCACAAGTCAGGCAAAAACGCAAACGCTTAATGAAGCGGATGCTGCCAGTTTGCGATCTGAATTTAACGTTGCTCCTGAAGAATTCCGGGTTATCCTGATTGGTAAAGATGGCACTGCAAAGCGTCGCGATCAGAAGCCGGTTGAGCCTGAAGTGATTTTTAATGAAATTGATGCGATGCCAATGCGCCGGCAGGAAATGCAAAATCGCGGCAGAGAATAGGAAAGGAAAAGCCAATGTCAACTTACGATCATATCTATGACATTGTCCGCAAAATCCCGCATGGTCGAGTGGCAACTTACGGACAAGTGGCAGATTTGGCACAACTTTACGGGAAAGCGCGTTTGGTGGGATATGCGCTTTATCGGGTTGATATGCGTTCATCAGATATTCCCTGGCATCGGGTAATTAATGCTAAGGGGGAGATATCTCAGTCGCCTTTACGATATGGCACGGACTGCTTACAGCAAGCGTTGTTGGAAGAAGAAGGGATAAAATTTAGCGCTGAAGGAAAAGTTAATTTGCGGGAGTATTTGTGGCGTCCTGAAGTGCTGCCGGTGGGAGAATTTTAATGAAGAGGGAAGATTTTTTTAACCACAGATAAACACAGATAAACACAGATGATGATGCAGGATGCCGGCATACACAGATGAATAAAAGATGTGATGGCTAATGTTAATAAAGAACAAATTCTGAAGTTGTAGAGACAATATTAAGTTTGCCTCTACAACTTCAGAAGTTAGATTAAGCGTAGATTGACGACCGGCTCACGGTTGCCAGTGCTTCAACTAAGCTGCGAACTGCTGCAATCATGGCAACTTCGCTGTCGAGGCGATTGATCGCGGAACCGACGCCAACACCGGCAGCACCGGCAGCAACGGCTAAGGGTGCTGTGACGTTGGAAATGCCGGAGGCGCATAACACCGGCACGGAGACGGCACGAGAAATCTCATAAGCAGCTGCCAGGGTGGGGGCGGCTTTTTCAATCAATCCCAAGGTGCCGGCGTGGGTGGGGGCGCTGCTGGTGCCGCCTTCGGTTTGGATAATATCAGCGCCGGCTTTGACGAGTTCTTCTGCCAGTTTCACTTGCTCGTCTAGCGCCAGAATATGGGGCACGGTTACAGATAGGGTAATGTGAGGTAGCAAGGAACGGGTTTCGTGAGTTAGTTGCAACACTTCTGCTGCCTCAAACCGGCGTCCTTGGGCGTAGAACGCATCAAAGTTGCCAATTTCAATCAAATCGGCACCGGCTTCTACTGCCGGCACAAATTTTGCCGGTTCCACTGCGGACACACAAATCGGCAAACTTGTCAACTGACGCGCCAACCGCACCAAATTTGCATCGGCGGCAATATCCACAAACGTCGCGCCGCCCAACTCTGCAGCCCGAACCGTGGCAGCCACGCGATCAGCGTCAAAATTGGTTAAACCACTGATAATTTTAAGCGCCCTGCCTTGGTCGAACGCACGTTGTAGGGAATGGATGGTCATAGCTCTTTTTCCAGCTCAAGCAATCGTTAGAACTATTATTTTGTCACTCTCTGGGGCTAGAAACCAGAGGTTGTTGATTTTGGGTGGTTTTGCTTTGGCTGAGTGCGGTTCGCCCTGCTTGCTGGTGAATCGGGATCTCAATGATGAACAGCGATCCTTCACCCGGTGTGGAAACGCACTTTAAGGTGCCCCCATGTTTTTTAACGACAATTTGATAGCTAATGGATAACCCCAAACCTGTACCAGAACCAACAGGTTTCGTCGTAAAGAAAGGATCAAATAACCGGCGGCACACGTCTTCAGTCATTCCAGGCCCATTATCAGAAATCTGAATCGTCACTCGATCTGAATTGATAACTGCCGTATGAATCCGAATAGTGCTGAGATTATGTACAATCTCTTCTACTGGGCGCTTGCGATCATACTCATCTAGCGCATCAAGAGCGTTACTCAAGATATTCATAAATACTTGGTTCAACTGGCCGGCATAACACTCAACTTCCGGTAAATTTCCATAATCTTTGACAATTAAAAGACCTGAATGCCCCACCTTATCTCGAATGCGATTTTGCAAAATTAGCAGGGTATTTTCAAGTCCTTCATGAATATCAACTGGCTTCATATCCGATTCATCCAGTCTAGAAAACTTCCGCAGAGACAAAACAATCTCGCGGATGCGTTCCGCCCCTATTTTCATGGAAGCCAGAAGCTTCGGCAAATCTTCAATTAAAAAATCTAGATCAATTTCTGATATCTTATCTTGAATTACAAGAGCCGGCTCTGGATAGTGTGCTTGGTAAAGATGCAAAAGCTCAAGCAGGCTTGAGCTATAGAGATTCGCGTGATCGAGATTTCCGTAAATGAAGCTAACGGGGTTATTAATTTCATGAGCAACGCCAGCAACCAACTGCCCCAAACTTGACATTTTTTCGCTTTGAATCAGTTGGGATTGTGCCTGCTGAAGTTCGAGTAAAGCTCTTTCTATATCGTGAGCTTGGGTTCGCAATTGCGCTTCTGATTGCAGCAAAGCCGCCTCTGCACTGAGACGCTCTTGAATTTCCTGTTGCAACCGCTCATTCGATTGGGTTAGCAGCCGATTCGCTTCAGAAAGCGCAGATGTCCTTTGCTCTACCCTTTGTTCTAATTCCAATGTGAGATTTAAAAGTGCTCGTTCTGCAGCCGCCCGCTCTTTTATTTCATGCTGCAAACACTCATTTTGAGCCTGAAGTTTTTTCGCTAAGTTGCACAGGCTCATCTGAATTGTCACACGAGCTAAAACCTCTTCTTGCTGAAATGGCTTAGTGATGTAATCCACCGCCCCAATATTTAAGCCTCTGACCTTATCCGTCGGGTCAGAAAGCGCCGTCATAAAAATAATTGGGATATCTTTCGTTGCTTCATTCGCTTTGAGCCGGCGGCAAGTTTCAAATCCATCTATCCCCGGCATCACGACATCCAGCAAAATCAGGTCTGGCAATGCATACTCTGCTTTCTCTATCGCGCTTTCTCCATCACAAGCAACTAAGACTTTAAAGCCAGAATCCGCTAAAAAATCGAACAGTACCCCTAAATTTGTCGGCGTGTCATCTACAAGTAAGATGACGCCTTTTTTGGCATTTTCAGTCTTCATTTATGACACCACATTTATTCAAAATAAAAATTCTGTTCTGTTCTAAGCTTTTGGCTGACTCGGCTCAGTTGCAAAGTCATTTATCCTGTTTCTCTTCATAATTCTTTCATTGTACGATCCTCTTCAAATTAATTTGTAAATCTATATATATTTTTATAATGTTTAATCATTAATAACGCTATGTAATTTTAATAGCAATTCCTCAGAGCTATAAGGCTTTGGCAAAATGCTTTTGACGCTTTTGCCGCTGACTTCAGTTTTTTTAGTGCTTGACATCAGCCCGCTAACCGCAATAATTTTGATCTGGGGATTCATTTTTTGCAACGTGCGGATCGTAGCTGTCCCATCCATCACCGGCATCATAATATCGACTAATACCACACTAATTTCTTCCTGGTGTTGGGCATACAGCGCTACTGCTTCAACGCCATCACTTGCCACAATTACTTTGTAATCATAGGCTTCCAGGGAAATTTTAGTAATATCGCGAATTGAATCTTCATCATCAACAACAAGAATTAATTCTCCGTGCCCAGAGGGAATTTCATGGGGATTATCTTGTGTAGATTCCGTTGCTGCTGTATCGGTTGCCGGTAAGTACACCTTAAACTCTGTGCCAATCCCCAACTCACTAACCAGGTTGATAAAACCGCCGTGACTTTTAACAATTCCTATTACGGTTGAAAGACCTAATCCCGTGCCTTTTCCGATTTTTTTTGTTGTAAAAAATGGCTCATAAATTCTATCAATAATTTCTTTAGGAATTCCCATTCCCGTATCAGACACAGTAATCACAACATAAGGCCCAACTTTAGCCTCGATATTCAGGCGAGCAAAATTTTCATCAATCCAAATATTTCTCGCAGAAATTTCTAAAGTTCCGCCTCTAGGCATGGCATCACGAGCGTTAACGCAAAGGTTCAGTAACACCTGATGAAGTTGAGTGGCATCGCCCGATATCGTCCACAAATCCAACAGTGGAATATCTGTAAAAATCTCAATTGCTCTCGAAAATGTCTGTTTAGCAATCTGTTCAATTTCTAAAATTAAGTACCCCACTTGTAGCGTGGTGCGTTCGCCTTCAACTCCGCGTGCAAAAGACAGCACTTGTTTAACAAATTCAGCACTGCGCTTGGTATTTTTCTCTAAAATTGTCAGCAACCGCTGGCTTTGCTCGTCCGGAAGTTTGTGTGCCAAGAGTTGAACAGCGCCCAAAATAGGCGTTAAAGCATTGTTGAGATCATGAGCAATGCCGCTTGCCAGGGTGCCGATACTTTCCATCCGCTGCGCCCGGAGAAACTGCGCTTCGAGTTGTTTTTTTTCTGTAATATCCGTGTTAACTGTCAAAATAGATTTAGGCTGGCCAGCTTCATCGCGCACTAAAGTCCAGCGGCTAGCGACAATGATATCTTTACTCTCTTTCGTGACTTGATACAACTCACTCTGCCACTCTCCTTTTTCAGCTAAAACTTTAAGGTTATCCTGGGGTTGAGATACACCGGATCGGTACAAAAGTTCTTTGGCATTTTTGCCCACCGCTTCTTCTGCTTTCCATTTATAAAGACGTTCTGCGCCTTGATTCCAATAGAGAATTTTGTGATTTAAATCTTGCACAGAAATCGCATCGGTAGTGACATCCAGTAAGGCAGCTTGTTCGCGAATTTTTTCTTCTGAGCGCAACCGTTCTTGGATTTCTTGTTCTAGACGCAGATTTTGCATTTGAAGGGTTTTATTGAGATTGCGGAGGCTCAAATGAATCTTAATCCGCGCTAAAACTTCTTCATGTTGAAGCGGTTTGGTGATATAGTCAACTGCCCCCAAGTTTAAACCTTCTACTCTCTGCACCGGCTCAGAAAGTGCGGTCATAAAAATTACGGGAATATCTTGTGTAGAGGGATTTATTTTTAGCTGTCGGCAAGCTTCAAATCCATCAATGTCTGGCATGACGACATCCAACAAAATTAGATCCGGCAAAGCATATTGTGCTTTTTCAATCGCACTTTCACCATCACAAGCAACTAAGACTTTAAAGCCAGCATCGACTAAAAAATCGAATAGCATCTCTAAATTTGTCGGCGTGTCATCGACAATTAAAATGACGTTTTTACGGGAACTGTCTGTACTCATTCATGCCTCGAATATTATGTCACAAACTCTAAAATTTCTTGCTCTTTAAAGCCTTTGACGAGTTGCCAAAAATGGTTAGCTGTCGGCAGCCTTTGCTGATAATCCATTGCCTCTCGTCAGGCACTTCCCTCTACAATGCCTCTGGCGGCGGCTACAATCGCCAAAGAGACTTTCTGTGCCGGCGAAGCAACGCTTGAGTGCTTCTTGTTTAATCTTGAGTCCAGAAAAGAAAAAACTCTAGAGCTTTCTCGCTTCTGATCAACCCATTCCAACTTTAAGTGCCACCGCAATTTTTCTAAAAGATCGGTTCTTCCCAACGGTTTGGAAAGAAAACCGTGATCACCGGCGTGCCGGCGCTGCTGCTGCTCGAAATCAAAAATGCTAGCCGAAAGGGCAATAATGGTGACTCCTTTGAATTCCAGCAACAACCTCAGCTCTTGGGTAACTGTAAATCTGTTGATGACTCGCATCACCAAGTTTATAAAAATTATATCGGGTTTAAACTGATACACTTCACTCAGCCGGTCTGAACGAATAGAAGTTTGATAAAACTCGACTAGCGCTAAACCCCAGTAAATTAGCACCGGCACGCGAGAGGCGAAGAGGATAAAAACTGTGCTAAGCCAGCTTTGAGGCAAATCCGCAACCAACCCCATTTGTTTGCCCTTTGTCAGGCAGTTTTTCGGTTTTGCCGGCAATTCTTCATCACTCACAAGCTCTCCTCCTCTGGAGCTGTCGAATCCTATTAATGGCGAACAATTTTTGATTTTCGATTTTTCTTGGCAAACGGTAAAGTTAGCTGCATTTTCAGTTAGCATCGGTTACACAAATCAGTTCAAGGCTTAAACGGAAGTGTGTTTTGTTGTTCGATGCACCCGGTTTGTGCCGGTGCGGATATGGGACTATTTTTGTAAGCAAACTCAAGTGCAACCAACGCGTTGTGTAATGGGCTATTTTTTTAGAATTCCCACGTCAGAGATAAATTCTCTAAACCTAAATAAAACTAAACATTCGCGTTTATCCCTTGATAGCTTTCTGCCTTTTCATCCTGTAGAGAAGGGCTAGGAATGTGAATTCTTTAAGAACGGCTGCTAGAAGTCTAGAGACGCACAGTCTGTCTAAACCTAAATAATCTTAAGCCGGCCCTCATAAGAGGATAAACTAAATGAGAGTTCTCACACTTTTTTACTGATTCATATACTGTTCAATCAGATAAAGAATTTTTTTCTCTTTAAAGCCTTTGGCTAATTGACGCAAATTTGCCGCAAATGGCACCCAATCCTGATTCATTTCCTCTAACTGGGTGGCTCGTTCCATAATGCCTCTCAGATCGCCCATCATTGCGAGATCGAATAGGACAGCCAATTCTTCGGCTGAGGGAGCAATGATATCCTCTGCCGGCGCGATGTTTGGGGAATGGGATTTCACCTCAGATTCAGCACTTCCCTCTTCATAGACCCATTCTAGTGCCAAGTGAAACCGTAATTTTTCTAAAAGCTCCTGAATGAGGATAGGTTTAGGTAGAAAATCATTGCAGCCGGACTCTAAACTTTTTTGCCGGTTGAAATCAAAAACACTGGCAGATGTCGCAATGATAATTGTGCCAGCCATCTCTGGTAAGTTTCGTAACTGGCGGGTGGCTTCTAAACCACTCATAACCGGCATGATCAAATCCATTAAAATGAGATTCGGCTTAATTTCAAGCGCTTTGTTTAAGCAGTCTTGACCATCGGTCGCTTCCGAAATTTCAAATCCCAAATGCGCTAGCATATTCACCATAAGCGCTCGAATTTCTTCATTGTCATCGGCTACCAAAATTTTTTGTTTAGAGCCTTTATAAGCAATTATTTTCCCTTCATCTCCTTTGGAGAAATACACCCAATCCAAAACTTCAGGCAAATCAACATCAAAGTAAAATACGCTGCCTTGACCTAAAACACTATTGACTTTAAGTTCGCTGCCCATCATTTCGACTAATTGATGGGTAATTGCCAAGCCTAAGCCCGTTCCTTCTAGTTGACGATGAGAATGTCCGACTTGGTAAAACGGTAAAAATATCTCTTCTAATTGTTCCGGTGCCATCCCAATGCCGGTGTCTTTTACCTGAAATCGAATTTTGTCTTCCTGATAAGTAACTTGAAATACAACTTCGCCGGCTTCAGTAAACTTTATGGCATTACCGAGTAAGTTCATTAATATTTGCCGCAACCGTTTTTCATCTCCCTGGACGCCTGCCGGCAGTGATTCGTGTTGCTCGTAGATTAAGGAAATTCCTTTTTGTTCAGCACGAACTCGAAAAATTTCTACAATTCCTTCTAAAAATTCTATAAAATGAAAATTACTGGCATGAAGTTCCATTTTCTGAGCTTCAATTTTAGAGATATCTAGGATATCGTTAATCAGAGTTAATAAGTGTTCGCCACACTGATGAATAATGCCCAAACCATGTTTTTGCTGCTCGTTTAATGTTTGATCTCGTTTGAGAATTTGGGCGTAACCCAAGATGCCGTTAAGCGGGGTTCGCAGTTCGTGACTCATGCTAGCAAGGAATCGGCTTTTCGCTTGGTTGGCAGATTGAGCGGCTTCTTCTGCTTTTTGCCGTTCGCAAATCTCTTGTTGCAAAAGCGCATTTTGCTCCTGCAACTGTTGCGTTCTCTCTGCAACTTTCTCTTCTAAGGTTCGGTTATAATCCCCTAATGTTTGGTGGGAAATTTGCAATTGCATTTGTGATTGCTGTAAGGCTTCTTCAGCCCGTTGACGCTCCATTTCTGCTGTCACCCGTGTGGCAAAAATACCCATAATTGCTTTAGCCCATTGCTCTTTCGCAAGCGGCTTATTATCGATAAAGCAAATATGACCAATTGGCTTACCGGATGTTGGATCTATCAGGGCAACTCCTAAAAAAGACTCCCCGCCTAAAGCAGCCAGTGCTTCACCTTTCGGGAAGAATGATTGCACATTTTGCGGGTAGCAACTAATCCCTTGGTTTTCCTGCAGAGTTTCTTTTGTAAAGATGCTTTCGCAGGGAGTATTCACTAAGTCATACTCAAAGTTCTCCCCTAGCTTGTCAGCCGCCCAAAATGAAATGACTTTGGCTCTAACCGGCGTCTCCCCCTCCCAGGCTGATGCTTCTGCCACCATAACGTAGCGAACCCCAAGCGCTTTTGCGAGATACTGTGCAAATACAGGATAAAATTCTTTGCTCGTTACTGAGGCAGTTGCTGCGATCAGAGATTGAAGCGATTCCTCCGTCTGCTTGCGCTCAATAATCTGGTTACTTAAATAAGTGATTGTATTTGTTAATTGATCTGTCTGATCGCTCTCGTCAATTCCTGGATCTATACTGCTCTCTGTCAGCGCTGTCTCTATGCGTTTTGTTGCTAAAATTTTGTGAGAAGCGTCAACAATTTTGATAACTTTTCCTTCATGATTAAAAATAGGAACTTTAATCGTGTTAAACAAATGGACTTGCCCATCGTAACGGGTGACAGCTTCTTCCGGGATGTGAATTGTTTGGCCGGTTTCTAGTATATAGGTGTCATCTACAATCGACTCTCTGGTAAAGTCACCATGATTGAGGAGATCGGCTGTTAGCTCACGACTGCGAAGCTGTTCCTTTGTCAATCCATAAAAATCGCAAAATGCTTTGTTGGCATAGATTAGGCGAGATTCCGCGTCTTTGCACGTTACCAAATTAGGCAGAGCATCCAGAATCTGTTCGTATATTTCCACACGTTGATGAAGTTCCTTCTCCACCTGCCGGCGATCAAGTAATGTCTGCTCTAGCTCGGCTATCCGCTGATGCAATTTTAATACTTCGTCATTCTTTGTCATTTCAAAGCTTTGTTAATTAATATTGAAACTCGCTTATTTTAAGGAATGATCACTCTTTTTGTGCATCTTTCTTTGATAAAACTTGCGATGGCATTTTTTATCAACCTTGGGTGATATTCCGCTCGTATTAGTTTTATTATAGATGATTAGATATAGAGTCTGTTCCAAGTTTTACCCAGGCGACCTTTGGATGCTGTTCGTTGTTGCTAAGTGTATTTTGTTAAAGATTACAAAAAGGTTTTGAGCGTTTAAAAGCGGTTTCAAGGGCGGATGACCCGTTCGCTGAACTTAGAGCCGGCTTGAAAAAAGTTGTTTGCAAGCAGGTTTTTCTCCAGATGAGACAGCTTATACTATCAAACTCTTAAATCAGACCCGATGCTTCAGTCACCTGCCCCCTCTGCTAGTTTCTAAGAATATAGTGATTGAACATTGCATTCTGAATACAGAATGACATTTTATTTTAAACTAATTTAACTTTTTAATAAAGATTAATATTGAAATCCGGTTGATTTTACAAAAAAATTAAAATATCTTAATTTTTGTCAAGAAAGTAAGATCAGTCACCTAAATCGGTTTAGCGCCGAGTGCAAATTTTAGCCGGCAGTAAACCGAACAAACACTGCTATAAAGATTACCTTCACATCCTTTTCCCGTGTAAATACGAGTACCTTGGTGGGAAAGTTAGAGTATTTATATCTAGCGGGTTAATAAAAGTTTTGACAATCGCAGGAACTTTTATTCGTCTAGATAGTGAAGCTAATGCCATAAGAACATTTTTAGTTAGCCAAGCATATTTTCAAAATTAAAAAATCACCCGATTGGATGATAAATATGGGTGAAGTCATTTCTTAAACAAATTGCCTACTTTTAATGAAGAGGGAAGCAGCCGGCTCCAAGCGTTCAGGAATTCCAAAGTCAATTGCAGGGGGCGAGATGGCTGCACTTCTACCAATTTACTTACATGAAAAACTAAGATGAAACGCTACCATATTTTGATGCTCGCACTGGTTGCTGCGGTAACGATGGCTGCAAGCACGATGGCAAGTGTTGCCTACCGCAATACCACAGAACTGACACCGAAGGCTCAAACCTTGAAACCCGTATCGAAGGCAGAAGAGCCAATCCCTGAACCGTTTATAGAAGTTGTCCAGAATTCTTCCCAGCGCACTCAAGCAAGTGAATTCTCCCAGTTCCGCCAGCGCCTGGTAGGTGCTGTCCAGAGAGCAGATACAGAATTTGTTCAGGCAATTGTCATGCCGCAAACCCAATGGAGTTACGGCGGGACGGTGAATCTGGACAGCTACAACATTAACAACAACCAGTCTAAATTCTGGAGTTACATGACCAAGGCGGTGAATCAGGGTTGTGGCATTGACTCCCAAGCGCAGGTTCCTGACAAAGAACCGGGAGCGAGTGTGTGGGTGTGCCCCGATATCATGCCGGTGAAGCAGTCTATCCGACCTGATCGGCCTAATTTCGGCCACTTGGCGGTTATCGGGCAAAATGTTAACGTCCGAGCTGAGCCGGGAATGGGGGGCCGAATTATCGGTTCTGTGTCTAACGATTATGTTGCGTTTGACTCTGGACGTTATAACACTTTGCCGGCAGGTGCGGCGGAAAAAATGCAAGCCGATCCACTCGGCGGTTGGACGCCGGTGAGACTGCGGGACGGTCAGCAGGGCTGGATTTTGAACCAGTACGTCTATGATGAGGAAAATGATTACCGGGTGAGCTTTGTGCGCTCACGAGGGCAGTGGCGTTTGCGTTACTTCCTGCGCGGTAATGGTAATTAGGGCAGTTGTAGATAACTAGGTTGAGAGGCGATCGCCGATGTGATCGCCTCCAATGTTTTAGCGTAGTTGGTTAGCCGGCGCTGTTGGGTTTGCGTTAGCCGGCGCTGTGGGATTCGCGTTAGCCGGCGCTGTGGGATTTGAGTTAGCCGGCGCTGTGGGATTCGCGTTAGCCGGCGCTGTGGGATTTGAGTTAGCCGGCGCTGTGGGATTTGAGTTAGCCGGCGCTGTGGGATTCGCGTTAGCCGGCGCAGTTGGGTTCGCGTTTGC
Source organism: Microcoleus sp. FACHB-68 (assembly GCF_014695715.1). Classification (NCBI taxonomy): domain Bacteria; kingdom Bacillati; phylum Cyanobacteriota; class Cyanophyceae; order Oscillatoriales; family Microcoleaceae; genus Microcoleus; species Microcoleus sp. FACHB-68. Next base: position 210,207 of record NZ_JACJOT010000001.1, read on the forward strand.
CGGTGCTGTAGGATTCGCGTTAGCTGGCGCTGTGGGATTTGAGTTTGCTGGCGCTGTGGGATTCGCGTTAGCCGGCGCTGTGGGATTTGAATTAGCCGGCGCTGCTGTGGGATTTGAGTTAGTCGGCGCTGCTGTGGGATTTGCGTTTGCCGGCGCTGTTGGATTTGAATTGGCCGGTGTTTGAGCGCGTTGCTGCTGGTAGAATTGCAGAACTCTTTGGGTGTATGGGGAAATTGTGGCGCTGCTGTACTGAGCAGGGTCGCCGGTCATCCACCACGAAGCGGCGCGAAGCACTGCCGTTGACTCATTCTGGCCGCCGGCTTGGTACTCTTCTGTTAATACATCGCGCATGACACAGACCAAAATGCCGCGCGCTGTAACTGGACTCGTTTCAAACTGTGTCGGTGTGAGTTCCCTGCCGATGCAAAGTCTCGACCACCGGGGGATATTCTCTGGTTTGATTTGCCAGTCGCTGTAAAGTCCATCATTTGCGGTGCCGGTATCGGGCGCTGCCTGCCGCAAGGCTTCTACGAGTGCCCCAACTTGGGCATCTGAGACTTGGGCTTGTGCCGGCATTGCCCACAATCCCAAGCTTACAATCAGTCCGCCGAGCAGTAATCGCATGGTGTTTCCTCTGACTCGCTCTGAACGTATTTTTTTAAGCATCTCTACCTAATAATCCACAGGGTCGGGTTATTGGATCTCCCTGTAGGCAGATTTGTTAAGTTTTATTTCAGAAGAGCGGATCAATTAAACACTGACAATGTCAAATGAATGTGCCGGTAAACACATCGGGTAATAATTTGAGGCAATGATTTTACAGCGAGTTTTTCGTTGCCGCGAATTCTAGAGACTGCCGGCGCGGCACCTCATAGGTGAAGAAATCAGAAGCCATTGCCGTATTCGGAAAAATAGCGCGGGCTTCTTGCAGCAAATCGTCCAGCACAATATTATTGCCTGGGGCATAACGGGGGCTGAAATGAGTCATCAACAGTTGCTTAGCCTGCGCCCCCAAAGCCACTTGCGCCGCCATTGTGGAAGTCGAGTGCAAGCGATCAATCGCCATCTGAGCATCTTGATGGGAAAACGTGGCTTCGTGAATTAAAACGTCCGCATCCCGTGCCAGTTCGACGGCACCCTCACAATAAACCGTGTCAGTACAGTAGGCAATTTTGCGACCCACTTGTTCTGGCCCACAAAGTTCAGCGCCATTAATTTTTCGCCCATCCGGCAGCGTCACAGTTTCGCCTCGTTTTAGTTGGCCGTAGAGCGGGCCAGAGGGAATACCCAGCACCTTGGCTTGTTCGACATTAAAATGTCCAGGCCGGTCTTTTTCTGTCACCCGGTAGCCATAGGCAGTGACACGGTGTTCCAAGCGCCCGCAGCTAACCGTGTACTCTTCATCTTCATAGAGTAATCCCGGCTGAGACTTATGGACTTTAATCGGGTAAGAAAAATGAGTGTGAGAGTAACGCTGACAAGCTCTGAGATAATCTTCTAAGCCGGCTGGCCCATAAATATCAATTCGGTTAGGATTGCCGGCAAGTCCTACACTAGCCAGTAGCCCCATCAAACCGAAGATGTGGTCACCGTGCATATGGGTGATAAAAATGCGGGTCAGTTGGCTGATTTTGATATCACTGCGAAGAATTTGGTGCTGGGTGCCTTCCCCGCAGTCAAATAGCCAAACTTCAGCCCGTTGGGGCAAACGCAAGGCGACGCTCGAAACGTTGCGAGAGCGTGTCGGGACACCGGAACTCGTTCCTAAAAATGTAATTTGCACTAACTCAGCCAACCCAGTTTAAGTTGAGCATTCTTTGAGCTTACGGGTAAACCCTAAGTTGCTTATGTGTGGAGTTGATGACCAAAAATTTGGTACATCTATTTACCTAACAAATTTTAACACTGCTGCCAAGAGAGTCAGAACTCAAGGATTGTCAGTTAAGTAAGCCAATTCGATTTCCCAGCTTATCGAGAGGAACCACCGGCAGGCTGTTGCCCTCAAGAACCGCATAAATTGTTGCCAGTGCATCAACTGTGTGGTTGATAATGAGAAACTAGCCAAATATTAGGGGAACCTTTCGACTCTCTATCTACCCCCCCTGGACTTGAATTCATGCAATTGCGAAACTCCCTGCGTCGGACTAAAATTGTCGCCACCATTGGCCCTGCCACGAGTAGCCCAGAGGTGCTGCGGGCGTTAATAGAAGCCGGTGCTACAACCTTAAGACTTAATTTTTCCCACGGTAGTCACGACGATCATCAGCGCAGTATTCGCTTAATCCGGCAGCTGTCGTTTGAACTCAACCAGCCGGTGGGCATTTTGCAAGACTTGCAAGGCCCGAAAATTCGTTTAGGGCGCTTTGAAACCGGCCCGATCGTGCTGGAAAAAGGCGATCCCTTCATTTTGACCAGTCGCCAAGTCCCTGGCACTCAGCAGATTTCTTCGGTGACTTATGAGCCACTGGCTGATGAAGTGCCGGCTGGTGCGGTGATTATGCTGGATGATGGCAGAGTCGAAATGCGGGTGGAAAAAGTTGACCGCGCTGCCCGTGAACTGCACTGTCGTGTGGTGGTTGGTGGGCCGCTTTCTAATAACAAAGGCGTCAATTTTCCGGGCGTTTACTTATCGATTAAGGCGTTAACCGATAAAGACCGGCAGGATTTGCTGTTCGGTTTGGATCAAGGTGTGGACTGGGTGGCGCTGAGTTTTGTGCGTAACCCGGAAGATGTGCTGGAAATCAAAGAAATTATTTCCAATGCCGGCAAGCAGGTGCCGGTGATTGTCAAGATTGAAAAGCACGAAGCCATTGAACAGATGGAAGCAATTCTGTCCCTGAGTAATGGCGTCATGGTTGCCAGAGGTGACTTGGGGGTGGAACTGCCGGCGGAGGATGTGCCAATTTTACAGAAGCGGTTGATCGCCACCTCTAACCGTTTGGGCATTCCGGTGATTACCGCTACCCAGATGTTAGATAGCATGGTTAACAGTCCTCGACCGACGCGGGCTGAAATTTCCGATGTGGCGAATGCAATTCTTGATGGCACGGATGCGGTGATGCTGTCCAATGAAACAGCGGTGGGCAAATATCCGATTGCCGCTGTGGAGACGATGGCCCGAATTGCGATGCGGATTGAGCGAGAGCAAATTACCTGCAATATGGGCAAGATAGAATCGACAGGCCGGTCGATTCCCAATGCTATCAGTCAGGCGGTCGGGCAAATCGCTGAGCAGTTAACGGCTGCGGCAATTATGACCCTCACGAAAAGCGGCTCAACTGCCCGTAATGTCTCCAAGTTCCGGCCCACAACGCCGATCTTAGCCGTGACGCCTCATGTGGATGTGGCGCGGCAGTTGCAGCTCGTGTGGGGTGTGAAGCCGTTGTTGGTGCTCGATTTGCCGTCAACGGCTCAGACGTTCCAAGCGGCGCTGAATGTGGCTCAGGAGAAGCAATTGCTCTCGGATGGGGATTTGGTGGTGATGACCGCCGGCACGCTGCAGGGGGTTTCTGGCTCAACGGATTTGGTTAAAGTTGAGGTGGTGACTGCTGTGCTAGGACGGGGCACCGGCATCGGGCATGGGGCTGTCAGCGGTCGGGCGCGGGTGGCTCACAGTTCTGGGGAAATTGGCACGTTTAACCAGGGGGAAATTTTGGTTGTCCCCCGCACCAGTGCTGATTTTGTCGAGGCGATGCGTAAGGCAGCGGCGGTGATTACTGAGGATGAGAGCATGACTTCTCACGCGGCAGTCATTGGTTTGCGGCTGGGCTTGCCGGTGATTGTGGGCGTGAAGAATGCCACGCGGGTGATTCGGGATGGGGCAATTCTGACCCTGGATATGCAGCGAGGCTTGGTCTATTCCGGGGCAATTGGTTCAGGAGCAATGAGCGCAGGCCAAACAGAGGCAGCCCTAACGACTTAAATTTGTTGGCTGATTGCTGGATACAAATTCCAGCAATCATGCTATACTCAAATATTGTGCGTGCCGGTGTAGCTCAGGGGTAGAGCATTCGATTCGTAATCGAACGGTCGCCGGTTCAAATCCGGCCATCGGCTTTAAATTTTGGATAGGAATAAACTGCGCTGGATTCAATGCCGGCATCAAAACAGACTGGGGCATTGCGATAGCCTTCGCGCAGATCCGCAGATTCTTCAGTCGTTCTCGTGATGGTGTTAAGGGTGTAATTCTAATCGACTGGGGAGTTGCGCGGTAGCCTGAACTCTTTCTCAAAACTCAACTGTTTTATGCTGATTCCAAATGCACAAAATGCAGTTGTTGATATTCGCAAATTGCGTGACTACTGCCTAAATCCAGATCACGACGATGGAAAGCACAAAGCTCGGCAGTTTTCATCAAGTCTTTGTATGACGGCTGACTGCGCCGAGGAGTTACGCCAAATTTTGCTTACAGTTGTTAAAACCCATGAAGCCCGATTAGGCCGGCAAGATGAGTTTGGGCAACGCTATATTCTAGATTTTACGCTCGAATGGCAGAATAGAAGTGCAACCCTTCGGAGTGGCTGGATCATTGAGTATGGTTCAGAGATTCCAAAGTTGACGACCTGCTATCCTCTGTAGTCAGTAGAGGTGATAAGCATGATAAACAGCACCGTCAAATTGCTAGACGTTGTCGCCTTGATCGTTGATCTTCCCCAATACAATCTGTGGCGGGGACAAGTTGGTACGGTGGTTGAATTATTAGCAAATGGTGCAGCATTTGAAGTTGAATTCAGTGATCGCAACGGGCGCACCTATGAGTCTTTAGGGTTGCGTCTAGAGCAAATTATGGTTCTACGTTTTGAGCCGGCATCGCCTAATACAAAAGCTGAAATGGTTACAGCTTAACCAGCTTAACAATTCAAATGCAGGGGATGATCGAGAGCTACTGATGCTGATTTAAGTTGTGGGGTAGCTCTAGCTGCTTTTCGGTATTATAACGGTGAGTTGGTTCTGGACGCGGGAGTCGGTTCAAATCCAGCGAGCGGCTTTGAAAATAGAAAATCATTTTCCCTCTACACCGGCACATCTTCATAGAAGGCAGCAACCGGCATAGAAAAATCCACACTCGCTAAATAAACTTCTTCGCCTTTCTCATAAATGTACAGTTCCCATCTTCCCTCGGCATTGCGGCGGAAACGCTCTACTCGTTGCCTGTTTTGGTTGATCAAAACATATTCTTGTAAGGTTTCAATTTGGCGATAGTCAGCAAACTTATCACCGCGATCAAATGCTTCTGTTTTCTCGGATAAAACCTCCACAACTAAAGTAGGGTAGCGAATGAAGGAGTCTGAAGCATTTCGATCCCGTTCGTCACAAGTCACTGTCACGTCGGGGTAGTAATAGACATCGGCAGTTTCAACAAATACTTTCATATTCTCTACGAAGGCACGGCAGCCGGTTCCCCGAACCTGGTTTCTCAGCAAGCTTGCTAAGTTGAGAGCAATGGTATTGTGCGCTTGGGTTCCTCCCGCCATTGCCCAAATTTCCCCCCGGATATACTCGTGTCGAATGGGACTGATTTCTTCTCCATTTAAATAGTTTTGGTGGGAGATATAAAAACTTTCTTGGTTTGCAATCATTTGATTCATTTGTTAAATATACTATTTTATTATAAGTGCTAAAAGTAGGTTGGGTTGACGTTAGGAAACCCAACTCATATCGATTGGTTGTTGGCCGAAGATTTTGTTGGGCGGAGTGAAACGGAGGGTTTGCTTCGCTCAACCCAACCTACGGTGAAATTGCTGGGCATATACTGGACATTGGCAGTGTTAAAAGTAGCTTGGGTTGGTAAACCCCAAAAAAATCGTTGGGTTTTGCTTCGCTCAATCCAACCTAGAGAGAAATGGCAAAGGTTTTTTTGCAAAACCCGGCTTCTCTGTGTTACAAGTAGTTTGGATTAGTAACGCTCTGTTACCCAACCTACGGAGAAATGGCTGGGCATAGACTGAACAGTGGCGGGGGAAAGTCAATGAATGTAGAAACATTTAAACACCCGCGTTGGCAAGTTTGGTTTATGTAAATGTGATTTTTACATATGCCAAGAGCGGCTCATAAAACATTTCATAGAGCAAGACGTTTCTGGAGAATTTTATGACTGAAGTGCTTCCAACCGATTGTTTAAATTATTTGCCTCTGTCTGCCGAAGCCTTCTCATCATGGAAAAATAATTCAGATATACAACAATTGTTGTATTGCGTGTTTGATAAAGAATATGTTTTGATTGCAGAAGATGGTAGTAAGAAGGAAGGCAACTACCAATCTTATGGGGAAGTTATATATTCGCGTGGGAAAAGCAAAATATCAAAATGGATCGAAATACTTAACCATCAATCAGGTGTAACTAGAAAAGTTGACAGTAAAAATCCTCATATAATCTTCGTTCCCGATTTTTATCAGGATCAGTTATTCGGCAAAGCTGGAAAGTATATGGTTGCTTGGGATGGTATCATTTCTGAGTTACTGTCAGAAGGAGCATTTGTCTCTCTTCCACACGTCTTGGAATCCCAAGATGATATTGAAGCTTCTTTTTTGCTAATGAGCAGATTTTACTATCGTCACTCTGTCCAAGTATTACGTGGACTGTTAGAAAGCACTGTTTTACAAACATACTTCGCTGTTAATCGAAGTGAATTTGAACAATGGAAAAAAAATAACTACAGAACCCCTCGTTTAAGAGGAAATGGGGGTTTAATTCATCGGTTGCTAGGTATTGGATTAATTCCTAATGCACTAGGGAATGAAATATGCAACCTTTATGAAGATTTTAACGGATATGTTCATAGTGGAGAAAGGCATCTAATCCACCGCGATGTTTTTGTTGGCAAATGGATAGGGCATGAATTTAAGAATGATGAATTTCAAAAATGGTGTTCATACTTTTTTCGTGTTATGGATGTATGCATACAGCTTATGATTTTTCATGTTAATCAATGGAATGACAGTTTCGACAAGGATTACATAACGTGCAAAGTTTGCCATAGTACCACTGATTTTGATTTAAAAACCTACGTTTTTGGTGGAGAGAAACAATATGAATACACTTGTAAACACTGTAGTGATGTAAGTATATATGGCAAAAAAATGAAAATCAAATCGTAAAATAAAGGTAGAACAAAACTCTATACCTGACCAGTTCCGTCCCTTTGTTCCTCACTCTACTCTAACGGCGGGTGAGCTAACTGCTTTTAGGTATTACAACGATGAGTTGGTTCTAGACGCTTTCTAAAGAGAGATATCTCTCAATCTGCTATTGTAATTGCTCAAGACGATTATACAGTGAGGCATTTACTACACTATTTAAAGGAAAGCGACAATTTTGTTGTATGAGCGTTAACTGTCTTAGGGTAACAGTGTAACAAGTGTAGAAATGGTTGCAACTCTCAACAAGCCCTCGTTACTGATTCACAATTCAGCTAGAAAAAGCTGATCACTGGTATTTATTTAAGTTTAACGAGTCTATTCAATTTCGGATGAAGAACCTTCTAGGAAAGAGGAAGGAAACCGCATTTTTACTCAGATTAAGGCAATGCTTAGCAACTTTGAAATTTATACAGGGATAAACTGCGCTGGATTCAATGTCGGCCAAAAAACACCTAACTTTCCCCTTTCAGCAGGTTTGCAAATGTAATATGCTCTTTAGGGTTAGCCACAACCAATAATCGATCACCGGCTTCCAGCATCACTTCACCTGTGGGATAGCGATAAAGCTGCTTATTGCGTTCAATTGCCATAATTGTCGCACCCGTTAACCGGCGCACTTTCGATTGAGCAAGGGAAAGTCCCTGCAAAGGCGAGTCTGCATGAACCACATACCAATTTCGTTGTAATCCTTCAATTGCCGCCTCCAAATTAGCCGCACCCCAGTATTCTGCTCTTTCTGGCAATATATCCCGATACCGTCCACTGCGATAACGATTGACAACTTGCTGCACATCATACGTCGAATCCCCAAGATTCAATAGCAGATGTGCCCCCATTTCCAAAGAAGCTTCAAACTCAGGCTGTACAACCTCTTGAGCACCTAATTGGTAGAGTGAATCAATTTCGTCATTAATATGAGCACGAACCGTAATATCTAAGTCTGGGGCAAGACTCAAAGCACGTTTTAACGTTAATCGGGTTGCCATCGGATCTGGCAAAGCAATCGCCATTGCTTTAGCTTTTTTGAGATTCGCTTTTTCCAGTACCATCTGACTCGAAGCATCTCCAAATAGGTAAGGAATTTTTCGCTCTCGCAGCGTTTGCAGAGATGCCTCATTATTATCAATTACCAGGATTTGATGTCCCTGAAAATAAAGCAGTCGCACCAGCGGTTGCCCGACTCTGCCATACCCAGCCACTACGACATGATTCGTCAATTCTTCTTCAAACTCAACCAAGTGAAGCGAATTGTTCGATTGCAGGAGAGAAGCAAACCTCGGAAATTGTTCCAACCACTGTAGCCAAGAGGGCGTTGCCTTCAGTAAAAACGGAGTAATCAATAAAGTCGCAGCGGTTGTTCCCACAGTCAGCCCATAAAGTCTCTCTGAAAAAAGTCCTTGACTCTGAGCCACACCGGCTAAGACAAAGGAAAATTCTCCAATTTGATTGATGCCAAGCCCGACTGTTAACGCTGTTTTGAGGGGATAGCCAAACAAGTTAACAATCATCGCCACAATGGTTGCTTTGCCAATCATCGTAATCGCAACTAATCCGGTTAAGATCCAGATATTTGCCAACAAGAAACCCGGATCAATTAATATTCCAATCGATGCAAAAAACAGGGTTGCAAACACATCTCGCATCGGCAGAATGCGATCCAGGGCATGATCGGCATACTCAATATTAGAAATCATTAATCCTGCGACAAATGCACCCATCGCAATCCCTAAACCAATGGCAGAGGTGAACAGGGCAATTCCCAAACAAAGCACTAAAATACCCAGCAGGAAGAGTTCTTGAGAGCCGGTTTGAGCGAGTAGCCGAATTAAGAACGGGATAATCCAGCGTCCCGCAAGAATTGCTCCAGCAATAAAAAAGACTGCTTTCAACAAAGCACCAGCAATCGCAATCCCAATCGCCTCGGTTGGTTGAGTCAAGGCGGGAAGGACTGCAAGCATCAGCCCTAAACCCAAATCTTGTACAATCAGAATCGCCAGCATCACTTGACCATGAGCCGTCTGAACTTCATTGCGCTCAATCAAACTTTTGAGGACAACGGCGGTAGAGGATAGGGAAAGAACTGCACCGAGGAAAATTGCTGTCGGAACTGTATCAACCCAACCCGTTAGATAAGCCAGTCCCCCGCCTAAAAGAATGGTGAGAATGATTTGGAGGGAACCACCGCCTAGGGCTATTTTCCGAACGCGTAACAGCTCTTTTAGCGAAAATTCAACGCCCAAAGCAAATAGCAGCAGGGCTACCCCAACTTCAGATAGCACCTGGATATCGCCTTCAGCAGAGATCAGTTTCAATCCTGCCGGCCCGACAACGATACCACCGAGTAGATATCCCAGCAATGCCGGCTGCTGCAACCGGCTTGCCAAATACCCTCCAGTTGCCGCAGCGCCTAAGACTGTCACCATTTCGACAATCAGTGTCAACTCACCCGACATCTGCTCTATCCCCCTTGAGATTGCTTACAGCATATCGTCAAATTACTTGCTGATAGGTTAGCGACTGGTTATTACTTGTCGTTGCAGCGATGCCGGCTGCTGTGTAAAATTTGCAATCTTATTTGACTCGGCACGAAAACAGAAATAAAGCTATGCGATCCGAGTACGCTTCAAATTGCCTGATGATCATGCCAACGTGATAGCCTAGCACGCCCGAAGTTTATGGGTTCTCTGTTTGACTGGAGTGAGAAGCAAATCAACGCGGCTTTTTCCTACATTAAGACTCATTGGGCTGAAGTCGAAGCTGACTATGAAATCGTTCTCAAGGAAGCCGAAAAACTAGGGTGAGCTAATTCCCGACATTGCGGGCAAAGCATAAATCTAAGGCATAATTTTTATGAGTGATCATAATTTTAAAAAGATAAACAGCCGGCAACGTTTAAGTGTGGCTGATTGACTGTTATTTTAAATTTGTTGCTTTCCCAGTCTCTCAGCCATTTAATGTGCCGGCTTTAGATTAACAGTCACGATAGAAGACTCGATCTCTCGAACCGTGAAGATAGCCGGCTTTGTAGTCTACATTATCCGATTGCTGGGATTGGTGAGTGTAGCCATCTCGATAGCCTAGCTGGAATTCTGGCAAGTGAATGTTGAGGTTCATCAACTCTAAAGAAACAAGGGTTTCGCGTTTGTGTTCGTTGCTTTTCGGTTGCATAGAAGATGCCCTGAAATTCATTTTAGAACTGATAGATTTCACCTAACTCGCTTCGGGTAGCCGGGAATAAGAGTGAATCTGATGATGAACCCGGCTGAACAAGCAAGCCAAGCTCAAGAAAAAACCAGATTGGCTAATTTAATTTAGTTTATAAAACCATATTCTTTAGGCATTGCACCACTAGCGCAAGTAGAGAAGTGATTAACCGCTCAATATATCGCAAGTAGTAGATCCCTTGACCTCTCTCATAAAACGATTATGCCGAAAATAGTATCATCGCCGGCCCGTTTCAGTAACCAAACAAGCCGGAGATTTTATCCTTTCTAAAAAGAGAAAAATGGCAGCAGGAGGAAAGTATCGCTCAAGTTGTCGAAAGCGCGTTATTTAAAAACAACTAAACCCGCAGAAAAAAATCTCGTTTTTAACATTTAAGGCTTAACGCTTGCCGGTTTTGGCATTTTTTCCTGTGGTTTTTCCGGAAGTTTGGTCGCTTTTGGGAGGGTTGGTGCCGGTTTTACCCGGCTTTCCAGAGGTTTTCTGTGCGCCGGTTATAGAAGTCGAACGACGCCCTGTTGAGAGGGAAGTTTGCGGCCCTGTGGTTGGCATTTGCTCATCATCTGATTGATCAGAGGTAGCGCTTGGAGTTGTGCGCCGTTGGGTGCGGAAGGTGACGTTTACGCCTTCATTCGATTGTTCTAGCACCAGCAGAGGCGTGGGTTTTGCCTTTTGATCCCAGTGGATATAAGCAACCCGACCTTGAATCGTTGGCTGCCAAGTATCATGATCCTCGGATGTGCTGAGGTAGGTTTCAATACAGTCAATAATTTGACCAATGGTTACCGAGGTCGGTTGGGTGGGTAATTTTGTTAATTTAATTTCAATGCGGAACAGAACGCGCTTGGTGATTTTTGCGCCTTCGCCAACTTCATATTCCACATCAAACAATTCATCAACTTGACGTCCCATGCCGCGTACTTCCTGAGTGGGACGCAAGGCTAAAGAAATTTTATCTTTAACCTTCATTTTAATTTGATTAACAATGGCAAAGTGGAACGTTTCATCTGCCATCCGCATTCTGAGATAATCTAAGTTAAACTCACGTGAGTGAACCAAGTCTGGATTTTTTTCCATTTTTGTGAGCGTTGCGAGAGCCAGCTTGTATTTCTTTTGCATCTCTCGATTTTTAAAATCTTCCATCCTGAGCTTTTTGTTCAGGTTGCCGATTTGCAGCTTAGTAAAGACTGCTAAAGCCAGCAGCAGTAACAAAAGTCCTCCAGACGCTCCCATCCACATTTGGTCGGCAGATTGTTTTTCCACCTTAGCCGGCGGTTTAACAGAGGCAGATTGTTTTTGCACCTTAGCCGGCGGCTTAACAGGGGCTTGCGCTAATAAGGGATCGACAAGGATGATTGAGACTGACATAAGCGTTCACCGTTAATATTTAAGGGTTATTTTTATCTAGAATCGATTGGGAAACCGATAGCTTTGCCACATTAGAACTAGCTTACATAGCACTATCCTAATTCAGCCACCGTGAGCGGTAGTTACGAGCGTCAATATGACTAAGGTAGGGGAAACGGGAATACCGGCCTAACCCTCCCGGCCACCAAGGGTCTAGAAACCAGTAAAGTTGATTGCCGGTGAGACCTTCGCAATAAAAATCAATGGCATCGCCAACGATATGCCGGCTGTTAGAAACCCCACCCACACGGCGATTAATTTCCGCAGGACGATACCAGCTGGTAATCCGCAAAGGCCGGCCAATGCGATCCCGCGCCCGCTGAGCGAGTTTGGCGATGCGGATCATGGCATCTACTGTAGCTTGGTCGGGAGGCATTCGCGTGCCGCCGTGGGTGGCTTCTGCCCAGGTAAAGTAACCATCTGGGATAATCGGGGCATACATTTGAATGTTTTTGGGCGTCCACCGTTCAGGAGGCTTAGGCACAATGACTAAGGGCGTGGGTGCGGCTTCCAGGCTGCCGCGACGTGCCAAATTCATTTGTTTTAAGTCATCAAATAATGATGTAATCGCTCCAGTTTTGGTACTCGTCTGCCGCCAGCGTTGAACGAGGACAATCAAGGCTTCTCGCTGGTGATCGGCTTCCTTATACTCAATCGGCAGCCGGCGGGCAAATGCCAGCAATTCTCGATCCAGTTGGGCGGCGGCTTTCACCAAAACTGCCGGATCACTTTTACCGGCTTCTAAATTTTCCGCCTTAATTCCCAAACTCACCAGTGCTGCGGTGCGCGAATCGAGTTGTCGCCAAATACGGACGGCTTCGGTAACGGCGTTGCGTTGATGGGCTTGACCTCGATAATACTGGGGAATACGCCCGGCAAAGGCAATTAAGGCGGGATCGAGGATTTTGAGGAAAGGTTCGGGGGAGGTATTTTTTTTCAGGGAAACAATGGCTTCTTCGCGGGAATCGAGTTGACGCCACACTTGAACCAGTCGCAGCAGTGCTTCTCGCTGATGGGGGTAGCCGGTGTAATTGGGAGAGAGTTGTTCGACAAATTGTAGCAATGGCCGGTCTAAATAGGACTCATCGGAGTTTTCAGCGTAGGTATCAGTCGGGTTTGGGAGATTAAGAGAGGCAATCACTTCAGGAAGCTTGGCAATAACGGCTTCGCGCGTGTCCAACCGGCTCCAGATCCGGGCTGTTTCCAGCAAAGCATCGCGCTGAGCCGGCAAGCCGTTGTAATATCGGGAAAGTTCACTCACCAACGTCAGCAGCGCTTGATCTAAATAAGCTTGATTTTCCGGGAAGTCTTCAGTCTCACAATCTATTTTGAAATCTTCCAGATAAGCTTGCAACAATTTTTGTTTGTCACAGGCTTCTAACCGCGCAGCGGTAGAATCGGTGGCGGGGGCTGCGTAGCCGGCGGCAAGGGTTTGAATAAAGCGATCTGTGTAGCGACCTTTTTCAGCGTGCCACAAGTCTGAGGCTGCCCACCCCTGGGTAACTAAACTTTCACTCAGACTGCGGATCGTATTGGCGGCATAGTAAATTTGTTCACCTAGGGTTCTGACTTGTTCCAGCGCAATCCGATTAGCCGGCGAGACACCTAAGCCGGTTTCGTCATCCGCCAGGGTGGGTTGGTTGTGCGCTGCGTAAAGTGCTGCCAAGATCGGCTTGTGGATGCCGGCCCTTGCAGCTTCTTGGAGATACAGATAATTGCGCTGATCTGGTGAAAGTTGAGCCATAAACAAGCGTGCGATGAGCGAGGATAGCCATGCCTTTTGTCACTTTATCTCAGGCTGTAGCTGCTGGTTTGTTTAAAAATATTCGTTTTGTTGCAACTGATATGGATGGCACGCTGACTTGGCGGGGTAAGTTTACCCCAAAGTTGCTACAAGCGTTAGAGAATTTAGCGGCTGCCGGCATTCCTGTATTAATTGTTACGGGACGTTCTGCGGGTTGGGTGAGTGGGTTGAGTAGCTTGATGCCGGTTGCCGGTGCGATTGCGGAAAATGGTGGGTTATTTTATCGCGCCGGCTGTGATGTGCCGGTGGCTTTAACCCTGATTCCCGATCTTGCCGAACACCGGCACAGGTTGGCTCAGGTGTTTAACTCACTTAAGCTTAGGTTTCCCAGAATTCAGGAGTCAGTTGACAATCGCTTCCGGATTACCGATTGGACGTTTGATGTGGCAGGATTAACGCCGGCAGATTTACAGCAGATTGCGGGGTTATGCCGGCAGATGGGTTGGGGTTTTACCTATAGTTCTGTGCAGTGCCACATTAAGCCCCTGGAACAAGATAAGGCGGCGGCTGTGCTGCAAGTGTTGCAAAATGACTTTCCCCAATATCTGCCGGCGCAAGTGGTGACGGTGGGCGACAGTCCGAATGATGCGAGTTTATTCGATTGCGCGACGTTTCCCCATTCTGTGGGTGTAGCGAATGTATTGGAGTATGTCTCGCAGCTCACCTATCTGCCGGCTTATATTACTGCCGGCGTAGAAGCCGAGGGTTTTTGTGAGTTAGCGCATTTTTTGTTAAGCAATTAAGTCCTTAACTTCTTTCACAAATCGCACGGTTACTCAAGATCATTTTACCGTAAAAAGGTTTCAATCCTTCCTATTTTTTACTGATCTTTACTAATTTTCCTTGTTTGGGGCTGGCTTCTGTGGCGGATATCGCAGGGATCAGGGATTAAAACAGAGTCGGGGATCGAAACGTTATCAACTTTAACTTTAGTTCAGTCTTAAATCTACCTAAGGGTCAAGGCTGAACACTTAACAAATTGAATATAGTAGAAGTAATCCAAACGCAAGGCATACAAGCACTCCTCGCAGTTTTTACGGCCTAGAGCGCTCTTGATGCTTAACGAATGGATTTGAGGTAATTCTTTAAAAAGGGTGCAGACGGTGGAGTCGAGAATACGCCACCGGCTACTGTAGAGACAACTTCTTGCAAGCGCCGGAAAAACTCAGAATCCGAAGTGAAGAAAGCTTGGTTTGCGGCTAAAAGATTGGGTGAAACTAAACCATCTGAATATAAAAAGAGCGCGATCACTAAGAAAGTTGATTTAAATCACTAGCCCTTCCTGACTTCGCTCACTCAGCCCGCCCAGTTTTATCACAAGTTACCTGAGACTTCGATTACATTGTACTTACTAGCATTGCCTCATAGTAAATTTATCAAACACTGAGAGGTTCGGCAAATGAAATCTAAAATTTTAAATGCCACAGCATTTTTATTCACACTATGTGTAGCAATGCCGGCGCAAGCGGAAAATCCTGCCCATGTCAAACAGTTGCGGGAAACAAATTTGTGTCAGCAGTGCGATCTGAGCGGGGCTAATTTAAAAGGTGCTCACTTAATTGGCGCAGATTTAAGAGGGGCAAATCTTAAGGGTGCAACGCTCGAATCGGCTAATTTAGAAGGTGCGGATTTAACCAACGCAAATTTAGAAGGCGCGAATTTCAGCAAGAGCTATTTAAATAGTGCGTCATTGAATCAAGCAAATCTCAGACAAGTTGACTTCTCGAAAGCCAACCTGTCATTTGCTAACCTGATCGGTGCGAACCTGATCAATGCCAATCTCGATAACGCCAACTTGCTCAGTGCCGATTTACGACAAGCTGATGTTGCCAGTCAAACACTGGAAACTGCCAATTTAGAAAGTGCGCGTCTGCCTGAGGGCGTCAACATTGAATAGAAACTCCACACAAATAAAGGCTGTTAGCGAGTGGAGTTGAGCGTCAGGCATAATCAAAAAACTGCTTTGCTTGACGGATGATAACTTCACTCCTTAGCGTGTCTTTGCTGTAGTAAGAGCAACTCATTGATTGCCGGCAGAAAATTTTATCTCCCTTCAATCGCGGTAATCTCCACAGACTTTACACCTTACATTGCAGGGTAAAATAAAACGTCGTGCCTTGCTCCACAACAGATTCAGCCCAGACAAAACCACCGTGGAGATGAATAACGCGCTGAACCGTTGCTAGTCCAATGCCGGTGCCTTCAAAATCAGCCATTGCATGAAGCCGCTGGAAAGGGCCAAAAAGTTTATCTGCATAAGCCATATCAAAACCGGCACCATCGTCGCGCACAAAATACACCGATTGGCAGTGGTTCATTTCTTCGTTTTCATTGGCAATGGAGGCGGGAAGCGGAACGCAAGAAAGCGGACAAACCCCAAATTCGATGCGAGCGCGGGGGTGCTTGCTGGTAAACTTCCAAGCATTGCCCAGCAAGTTTTCTAACATCAGCCGCAGCAGTTGCGTATCCCCACTGGTCACTAAATCTTCTGCGATTTTAAACTTGACTAAACGTTTTGGTTGCGTTCTCTGTAGTTCTGCTGCCACATTCTGGGCAATCGTTGTTAAATTTACAGGTGAAAAATGAACTTCCCGACGCGTCACACGGGACAAGCTTAGTAAATCATCGATTAGCTGGCCCATTCGTGCAGTGGCAGCACAGACGCGACTGAGGTAATCTTTGCCGGTGGCGTCTAGGGTTTCGCCATAGTCTTCTAAAAGCGCCTGACTGAAGCCGTTAATACTCCGCAGAGGTGCTCGCAAATCGTGAGAGACTGAGTAGCTAAAGGCTTCTAACTCTTGGTTGGTGGCTTGCAGTGCTCGCGTGCGTTCAATGACCCGATGTTCGAGTTCATCATTGAGCCGGCGAATTTCTGCTTCCGCTTGTTGACGCTCCGTAACGTCCACTCCAATGGCCCAAGCTGCCCATCCCGGAAGGGGGACGTGTTCAGAGACGTTTGACCACGTTACCGTCTTTACACTGCCATCTTTACAGGTAAATTTCCACTCCCAGTCTCGATAATTGTTGCCTCGCTGTTGCCATTGGGCCATCATGACGGCGCGATAGGCGGGATCTGGACACAAGATTTCTAGCCATTGCGGGTTGCCAACGATCTCAGAAGCTGGGTAGCCGGTGACTCGTTCGCATTCGCGGTTCCAAACGGTAATATTCCCTGCTGTGTCAAAGGCATCCATCATCACCGGCATATTTTCCAGCACCGCACTCAAGCGCCGCTCACTTTGCCGCAAGGCTGCTTCTGCTCGCACTCGGTGAGAAATATCGCTAAAAATCCCTAACAGTCCGGCGATTTGGCCGGTTTCATCCTTAATGGCGTCAGCGCGAAGCAAAACCGGATGACGAGTGCCGGTGCGGCTGTGCATCTGCACCTCACCCCGCCAAGAATTACCTTTTCTGACGCTATCAAATACTTGAATTGCCAGGGAGGGTTCAGCAAAAGCGACTGCCGGCCCTCCTGCTGCTTTTAGCTGTTCGCAACTGTATTCAAACAGCTCGGCAAAGGCTGGATTAAGGTAAACCGGCGTGTCGGCAATATCAAAGATTGCAATCGCATCGCCGGCACTTTCCACGGCTGCTCTGACGCGCAAAAGCGCTTGCTTTGTCTGTTTGCGCTCGGTGATGTCACGGCAGGTGTAGAGTACGGTTCCTTGTTTAATGGAAACGCGCTTGACACTGACAAGCATAAAATGGGAATTGCCGAACTTATCTTTAATCTTGCGCTCGATATTGCGGATTTCTCCTAAGCTATCAAGCTGATTGATATCGAACAAATTCTTGCCCAACAGCTTAGCAACGTTGCCTAACGCATAAGCTTCGGACACAGAATAGTTGAATGTGTGAGCAATACTGGAACCCACATAGATCAACGTGCCGGCGTCATCGGTGATGAAGATGGCATCGGAAATGTTGCTAAGTGTGATGCGATGAAGTTCTTCTGACTCTTGCAGCGCTGCTTGGGTATGCTTGCTCTCGGTAATGTCGCGCACCATTGACAGAATTTCATCATATCCGCTCACGACACTTCGTGCTTCGTAATGCCGCATCAGGCCATTTTGCATGAGCTGGTATTCCAAGATATCTGTCTCGCCGGTTTGCAGAACTCGCTCGATGCTATGGGTAATTTGTTCTGCGAGTTGAGCCGGCAACACTTGCGATAGTTTTTTGCCCAAAAACGCCTGGGGAGGGGCTAACATCTCGAAGTCTTGCGCTGGGATGAAGTCGATATAAGTGCCATCTTTGGTCGTGCGGAACATGGCATCCGGGATGGCGGTGAGAATGGCTCGATTCACTGCTTCACTTTTGCGAAGCGCTTCCTCGGTTTGCCGGTGTTCAATTTGCGTTCGCAGCGACACGATGCCATAGGCTAAGTCTCTGGCAAGTTCTGTTAGCAGTTGTAACTCTTCATCATCGAAGGCATCGGCTCGATCTGCGTAAATGTTGAGTGATCCCAACGTGCGCTCACCGGCAATCAATGGCAGCGAAATGAGTGCGCTATCGTTGCGATCATGCCCTTCCCAGTTCCAGGCAGTGTCATCAAGGCTGTTTGGGTTATTTTTGACAATCACAGGTTGGCCGGTGGAGATGGCCGAACTGCTTGGCTTGTCTGAAGCCGGCGAGAGTTTTTCTTTCTCACTTACCCAAGCCGAAGTATAACCGCCCACTTCTACGATCAGCCGGCAGATATCGTCCAGTAACTCGGTTTCCTCGGTGGCGCGAACGACTGCCTGGTTGCAGGCGCTTAAGACTCTCAGTGTGCGGTTAACTTGGTGCAGTTCTGTTTCTGCCTGCTTTCGCGCCCAGTCGCAGGCTATCATCTCACTTGCAATTTGTAGCGCTCGCACATCTTCGGCTAACCATGTGCGACTTTTTTGGGTGTCATCAAATCCCATGAAGCCGATGAGTGTGCCGGTGGTGGAATAGATGGGAACTGCTAACAGGGAGCGGATATGTTGCGTTCGCAACATTTCTTGTTCGGCAGCCGCTTCTGCCGGCATGGTGAGGGTATCTGGAATGATGATGATTTGCCGGCTCTTAAGTTGCCGCATCCACCAAGGAAACTCGGCAGTGTTGAGCGTGCGAAGCGGCTCAATTTGCCGTTGAGCTGTGGCAGCACGCCAGTCAAAGGTTCTGTCCATTCTGCTGCCGTCTTCGGAAATTTGATAGATGTGAGCGCGGGAGGCGCAGATGACTTCTCCCAGCAGCTGGAGAACTTGATTGAGTTCAACTTGAGGCGAGACGAACAATTTGGAAATCCGGGCGATCATTTCTTCAATGGCAAGCCGATGGCGCAGTTGTTCTTCGACCTGCTTGACTTCCGTAATTTCCATGACAATGGTGCCAATGCCACTGAGTTCGCCTTCGCCGTCTTCGATGGAAAAGATAGAGGTTTGCCAGTGACGCTTTTGCTGGAGATCACTGAGGGATTCACTGGTGAGTTCACTTTTGATCAGGTTGGTATTGCTGGTGAGTATTTTGTTCAGCAGTGGCTCAACAGCCGGCGCGAGTTGGGGGGTGACTTGCCGGTAGGTTTTGCCCAGATGTTTGCCCACCGGCATCCCATTAAGCTGTGCCAAGGTTTGATTAATTTGAACGAAGCGCAGCTGTTTGTCTAAAATCGCTAAGCCGACAGGGGCAGCGGCAAAAAATGCGTTGAGGCGTTCTTGGACTCCGGATAATTGCCGCTTTAATCGTTTGTTGCCGGTGATGTCGCTGGCGTTGGCGTAAAGAATTTGATTTTCATCTCTTATGACGCTCCAAGACAACCACAAATACAGGCCGGTTTTGTTGCGATAGCGATTTTCAAAGTGGCAAATGCTGCCGGTGCTACAGGTTTCTAACGCACTTAAGGTCGCTGCTATATCATCCGGATGTACGAACTCGATCCAAGGCTGTTCGCGCCAGTCTGCCCCTGTCCACCCTAAAATTCTTTCCCACGCCCAGTTGACTGTCTGGAAATACCCGTCCGCCCCAATCGTACAAAATACATCTGATGACAGGTTAAAAAAGGCTTTTAATTCCGATTCTGTCAAGGCTAGTTCGTTCATAATATTTTTACTGGGATCGGGTTTGTCCATTGGCGCATCTGAATTATTCGATTGCTTTTGATTTGCAGCCGCGAGGGCAATTCATCAAATGTCTGTTTTTGGGGTTGCCGGCAAGCCAGCTCACACAGGCATTCTTCTAGAGCCGGTCGCCATTATCATTAACAAGACAGAAACGCGCAGAATATGTCTTTTTTCTGACAATGAGTTTAATTGCATTTAAGGATTTTTTATGTCTAGTAGGTGGCAATTTTGACTAAGCTTGTGCCAGTTTTGGAGTCTGGCTCGCTTACCGAATCTACTGGCATAAGCGTAAATACTTTTTAGAAAACTCGCTTATCAATCGCTTCAATAAAAGTTTAATATTTCTATATAGAGAAAAAGGAATTTA
The DNA here is from genome assembly GCF_014695715.1 of Microcoleus sp. FACHB-68. Classification (NCBI taxonomy): domain Bacteria; kingdom Bacillati; phylum Cyanobacteriota; class Cyanophyceae; order Oscillatoriales; family Microcoleaceae; genus Microcoleus; species Microcoleus sp. FACHB-68. The sequence continues at coordinate 230,230 of NZ_JACJOT010000001.1, forward strand.
AGACTTTCCTTAGGATTAATTTAAGATTCAGCAACCCAGTGCGAGATTTTGCAATCTGGGGCTACAGCAAGAGCGGTTCCGGGACTTTTGTGCTGTGGCGAGCTTGCGTGGATAAGCACCAGCGATTATCTTTATTTATTATGGAGTCGTTAACTTCTGCACTCCACACGAGGTGAGCTACCATATCCCCATGCGCCGAGTACGCCTGACGGAAGAGCAAGGGGCAAGTACCAGACCACAGCTATTACCGCCTGCTAAGATGGGGCGGTCAATTTCTGATGTTCGAGGTCAAGCTCGTTCGCAAACCGTGGGCAAAGCGCACCGGCTATGGGTGCCGGTGGAGGCTTGCAAACCGGCTAAAGGTGGGTCAAAGGGCGTCTGTCATGGGCAGTGTGACTCGCTGAATGCTGAGATAAAGCTCAAAGGAGCGAAGTGCTTTTTTTTGCGACTCCAGAGAATGGGTGCATATCAGGGATCGCAAACTCGGTTAAACCGGCAGTGGCCAGTTAACTTAGTCAATGTTTTCCTAGATCAGTTCTTCCTGTTTGGTAACACCTGGACGGCAAAAGATAGGGGAGGTGACAGCGGCTGAATTCAGCCGGTTTTGCAGGAGGGTTTTGGAAACCCACAAACATCCCAAATAATTGTCCAGACTGATTTGTGCGGCCCCGGTGCCGTTGCAAATAACCTTTTTACTAAAGCTTAAAACAACAGGACTTTAAAGCTTGCATGAGTGCGAATCGACAACACAAGCACTGGATGCCAAGACGTGAGTGTTTAATTGCCGCTAGGAGAGCAGAATACACCTAGCGGTTTAGAACAGTGTCGGTGTGCCTGCTAGCGGCATGACTGCTAAATTTTGATGCAACCGACAAAACAGTGTTGAGATTAACGGATGTCTTGGCACTTCTTTTGGCCGGCATCAACATCAGAAATGCTCAGCGGCATCATCGAGCGAAATCATTTTTTTTGAACCATTGTTTGACTCAGACATGAACTTTTCTACAAAAGTTTATGTAGAGCCTGGAACATCCAAAACATTAAGATAAATCAGGCAAAGCAATTATGAATACTAATGAACTTGTGAGTGCTCATGAACTTTTAAGTCGCCACGCACAAGGAGAACGAGACTTTCGAGGAGCGCAGTTGCGGCGAGCCAACTTCAGTGCGGTTAATTTGAATCGAACCAATCTCAGGGGAGCCAATCTCAAAACCGCTAACTTAACAATGGCTACACTCGTCGGCACCAACTTGAGCGAGGCTGATCTGAGTGGGGCAATTCTGTCTCAAGCCACAATGATTGAAACCAATCTGTGCCGGTCTAATCTGAGTGGGGCCATTTTGATCCAAGCTGACTTGAGCGGGTCTAGCCTGAGTGGGGCAATCATGCACAAAACAGACCTGAGTCACAGCATTCTCACGGGTGCAAGCTTGGTAGGTGCAGATTTAACAGGAGCCAACCTAACCGAGAGTGTTTGGATCGCAGCCGCTTTAAGCCGAGCGATTTTAATTGGGGTTAATGGCAGTCGAGCAAACCTAAATCGGGCTGTGTTCAGTGAGGCAAACTTGAGTGAGGCAAACTTGAGTGGAGCGAGTATGATTCGCGCTTACTTGAGTCGCGCTAATTTGAAGGGTGCCAATCTCACTGAGGTTGATTTAACTGAGGCGGATCTGCGGCAGGCTGACTTGAGTGGGGCTAACCTGAGTGGAGCCAATCTCAGTGGGGCTGATCTGAGTATGGCCAATCTTAATGGAGCTAATCTCAGGGGTGCAGACTTGCGCGGTTGCAATTTGAGTGGGTCAAATCTGAGCGGACTGTTGCTGAGTGGGGCAAACCTTAGCGGTGCGGAAATGACGCGAGCCGATTTGCGCTTAGCCAATCTATCGGGTGCGAATTTATCGGGCGCTAACCTGCTGGAGGCGGACTTGCGGGATGCTAACTTGAGTCGGGCAAATCTCTGTGGAGCCGGTTTGCTGCTCACCTATCTCAGCGGTGCTAACTTAACTCAGGCGAATCTGACAGGGACTAATTTGATTGGGGCGACCCTAAGTGGCGCTTGCTTGCATGAGGCCATTCTTGGGGGAGCGATCTTGCCGAATGGGGCCACTCATAGTTAGACCGGCTGATTGCGGTTAGAGTCAGGGCGACTGTTTTCTTAACGGTCGCCTTTTTTAACACAACCTTTGCGCTGTCAAAGGAGAAATTAAAGTTTTATATGAACTTAATCGCGAATGGAGTTTGTAAAGTTTAGTTTCGCCTTGAGCAGGATTTAAAATTCTGCTATGATTAAAAGGTTTGCGATGTACTTGGGTGGAGTGTTACAGACAGAATGAAACAAATGGGAACCCATCTGGTCGTTGATGCTTGGCAGTGTCCTGCGGAGCTTCTCAACGATCCTGAACGCATCCGCCGCGCCCTAATAGATGCGATTTCAGCTGGAGGCGCTACTCTCATTGATATGTGTGTTCACCAGTTCAGTCCACACGGCGTCACGGCAACAGCCACGTTGGCTGAGTCTCATATTGCCATCCATACTTGGCCAGAATATGGATATTTTGCTGCTGATTTATTCTTCTGTGGGGCAGGAGAGCCAAAACTGGCGATGCAGGTGCTCAAAGCCGCTCTTCAAGCTGAGCAGGTAACAATGCGAGAGATACCCCGTGGCTTTTATCCAGAGATGGGTATGGAAGAGCCTGTTTGTTCCGAGACTTATTCGACCCTTCCTCTTAAAGCCGGTGTAGTTAATTAGAGGATGAGGCGCAAGGTTAGTAAAACCTTGTTAGCTTGATGTTTGATAAGAAGTTGGGTTAGGCTATGCGCTTAACCCAACTTTTTTGTGCTTTTTCCGGGAATCGCTGGGATTAGAGGATGAGGGTTGTTGAGTTTTTTATCGACCTGTCATGGAAAATTTACAGATTGAGGTTAATGGGTGTTGGCAACTTGTTCTTCTTCAAGACAGCGGTGAATAAGTTTCAGATGTTGCTTGTGTGGCGAGATTGATGGGACGCAGATAGGTGAGTGAGTGTGGCAATTGAGGAATATGTTTGGGATAGCGTAATATCGAATTTAAAACAGTGTATTCGTTTGGGAGATTGTTTGTAAATAAATTGAGGGTGCTTAGATCCGGTTCGTTGCTGAGGACGCTATCAGAAAGTTTCATAAATTCGAGTTCCTATTAATTTTTCGTTGGATGAAATCAGTTGTTCTGGCAACTTGTGACTATCAAAATTAATTTAGGTTAGAGTAAGTTTTTGGAGTGAGTAGGTTTGTCTATGCCGGCAGCAATGGCAGATTAACAACAAACAACACTAGGAGGGGAAACTTTGTTTATTCTGGTATTCTTCTCTACTCTTTATAAGATAGTGGAGAGCGGACAAATAGCGGTTAAGACGCGGTGAGGGTTTAGTAAAATTTGGCTCTCAGGCAGCCGCTTTGTCGCCATCGTGATAGATACAAAGCCGGCTGGTAACTTTCAGCAATACAGCCTCAGTATTTTTCAAAATCGTGTCGAATCAGCCGGTATTTACCTTGTCTGTTGTGGTTTAAAAAGATATAGGGGGAGAAACGCAACAGTGAAAGAATGTCTGAGAAGTCAAAGATAATGCCAATCGTCTGAGCAAAATAGGGATCATGCCAACATAGAGGAAAGCTTCGCAAGTTTGCGGCACCATCTCATAATCTTTACTCAAGCGCCGGCACCAGTTAAACCAAGCGAAAGTACGCTCAACCAGCCATCGCTTAGGCAACACCTCGAAGCCTTGGCCGGTCTGCGGGCGCAACAGGGCTTCGATAATCCAACGATAGGTATCCATCACAAGGGAGCATAAACTTCTCAGCGCCATAGCCGCCATCACCCTAGATGCGTACTAGAGCGGGAAAGCGTTGGCGTATCTGATACAGTTTCTCAAACAAACGGCGTGCGCCATCGCCCTGATTGACATTGCCGGCAGTGACTACCACCATCCCCACTAATCGCAACGTATCGACCAACAGATGCCGCATATTGCGCCCTTTCACCTGTTTGCCGCCATCATAGCCGGCTTCGATGCTTCCCATTGTGGCAGTTTCCACCGATTGACTATCTAAGGTAGCAGCGCTGGAGGTAGGCTCATGGTCTTCCATCACTGGCACCCACTGCTGTAGCTTTCCGTTGATGCGTTGCCAAGTTCCATTAACGCGCCATTGCCGAAAATAGGGATCAACCGTTTTCTAGGCGGGAAAGTGCTGGGGTAACATCCGCAACGTGCCACCACCACACAAGATATAGAGGATACCCTTCACCACAGCTTGCCTCTCAACACTTCGGGGCCGCTCACCTACTTTAGCGCTAGGAATTAATCCTGAAAGCAGTGGGAACTGCTCCTTGGTTAAATCACTGGCATAGGATTGAGACATCGCTGTGTTAACGTCAAATCAACATTTTGCTATTGACAAGGTATCGTTATGAGAGCTTTTTTACTTTTCAGACATCCTCTTTGAGACGAGTTTCTCTAGTGAGCGCTCACCTCGGCTCGTTTCTTTAATTTCACCCCGTTTCTGCTTGTTCGTGAAGGATGCAGATTCGAGCTGATGCTCGCCTGCCTAATTCCCTTCAATCTCGAACTTCTCTATTCCTCGCCATTAGGAAGAAATCTGTGACGAAACAGGGCGAAACTTTACAATAGAATTATTAGGGCTGTCCTAGTTTTGGCGAAGGCGCAAAATAATGCCGTGCTTCAATAAATGTAAGCAGGCTAATAGAATTAAAATCAAATTTCTTCAATCCAAGGATAAAAATTGGAAGTTTAATTGCTGTGAGTGAGCGCAATTGCATCGTTATCCCTAAGGCCAGAGCATGGCTTCTATCCTTTAATGGACAATCGGCTACAACACATTGCAGACGGGATTGGAGGTAAGAGCAATATCGTCGATACCAACCCCGACTCTCTCAATCCGAACTGCGAGATGCCTAACATAGAGGATAGGGAGGATAGCGAATGAACGGACAAAGAACGAGTCCTTTTCCCAGTTCCAGTGAGATGGGAAAGCGGATGCAAGCATTAGATTGGGCACAAACTTCAGTCGGCCCAGTGGAATCATGGTCACAGAGTTTGAAATCAACCGTTCGCACCCTCTTAGGCTCGCGTTATCCCATGATCTTGCTATGGGGGCAGGAGCTAGTTCAGATTTACAACGACGCCTACATCAATTTAATCGGGACGAAGCATCCGGGTGCGCTGGGACGCTCGATTCAAGAGACCCAAGCCGAATCTTGGGATGTGATCGGCCCGATGATCGCGCAAGTGATGACAACAGGGATTCCCAACTGGGTGGAAGACCAAATGCTAGCAGTGAATAGAAAGGGCTACAACGAGGAAGCTCACTTTAGCCTGTCTTACAGCGCTGTGGAGGACGACGAAGGGGTAATTCGCGGGATGCTTTGCGTCTGTAGCGAAGTGACGATTCAGGTAATGGGTGAGCGGCGCTTGCGGTTGCAGCGCGATTTGGCAGCACGGGGGGGTGATGCACGCAGCGTTGATGTTACGTGTACTGATATCTTGGCTGCGCTCGCTGAATATCCGCTCGATGTGCCGTTTGCCCTGATCTACTTGCGCGACCAGGATGACCAAACACTGCGGCTGTGCGGCAGTGTGAGGGTGGACGCAAATGAGGAAATTGCCCCGCCTACTGTCTTGCTCGAAGCATCAACGCATCTATGGTCTTTCACCAAAGTCATGGCAGGTGACACCGCCATTGTGGAAGGTCTTGACCGCTACATCACTATTGCTGGCGGCCCTTGGGGTGAAAGGGTTCACCAAGCGATCGTGTTGCCCATTCCTTCATCCAACGTGACCGCGCCCCTGGGAGTGCTGATCGCTGGGATTAGTCCTAACTGCGCTTTGGATGAAGGCTACCAATCGTTCTACGAACTTTTGGCTGGGCAGGTTTCGGTTTCTATCCGCAATGCCCAGGCATATCAGGAAGAGCGCCGCCGCGCCGAGATGCTGGCAGAAATTGATCGGGCGAAGACAGTCTTCTTCTCAAATGTCAGCCACGAGTTTCGCACACCCCTGACCTTGATGCTGAATCCGCTCGAAGATGTCCTCCAAAGCGGTAATTTGCCTGCCTCCGAACGGGAACAAATCAGCGTAGCGCACCGCAATAGCTTGCGTCTGTTGAAGCTCGTCAACACCCTGCTAGATTTTTCCCGCCTTGAAGCCGGTCGGATACAAGCCATCTACGAGCCGACAGATTTAGCAACCCTCACTGCCGATCTGGCTAGTGTGTTTCGATCTGCGATCGAAAAGGCAGGATTGCAACTTGTCGTCGATTGCCCTCCTCTGTCTGAGCGAGTTTATGTTGATCGCGATATGTGGGAGAAGATTGTACTCAATCTGCTCTCTAACGCCTTCAAATTCACATTTGAGGGACAAATCTCAGTTTCACTGCACTCTGTAGAAGACTCGGTTGAACTGGTTGTTAAAGACACGGGAACCGGCATTCCAGCGAATGAGTTGCCCCATCTATTTGAGCGTTTCCATCGCGTTGCAGGGGCACAGGGACGTTCCTACGAGGGGTCAGGCATTGGGCTGTCGCTCGTGCAGGAATTAGTCAAATTGCATGGCGGCACGGTAGCCGTCAGTAGTGCGCTGGATGAAGGCAGTACCTTTGTCGTGCGGCTACCAATGGGTTCGACTCACCTGCCACCAGAATGCATTCAAGCGGCCCGAATTCAGACCTTAACCGCTTCAGGTGCAACTTCTCATGTGGAAGAAGCCTTAGGGTGGGTTGCAGAAATTAAAAAAGACTCATCGTCTATAGGCGAAGTGTTGCCTCGCCGCTCATCTGCCCGGATTTTGTTGGCAGATGACAATGCTGATATGCGTCATTATCTGCAACGGCTCTTGAGCAAACACTATGACGTAGAAGTGGTTGCAGATGGGCAAGCTGCCTTGGAAGCCGTTCGTGTTCAAGTTCCAGATTTAGTGTTAACCGATGTAATGATGCCAAGGCTTGATGGGTTTGGATTGCTCCGGGAACTCCGGGCTGATCCACAAACTCGTGCCATTCCGATTCTGCTGCTCTCGGCTCGTGCCGGTGAAGAAGCCGCCGTTGAGGGATTGGCAGCCGGTGCCGATGATTATTTGGTGAAGCCATTTAGTGCGCGGGAATTGTTGGCACGGGTGGCAACGAATTTAGAGTTAGGTCGAGAGCGTCAAGCAACCGCTCGCCGCCGCATCGAATCCATCCTAGAAAGCATTACTGATGGCTTTATAGCGATTGATCGCCAGTGGCGCTACGTCTACGCCAACCAGGAAGCCGAAGTTCTGCTACAGAAGAGTCGATCCGAGTTACTGGGTCATGTGATGTGGGAAGTCTTTCCCGACTTGGTTGGTTCACCATTTGAGGTTGGATTGCGTCAGGCAGCCGAACAACAGATTACGGTTGAACTCGATGAATTCTATCCACCGCTCAACACCTGGTTTGAACTTCGCATTTACCCCGCGACCGAAGGGCTGTCGGTCTATTTCCACAACATCAGTGAACGCAAGCAGGCAGAAGCTGCCCTCCGTGAAAGTGAAGCGAAGTTTCGGACAATCGCCGATACAATGCCGCAGATTGTTTGGAGTACCACAACCGATGGCTATCACGACTACTTCAATCAGCGGTGGTATGACTACACGGGAATGCGGCACACGGATAACCAAGGTTGGAATTGGAAAGAGTACCTCCATCCTGATGACTACGATCTCGTTGTAGAAATTTGGCAGCATTCCCTCAAAACGGGTGAACCTTACGAGGTTGAATATCGCTTTCGTCGGGCTGAGGATGGGATGTACCGTTGGTTTATTGGGCGGGCGCTTCCCATCCATGATGACGAGGGAAACATCATCCGTTGGTTTGGCACCTGTACTGATATCGATGAGCAGAGACAGCTATTGGAACAACGAGAACAATTGCTAGAGCGGGAACGGGCAGCCAGAAACGAGTCTGAGCGAGTCAGCCGCATGAAAGATGAGTTTTTGGCAACGCTCTCTCACGAACTTCGCACGCCGCTCAATGCCATTCTGGGCTGGTCGCAACTGCTTCGTAAAGGCGCACTGAAACCAGAGATGGTTGAGCAAGGCGTGAATACGATTGAGCGCAATGTACGAATGCAAGCGCAACTGATCGAAGATTTGTTGGATATGAACCGAATCATTTCTGGCAAAATTCGCCTGGATGTGCAGCGGGTAGATTTGGTGTCAGTGATTGAAGCAGCAGTGGAGACCGTAGGACTGGCAGCACAAGCCAAAGAGATTTGTTTACAGAAGGTGTTAGATCCTCTAGCAGGGGTTGTTTCAGGTGACCCCGCCCGGCTACAGCAGATTGTCTGGAATCTACTATCAAATGCCATCAAATTCACCCCAAAAGCAGGTAGGGTTCTAGTAATTTTGGAGCGGGTGCGCTCGCAGGTTGAAATTAGCGTTATTGACACCGGACAAGGAATTGAGCCAGAGTTTTTGCCCTATGTGTTCGAGCGATTTAGACAAGCAGATGGCTCAACCACCCGCCGTCATGGCGGACTTGGACTTGGTCTTTCTATTGTCCGCAGTTTGACCGAGTTGCATGGAGGCACGGTTCGGGCTGAAAGTGCAGGAGCTGGACTTGGCGCGACCTTCGTGGTGGCACTGCCGGTGGTTGCGGTTCATGCCAAAACTTTTGAACCAGAGGAGCTTACTCTAGAAACAGTTGATAACGCTTCCACTGACCCTGACGCACCTAACCTCAGCGGAGTAAATGTGCTAGTTGTGGACGACGAGCTAGATGCGCGTGAATTAATTAAGGTGATTCTTGAACAAGCCCAAGCCGAGGTGATAACGGCTGGCTCGACTCTACAAGCCTTGGAGTTGCTAGAAAGCAATAAACCTGATGTGCTGGTGAGTGATATTGGTATGCCCGAAGAAGACGGTTATCAGTTCATACGCCAAGTGCGATCGCTCCCGCCGGCACAGGGTGGGAAAATCCCAGCAATTGCACTAACTGCCTATGCACGACAGGAGGATCGAAAGCTTGCCCTGTTATCTGGCTATCAAATGCATATCACCAAACCAGTGGAACCATCCGAACTAATAGCGGTTATCTCTAGTTTAAGTAGCCTAATGGAAAGACGATAGATTAAATTTACTTTCGTTCTCTGTGAAGGTTTACCTTATAGCGTAAATCTTCACGCACCCCTGACAGTGAATCTGCCTCGAAGAGAGAATTTTCATTGTCTCCTAACGGGATTTAAACAGATATCAAGCTCAAATACAACCCAAAGCCTTTTTGTAATCGAAGAATACGTCTTGATTTTGATAAGGCGTTGCACGCTTATAGTATGATAAAAAGATATCGTTAACTAAAAAAAACGTATGTTTTGTCCTAATTATTAGTCCACAAATCTCAATAACAATGGCTTAAAAAGAGGGAAAAAGCCATATTATTTCAGAGTGCCGTCGGCAATTTATAGATGTTTATTTTGACAAAGGATAATCCCTAGAGGTGAAAAAGCCGTGTCTCCATCTCTACCTCGAAGGAAATGGATTTCGGCGGAGAGAACGTCTGAGTGGAGTTTTTCATAATGCAGTTATTAACTAGGTTAAAGAGGCGGGAAACAGCCTACCAGCCGAACCCGATGCTTATGAAATTCTCGAAATAGTCCAGATATGGCGCTTTTCTCTCATTAGTAACCGTTGGGGTTTTGAGAAACTCGATTTTTTAGAAAAATCGGATTCTTAACGTTCACAAATAATTAGGGTTGCTATAGCCGGCTACAAAATTACATAAAAATTTTTATTACAAGTGTTTTAATAAATAAAAAATTAGTTAACTTCAGCACTTGAAGACAACTGCTTTGCAAATAATGCTGCATACTTTTGACGCGAAAAAATTCGGAAAGTGAGAAGTGAGAAGCGCTTAAAAATTTAAGTAGCTTGTGACTTCTCACTCGCACATCGATGCTAGCGCTTAAGCAACATGGGACGCACAATCCAGTAGCCGGCACCAAACGCAGCGACCACAATTAAAAAGATCGTAACAGCCAACCACACTCCACCCATATCAGAAGATCGTCTTGGTTTCGGCCCGCGACGAGGACGAACTTCTTGTTGTTCTGTAAACAATGGCTGTGCAAACGCTGAGTTGCCGGCATCTGGATCAAATACCGGGAATGGGTTGTTCATCACCGCCTCTGTGCCGGCAGAATGAACCCCCTGAGAAGTCTGGCTGGGGTAAGGAGGCTGCATCCCGAATGTGGAGTTACCGGCAGCGCGAGGCGTAGCTGTTGGCGTATACGGCTGGAATGAGTTGACAACCTGCTGCAGACGATAGGTTGATTGCACAACCTTGTCAATTTCCAGGCGCAATTGCTGATTTTCTTGGAGTAAGTGCTGGTTGTGAGCGTTAACAGACTCCATCTGAGTCTTAGTAGCTTCCAATTCTGCTGCCATTTGCCGGTAGATGGAAATGGGGACAGACGGAGAGTAGGATTGGGGTTCGGTTGGCATCGAGTTGCCAGAGGCGGTCACATTTCGCATAAACGATTAAGAATTTAAATGAACGTCTGAAGTTGAGCAGAAGTGCTTTTACGCAGAGCCGGTTTATAAAACTATGACTCAGATTAGAACAAGCCGAACCACAATTCGTCAAGCAATTCGCCACAAATTTCTAAGATATAGCGGCTTGGGCTTGAATGCAAAACTAACTGAGTGTTCCCCTAGTCCCTTCTGTGCAAGGAATAAGAAAGGGGGAACCTTGCTTCCCCCTTGCAAAAACAAAAATTTATTCGGCTTCCACCTCGTTACAGAAGGGGGAAGTTCACCGGCTTATATCCGTGACTTGAACCGGCGTCGTTGACGCGCGACAATCAACATCACTGTGCCGGCAGCTAAACCGATAACTGTTCCAGGTTCAGGGACACTGGCGTTTAAAGGATTGTTTGGCGTCCCTAACTGCTCTTTGCCGTCTTCCACTTGCCGTTCAAAACGGTTGGCATCGGCTTCCGCTTCTTTGAGCGCTTTGCGTTGCTCATCGTTGACCAGTACAATCATCGATGAGTAAGGAGTGACTATTTTGAAGTTTTTAGCGATTGCATGAATCGCATCGAGTTGAGAAATTTCGTTTCCCTTGATCGTCTTGCTCAACCCTAAAACTAACTGCCGTGCAGCTAACGGTTCAAAGCCGGTGTTAGAAGTTGCCTTCGCTTTGTTGTCTGGTGTCACCTTGTCTTTATTTCCTGGTTGTGGCTTAGCGGTTTCACTCGCCGGCTTTTCCATAACCCAGGCATAACCATCCACCACACTCACCGCAGATGGCCCTAAAGCGGCCTTGGTTGCCATTCGTTCCAAGACTTCTGGCAGGTTGGTTGCAACGCCTCCACCGCTATCTTGAATGGCTTTTAAGGTGGCATCATCATAAGCCGGCGGCATTGCACCTAAATGCACCATCCATGCCGGTGCCGGCATAAAAGGCACTTCTTTACTGTCATCGGACAATTCATAACTGCCTTCATCCGTCACAACTAAAATGCCATCGTAGGCAGTATCGCCTCGCAATTGTACAAACTGCCGCAGCATTTCCTTCAGTTGGAGTGTGCCATAAAACGGCATCTTCCCCGTATCAAATTTTTGCAGATCGTCGATGCGCTGGGGTTGTTTACCTGTGGATGCAGTGACATACAAATCAGCATCATTATTAGCAAAGTTATTATCAGCAAAGCCGCGAGCTTTTAACCAATTGAATGTCTCGCTTATTTGCTGAGTATGAGCCGCCATACTGCGCGAACTATCGAGAACAACTGCAAAGCGCTTGCCTATTGGCAAAGTGTAATCTTTTTCGACTAACGGCTTTGCGGTAATGCGGGAGCCATCTGGTAAATTCACTTGATGGGTTGCCGGCTTGTATTCCCCCTCTGCCGGCAAATAAGCTTCTAACCAGTTATCTTGGAAATCTGTAACCGTTTTTCCATTGCGGATGCGCTCGGTGTCTTTTGTCCAAAAAATATTGCGTTTTTCTCCTAAAACCGGCAATGGCCAACCCTTTTCTTGTCGCATTACTTGATAAGTCAGCCACAAATTCATTTCGGTTGGACGCTGGATTTTGCTGTCCCGCTCCCAACTTCTTAATGGAGTGGGAACTGGAAATGCTCGTAGCCGGTAATGACGTGGCCCTACTTGTTCGAGAAGTGCTGGATCGACAGGCCGGTAGCGGTTCACCTGTTGGTTATAAACTTTTTGAGCGGCACCACGAGGTGAAACGGTGAAAGGGAAGCGCTTGGATCGATCATTTGTATCACCCAGCCACACGCCGGTTATAACGGCGCTTTCTGGTAGTGAGAAGTAATAAAGAACTTCTTCAACATCTGCCGTTTGGTTTTTATAGACTTCGTAAAGTTCTACATCTGCCCAATCTCCGTGAGGTTTTACGGTGACTTCTTGCGTTTGCAGCCACACTTTTTTCTGACCGATATTCAGCAATCCTGCTTTCGCTTCGTCCCGATTCACCGTAGATTTTAAGGCGTGTAAAACAGTTTTTTGTTCGCCTTTTTGAATGGGTTGGTCAAAAAAATCTGCGTAGAGTTTTTCAGCTTTTTCGATATCTTTACGAGAGCCGTTGTACAAAAACGGTGCCATCAGCCGATTGTAGCTATCTTGTAAAAATTGCGAGACGGGTTGAGGGGTGTTAAAAGTATCTTCATACATCACCCGGATCTGGTTACTTTCTTGGATGGTGCTGAGATAGCGGTAGGAAGACAAGTAAGCGTTGAGTAAGCCGGCGCGAATGGTATCGGATTTAGCGACAAGTTCTGCTCTAGCGCTATCAGTCGCAGCCGGCTTATCTAGTAGTTCAAATGCCTGTAATTGCGGCTGTTGCTGAAATGAGATGAATAAGATCATCCAGGCTGTGACGACTCCTAGAGAGCCGGCAAAAGCGCGGGTTCGCCCATTTTGGCTGGCAAAGGCGCGTAAAATGCGAATGCCAGATTGAATGTAGGAACTTGCCAATAATGAGGGCATGGCAAGAAATAGGGTACAACTAATGCCAAAGAGGAGAAGCAGGAGAAAGCTGCTAAAGGCGTAGTTGATAAAATATAAGGGTTCTGAAGTCAGTATTCGCCAAAGTTCGCCTAAAAATCCGAAGACACCGAATACGACGGCGGGGGCTGCCGGCACGGCATAAAACAGCAGCAAAAGGCCGGCATAGAGGCCAACTATCAGCATCAGGCTGTGAGCGATCAGTTGCGTCCAAGCGAGTGCTGGATGACGTTCAGCATAGCCATAGAGGAGTTCGAGGAGAAAGGCTGCGACACACACAACTACGGTGCCGAGAATTAAGGTACTGGCGGGGGTGAGTTCCCGCAAAATAAAGAAGCGGAGCAGGCACAGGGCGAATAAGGGAGCTTCTACGCCATAAAATAGACGCATCAGCTGTACGGGTTGTTTGCGAAAACGCCATGCTCCGAGGACTGTGCAGGCAGCCGGCACGGCAATTAGAGCGGTGAGGGTGAGGATAAATTCACCGGGAATCAAGCCAGTGAAGGTTGCATCGACTAATGCCAGCCCTATTAAGGGTAGTATTCCTAGGTAGGTCAGCAACAGAAAGGTAAGATTCCAAAGCCAAAAAATGACTTGGAATAAGGCATCAAGCCTGTTTTTCATCGTGAACTCCTTTCAAATTTGGTTTGGATGAACTACACAGCCGGTTTTGTCCATTCCTGATTTCTTGAGGCGCACTTATCTTAATGTTCAGTTTTGCGTTGAGCCGGCACTGAATCTTCGCCTGCTTGATTTCTCCTGCTCAAATTTATTAAAGCCGGCACGTTATTGCCAAGATTGCCAAACAATTCGTAATATTGGGTATTAACCTCATATATTTTTCATTTTTAGTATAATTTTAAAAGCATTAAAAAAGTTTTATCAGCGTTGTTTAAAGCTTCTATATTTTTAAGACAAAAAAGTAATTATTAATTGCTTTATGATTGAAATTAGTCTGTTAATCAGATTTATAAATCATGATAGAAAATCAGGAAAAATATTGATTGGCCATTGCCTTGATCAAAAGCTGAAAGCTAAGCTAGAAATTGTTTGTAGCGTTCAAAATTCCATCTAATACTAAATCCGGTTAGGGTTGGCGACTGAAAAATCGGGTGCGTGAGGCACACCCGCCCTACGATCCGATAGTGTTTCGCTCCCCAAACAAAGAGTCTGAGTTAACCGGATTTGGTATAAGAAAAGGGGAACCTTGCTTCCCCCTTGCAAAAACAAAAATTTATTCGGCTTCCACCTCGTTACAGAAGGGGGAAGTTCATCGGCTTATATCCGTGAGTTGAACCGGCGTCGCTGACGCGCGACAATCAACATCAGCGTGCCGGCAGCTAAACCGATAACTGTTCCAGGTTCAGGGACACTGGCATTTTAACGATTGCGTCGCTGAGAGAGATCTTTGCCATCTTCCACTTGCCGTTCAAAACGGTTGGCATCCGCTTCCGCTTCTTTGAGCGCTTTGTGTTGCTCATCGTTGACCAGTACAATCATCGACGAGTAGGGAGTGACTATTTTGAAGTTTTTAGCGATTGCATGAATCGCATCAAGTTGAGAAATTTCATTGCCCTTGATCGTCTTGCTCAACCCTAAAACGAACTGCCGCGCAGCTAACGGTTCAAAGCCGGTGTTAGAAGTTGCCTTAGCTTTGTTTTCTGGTGTCACCTTGTCTTTGTTACCAGGTTGTGCCTTAGCGGTTTCACTCACCGGCTTCTCCATAACCCAAGCATATCCATCCACCACACTCACCGCAGATGGCCCTAAAGCGGCTTTGGTTGCCATTCGTTCCAAGACTTCTGGCAGGTTGGTTGCAACGCCTCCACCGCTATCTTGAATGGCTTTTAAGGTGGCATCATCATAAGCCGGCGGCATTGCACCTAAATGCACTATCCATGCCGGTGCCGGCATCATCGGCACTTCTTTACTGTCATCGGACAATTCATAACTGCCTTCATCCGTCACAACTAAAATGCCATCGTAGGCAGTATCGCCTCGCAACTGTACAAATTGCCGCAGCATTTCCTTCAGTTGGAGTGTGCCATAAAACGGCATTTTCCCTGCATCAAATTTTTGCAGATCGTCGATGCGCTGGGGTTGTTTACCTGTGGATGCAGTGACATACAAATCAGCATCATTATTGGCAAAGTTATTATCAGCAAAGCCGCGAGCTTTTAACCAATTGAATGTCTCGCTTATTTGCTGAGTATGAGCAGCCATACTGCGCGAACTATCGAGAACAACTGCAAAGCGCTTGCCTATTGGCAAAGTGTAATCTTTTTCTGCTAACGGCTTTGCTGTAATGCGGGAGCCATCTGGTAAATTCACTTGATGGGATGTCGGCTTGTATTGTCCTTCTGCCGGCAAATAAGCTTCTAACCAATTATCTGGGAAATCTTTAACGGCTTGTCCGTTGCGGATGCGCTGAGTATCTTTTGTCCAAAAGATGTTGCGTTTTTCTCCTAAAACCGGCAATGGCCAACCCTTTTCTTGTCGCATTACTTGATAAGTCAGCCACAAATTCATCCGCCGCGATCTGGGAATCAGAAATACTCTCAGGCGGTAATGGCGTGGCCCCACTTGTTCGAGGAGTGCTGGATCGGCAGTCCGAGCACGTTCCAGCTGATCGACAGACCGACCATACCGACGCTCCACCTGTTGGTTATAAACTTTTTGAGCAGCACCACGAGGTGAAACGTTGAAGGGGAAACGCTTGTCTCGATCATTGGTGTTACGCAGCCACACGCCCGTTAGAACAGCACTTTCTGGTAGGGAAAAGTAATAAAGGACTTCTTCCATATCAGTCGTTTCGTTCGTTTCGTTTTTATAGCGTTCGTACAGCTCCACATCTGCCCAATCTCCGTGAGGTTCTACGGTAACTTGTTGCGTTTGTAGCCACACTTTTTTCTGACCAATATTCAGCAGTCCTGCTTTTGCTTTGCCGGGATACCAGGTAGATGGTAAAGCGTGGAGAACTGCTTTTTGTTCGCCTTTTTGAATGGGTTTGTCAAAAAAATGAGCGTAGAGTTTTTCGGCTTTTTCGATATCTTTGCGAGAACCGTTGTATAAAAACGGTGACATCAGCCGATTGTAGCTATCTTGTAAAAATTGGGAGAGGGGTTCGGGGGTGTTCAAAGTATCTTCATACATCTCCCGAATATGGTTATTTTCTTTGATGGTGCTGAGATAGCGATAGGAAGACAAGTAGGCGTTGAGTAAGCCGGCGCGAATGATATCGGACTTAGCGACAAGTTCTGCTCTAGCGCTATCAGTAGCAGCCGGCTGATCTAGGAATTTAAATGCTTGTATTTGCGGCTGTTGTTGAAATGAAATCAATAAGATCATCCAAGCTGTAACGACACCGAGAGCGCCGGCACACGCACGGGTTTTCCCATGTTGGCCGGCAAAGGCACGTAAAACGCGATAGCCAGATTGAATGTAGGAACTTGGCAATAATAAAAACACAGGAAAAACTAGCAGACAACGCAAGCCAGAGGAGAAAACCATGCCGAAGACGAGAAACGCGTAAAACCCATAGCTGTTTGGTTCTAAAACCGCTGTCTCCCAACCTTCGCGTAAGGAGATGCGGAATAAGCTGAACTCGGAAGCGGCTAACGGCGCAGCGTAAAACAGTAGTACAAGCCCAGCGTACAAGCCGACTATCAGCATAAGACTGTGAGCGATCAGTTGCATCCACGCAAGCACTCGATGAGGTTTAGCATAGCCATAGAGGAGTTCGAGGAGAAAGGCTAGGGGACACACCATGATGGTGCCGAGAATGAATGTAATTTCAGGCGTGTGGCGGAACTGGCACAGGATATATAACAGGAAATATAGAGGAGCCGCTACGCCATGAAATAGACGCATTACCTGTAGGGGTTGTTTTTGAAAACGCAATGCCTGACGTATACAGGCTATTGACAGTGGAATTAGAGCGGAGAAGGTAATGAGAAGTTCAAGTCCGTTCACGTCCATCATGCCGGCGAAGGCTGCTAAGAAAAGTGCCGCTAAGGGCAGGTACATTAGCGTGAGAATATAAAAGCCAGAAATGAATATAAATAAGCCATTAAGCCAATGTTTTATCATGAACTCCTCTTAAATTTGGTTTGGATGAACTACACAGCCGGTTTTGTCGATTCCTGATTTCTTGAGGCGCACTTATCTTAATGTTCAGTTTTGCGTTGAGCCGGCACTGAATCTTCGCCTGCTTGATTTCTCCTGCTCAAATTTATTAAAGCCGGCACCTTATTGCCAAGATTGCCAAACAATTCGTAATATTGGGTATTAACCTCTGATACTTTTAAAAAATTGCTTTAATTTTTAAAACGTCTATTAATATTTTTTAGCCCTTCTGAAAGTTTCTCTTTTTTAGTGAGAACAAGCAATTGTTAATTGCTGTATAATTGAAATTAGGCAGTTAACGCGATTTGTAAATTATGATCAATAATCCGGAAAATTAATAATTTTACCTTGCCTTAATTAAAAGCTAAAAGCTAAGCTAGAGATTGTTCGCAGCGGTCAAAATTCCATCTAAAATCTGCCCAGCCAAAATTCAAAATCGATATGAGCCATTCCCTAACCCAGCAAGATTTATCGCCGGAAGCTAGCACCGGCACTCAAACTCCCGAAATGAAGTACGGCGAACGCAATATTGCGGAGGGAAACCTGATTGTCTTCCCCAATCCGCGAGTGGGACGCCGGTACAACATCAACATTACTTTGCCAGAGTTTACCTGCAAATGTCCGTTTTCTGGCTATCCAGACTTTGCCACGATTCACATCACTTATGTGCCCGATCAATCTGTAGTGGAACTCAAAGCGATCAAGCTGTATATCAACAGTTACCGTGATCGCTACATCTCCCACGAAGAATCGGTGAATCAAATCTTGGATGATTTCGTTGCCGCTTGCGATCCGCTTGAGGTCACAATTAAGGGAGATTTTTCACCTCGCGGCAACGTTCATACAGTCATAGAAGTTCACCATCAGAAGCCGACTAAGGCATAACAAAGTAGCAATTTCAAAACAAAGGAACGCACAGAAATAACTTCTATTGCGTTCCTTTGTTTTTTGCATTTAAGCTGCAACAACTGCGCGGGTTTCCTCGGTTGCCGAAAGTCGGTCTAAAACTTCCACCACTTCGCGTTCAAACGCAACTTGAGCGCGGTTGGTTCTGCCGCCCACGTAAAGTTGACCGTCTTTTTGCAGCGCCCAAACTTGGGAGTGGGAGACGTAACTCATCATCACACCCAGCATGAGTAAACCGAAGCCGGTGTAGACGAGAGGGATGCCTGGATCGGCTTTAATTTGCAAGCCGGTGCTGCCGATGACTTGAACGATTTTCAGGGTAACACCATTGATTTCTGTTGCCATGCCGGCGCGAAGTGTGGTGCTGAGTTGACCTTTGGCGTCGTAAATCAGCAGTGTTCCTTGCAAGTCTCTCGCTAACAGGGAGACGCCTTCACTGAAATCTGGCTTGGTGGGAATCCAGGTTCCCCAGATGCGCCCTTGCCCTTTGGAATCGAGTTGAGCCATTGGTAATTGCAAGATTGGGCTTTTGTTGACTTGTACTTGAATGCCGGCAATTCCCCAATCGGTTTGGTACATTGTCACGCCTTTGTACCGCAAAGGTTTGTTGACGTGAATCGTTTGGCGGTCAACTTCCTGTTCCTGCCGGTCTAAGACTGAGAGATCCGAGTAAAATTGGTCGATGTTGCCATCAGGTGTGTAGTCAATCCAGAAACGATTGACTCGTACTGACCAATCTTTCGGAATTTGCGGCGCTGCCCAAGGGCCGGCATCAACAATATTATTAATGTGAAAGCTATTGCCGCTGGGGACGAGTTCTTGAGCCATGAAGCCGGTCATCGCGCCCAAAATCGAGCCGGCGAGAATGATCAGCATACTGGCATGGACGACAATCGGGCCAATACGTCCAACTAATCCTTTACGGGCATAAAGCGTTTCGCCTTCCCGAAACACCCGATAGCGCCGGCTTTGCAACAATTGTTCTAAGGAATTGAGAGACGCGGTATTTCGCATTTCCACAGCCGTGTCAATTTGAGCACTGAGGGCTAATTTTTCAAACTGACGAGGCAGATCGTAGAATTTCCACCGGCGGGCTGCGGTTAGGGCGGGAAATTGGCGGGTGAAGGTGCAGGCGGTTAAGCTCGACCCAAATAAAATCAGAATTGACAAAAACCACCAAGTACGATAAACGTGATCGAGTCCAAAAGCGAGTAGCACCTTCCAACTTAGGAAGCCAAACAGGGCGGGATCTTCGGGATAATTGGCTTGATAAAACGCCAGTGATTGACCTTGCTCAATGACGGTGCCGGAGATGCTAAAAGCGGCGATCGCTAACAGCAATAGAATTGCCAGCCGCAAATCAGCTATCAGAGGCAACACCTCTTTCCGGAAAAAACGCGTTGGCAGTGTGCCCCAATGCAATATTTTTGTTAAAAATGAATCTGTCGGTCCTGCCGTCACAGTCTACCTCTGTTGCGATTTGCTTATTGTTAATTGTAGAAAAGTTATAGCCTTAACTCTCTTAACAATGAGGGATTCGCTAAGATTTTTCAACTGTTCGCTCACTCACGATCTAGTCTTGAGCGGGGTGACGTGCTTTTACCGGCGAGTGCGACTGATATACTGGCCGTGGACATTGACCATGTAGGGAACGATGTAAGTCATCGAAGCAGCCATCCAGCGATCTCGGCTCATTTGACCCTGTGTGAGCGCCCAACCGTGATTGATGGTAAACAAAATCGAACCCACCACTAAAGCCACGCGTAATGCAGTGGGCCTCAATTCGCTATCAGTCAGACTCGACAAATACTCTTTGACAGATTCCATGAGTTTTGGTCTGTGAATTGCTGTGGCATGAAGTTCGATCAACTTGTTTTTTATAGTTGTCTATTATTTTTTGCTTGTCAAGGACAAATGCCTCCCGATTGTCAAGGAAAAATAACAAATCATCAGGCTGCCGGCACTAAACGAAATAGTAAGGAAAATACGCCGAATCCGACTAATAACGCACCGCTAACGGGTGTAATCCAAGCAGACCATCGGCGCAATTCTAGAAGTTTTTTAATACTCGCCGTGAAGGTGCCGGCTAATATCAAGGGAGCAACGTAGCCTGCTGTGTAGAAAAGCAGTAAAACACTGCCTAAAATCGGATCTTTTGTGGTGGAAATCCAGGCGAGTAATGTTGCAAGAACCGGCGTACTACAAGGGGAAGCAACGATACCAAAGGTAAGTCCGATTAGATAGGATCTCACGCCTTCTGGTAAATCTTTAGAAATCCACTCCATGCCGCCAAAGGAGGGTAATTGTAGAGGTAATGCTTCGAGTAAGTTTAGCCCCATGATGATAGCGATGATGCTAACAATAATGGGTAAGCCAATACCAACTTGACCATAAACTTGGCCGGCAATTGCGGCGAGGATTCCCAAAGCGGCAAGCGTCGTAGCAAGTCCGAGGGAAAACCAAGTTGATTGTGCAGCAGCTTGGATACGGCTTTTGGCTTCGTATCCGCCGATGTAGCCGATTGTAATCGGCAACATGGAGAGCATACAAGGGGTGAGGCTAGTGAGCAAGCCGGCGATGAAGATGATGCCGACACTCATCCAGCTAAGGTGGGTTAGCTGGGTAGAGACAAGTTGATCTGCGAGTTGCTGGAGTTGATATAGCTGGGTTTGAAGTGTTTCTATCATGCTGCCGGTGGAATGCCGAATCAGCTTGCATTGTAACTCACGCACGCTGTTTGAGAAATGCTAGGAAACTGCCGGTGGAAATATTTCTCGAACTTGAACACTCACATCTCTTAGAGCAATGGGTGCAATTCTCTCCAGAAATCTTGAGAAATTATTTATTATTAAATTTTAAAAATGTTGAATAATCTCAGTTAACTCATGGAAATTTCGAGAAGGTAAAGAGCAATCGGATAAAATAATAAGAGGAGAAAAATAAAGGAGGGAAGGCAGCATGGTACAAGAGGTGCAAGTGCCGGCACAACCAGAGATTATCTACCCAGACAGCGACGGGAAACCAATGGCAGACAATACGAAGCAATACCGATGGATTGTGACAATTCAAGGGGGAATCGACGCACTTTTCAAAGATGATGCGAATGTATTTACTGCCGGCGATTTGCTGTGGTATCCAGTAGAAGGAAATAACACGATTTGCACCGCCCCCGATGTGATGGTGGTATTTGGTCGGCCCAAAGGAGATAGAGGCTCTTATAAGCAGTGGCTGGAAGATAATCTCGCGCCGCAAGTCGTGTTTGAGATATTGTCTCCGAGTAACACTATCAAAGAAATGGCAAAAAAACAGGAGTTCTATAACCAATACCAAGTTGAGGAATATTATTTGTATGATCCTGAGAAAGTCGATTTATGCGGCTGGGTGCGAAGGGAAAATCAGTTAGAAGTGATTGAGGAAATAATCGGATGGGTGAGTCCGAGGTTAGGGGTAAAATTTGAGATTTCTGAGGGAGATTTACAGATTTACCGGCCTGATGGTGAGCGGTTTTCTTCTTACGTTGAATTGATGCGAAAAAAAGAGCAGGAACAACAACGAGCTGATCAGGCAGAGGCGTTATTAGAGGAGGAACGCCGACGCCGAGAAGTTCTTGAAGCTCGACTGCGAGAAATGGGAATTGATCCACAGCAGTTATGAGGGAGAAATAGAGCAGTGTTGGCAGACATTATGCAACCTCGCATTCTCATGTTATTTAGTTCTACAGGCTAACGCAGCCGGCGACGGCGAGTACGGCGTTCTTCTAAAGACAGTACCTCGGCACCACTACTTTCTCGCGCTACGCGCACCAACAAGCCGGCAATGAGCAAACTCGCAACCATCGAACTGCCACCATAACTGAACATCGGTAGCGGTAAGCCGGTGGTCGGTAAAGCGCCGGTGGCAACGCCTATATTTAGGAGAGATTGCCCCACCAGCAGCACCATCGTGCCAATCGCAACAAGCTGATGCATAATATTGCTAGCTTTGAAAGCCACTCTCAGGGCTAGTGTCCCGAAGGCTACCAGCAACAGCAACAGCAGTAAGCAACCAATTAGGCCAAACTCTTCGGCAAAGACGGAAAAGATAAAATCGCTGTACTGAATGGGCAGATAAAATAGCTTTTGTTGAGACAGTCCATAGCCGGTTCCCCAAGGGCCACCAGAACCGACTGCCAGCAAACTTTGGCTGAGTTGGTAGCCATCCCCCATCGCATCGCCCCAAGGATTGAGGAACGACATGATCCGCCGGCGCTGATATTCTTTTATAGTGATACTTAAAGTAGCCAGCATTAGCCCTGCAAGCGCAGTTCCCCCCAGTTGAGGGGTGGGGATGCCGGCAGCCAGGGCGATTAACCACAAAGTCATGCCGCATAGTGCGGTTGTACTCAAGTTTGGCTGCATTAAAATGCCTAAGAGTACCGTGGCAAAAATTCCCAACCACGTCATGCGAACGCCCTTGGATAGCCTTTTCCACTGACCAAAAATGCGGGCGCTTTGCAGCACTAGGAAAGGTTTCATAAATTCCGAGGGTTGAACCGGCACCGGCCCGATGGCAAGCCAGCGGGTTGCACCATTAACGGTATTTCCTAGTCCAGGCACCAATGTCAACCAAATCAACCCCAATAGCAGGATAACTAACCAGTTGGCTATCCCGAAAACGTAACGCAGGGGAGAGTGTACCAGGATGTTGAAGCCAATTAAGCCCACTACAACTGCAACGAGCTGTCTTTTAAAGTAGTACAGCCCATCCCCATAATCATCATAAGCACTGGGGTAGGACGCGGAGAACAGCACCACTAACCCCACGAACAACCACAGGAATGTTAACCACCGCAGCAAACGGGCTTCCCAAGCCCATTCCTGCACGGAGGGATCGAAAATGGGAATCAAGCGGCTTATATCCACGAGCGTCGCTATTTTAGGTGCGGTACTAGAACTTTTTAGCACATAAGTAGGTCTTACCTGCGAATCCTAAAACGCGCTCCCTTTTCTAAATTTTATAAGTCCGTTTAATTAGTATTTAATTTTAAATCGTTAATAGGCTTAAAATCTAGCTAGTTGAAATTTTTTATATAATTTATATAAGCGGAGATTTTCTAATTAAAGTCAATTATGCTAATAAAAAAGAGGCCGGTGCGACCTCTTTTTAGATGCCTTATGCCATCTAAACGGCAATTAGAGTAAGCCGGCGTTTGTGCCTGGTTTGCCGGTTGCCAACTGAACTTTGATGATTTTGCCACCCATTTTCATGATGCGTTGCTGTTCACGAAACCAGTTATCGTAGGGAACTAGCTTCGTAAAGTAGGTGTTTTGCAATTCCCGCTGAGTGCGGATACGAGTCTGGCTGGGAACGCAGGCTGTAACTTTGAACATTCTCATGGGATGGTTTCTCCTGAGGGGGTGCAAAAAATTTGGAATCTGAATTCAAATATCTAATGTCAACTATTCACCGCTAACTTGCTTCGTAATTTTAGCGGGAACTTGCGCCTAGACTCTGCCGCAACATAGAACACTGCTAATTAATGATTCTATTTTGGCTGTCTGACACATCGCCGGACGGCTGACACACGCCCTGAATCACTGGAACAGGTCAGAACCCGTACCGAGTGGGAGATGAGTGCGGTGGAGTCTTTGCTATGCGATGAGAGCCGGCTCTCGCCATCTGAGGAAGTGCCTCTCTGCTTATCGCTGAGATCCGTGGCGTCGGATTCCACGAACATTTTGTATTTTACGATAATTTCGGCATTCTTCTCACTGCCAATATTCACGCAGGGGTGAGAAGTGTATTGAAGGTCGGGAGATCAAGAGTCAATGTTAGATCGTTAAAACTCATTGATTGGTGTGAATAAGCCTTTGACAAGCTAGCACTCACTCTGGACTTCCCTGACCTTACAATATGAGAGTTTTGAGTTGTGAATGAGCGAGTTTTGAGTTTTTTTAACTCAGGACTCTCTGATTCAGCACTCTCCGACTCAGGTATTAGCTCAAGCCAGAGCTGATGTAGTCGAAGTAGACACCCATTTCTTTACCGGCATCAGGACCCACCAAGCCGGCGGTGACTTCTTTCATAGCTTGGATAGCTTGTACGGTTGCACCGATGGGCACGCCCAGGGAGTTGTAGGTTTCTTTCAAGCCATTGAGGACGCGCTCATCCAAAATGGAAGGATCGCCAGCCAGCATGGCGTAGGTAGAATAGCGCAGGTAGTAGTCGAGGTCGCGGATGCAAGCTGCATAGCGACGGGTGGTGTACATATTTCCACCGGGACGGGTGATGTCAGAGTACAGCAGAGACTTGGCAACTGCTTCTTTGACGATGGTGGAGGCGTTGGCGCTGATGGTGGTGGCGGCGCGGACGCGCAGTTCGCCGGTTTGGAAGTAGCCTTTCAGCTTGTCCAGAGCGCTGTTGTCAAGGTACTTACCTTGAACGTCGGAAGAATTAATAACCGCTGTGATTGCGTCTTGCATTGTTTATTGTTCCTTAAACTGCCTAATGTTCGTTCGTTCAAATTATCAGTAGGGCGAGCCTTACTGCATGGCACCGATCAGGTAGTCGAAGTAAGAAGAAGCTTCAGAAGCATCTTCACCAGACAGCAGAGAGGTTGCAGCGCCTTTCATTGCGCGGACGCCTTCGACCACACCATCAATGGGGGTGCCGAGGGACTTGTACATTTCGCGAACGCCCACAACACCGATTTCTTCGATGGGGGTGACATCACCGGCGACGATTCCGTAGGTGATCAAACGCAGGTAGTAGTCCAAGTCGCGCAAGCAGGTGGCGGTCATTTCTTCGCCGTAGGCGTTGCCACCGGGAGAGACGACATCAGGACGCTTTTGGAACAGTTGGTCGCCGGCTTGCTTGACGATACGCTCGCGGGATTCGGTCAAGATTTGGGCGATGCGGACGCGACGTTCGCCGGTGGTGACGAAACCTTTGATCCGATCTAATTCACCAGGGCTGAGATAACGGGCCTCAGCATCTGCATTCACGATGGACTTCGTGACGATACTCATTAATGATTGCCTCCCAAATAAGAGTGAATCTGGCTTTTGCCAGTCGTTTGCCGGGTTTGTTTTGCAAGGGTGTCAGCCGTTACGGTTGTCAGAGTTGCTCGAACCGGCCCGTTCTGAGTTTCCCCAGATGTCCCTCAAATAGTTTAAGGGAAAGCGACACCCACAACACTTTTGACGCCAGCTACCTTTTGCAAATACGGATATTTTGCAGCATGAGGTTTACACTCTCGATCACAGCTTAATATTTTGTAATATTTTTCTTCATTTTTGGCCGGCGCAGAACCGCCCCAGACGGGACGTGCTTCTCATACCCAAAGCGTGTTACGTGCTGCAAGCCGGTGTGCCGGTCAGCCTCCAGACA
Source organism: Microcoleus sp. FACHB-68 (assembly GCF_014695715.1). Classification (NCBI taxonomy): domain Bacteria; kingdom Bacillati; phylum Cyanobacteriota; class Cyanophyceae; order Oscillatoriales; family Microcoleaceae; genus Microcoleus; species Microcoleus sp. FACHB-68. The sequence continues at coordinate 255,664 of NZ_JACJOT010000001.1, forward strand.
CTCCAGGCTGCTTTCTTGCCGGCACGAGGCGTAACTGGCCCATGAGGTGGTTGCAGCGCCTTTGGGTATTGTCACAAGTGGGAGCCGGTGTAGCCTTGAGCAAATCTGTTTACGCCATGAACTGAGTTTCTGGAAAAAGAATTTAGAACCACAGATGCACACAGATAAACTATCTGTACCTGTCTAGGTGTCTCTGAGAGCGAATGTAAAAATCTACTTTTGCCAGTAAATGTATTTTGCTGGTTAGGCCGGTTAGATACAAAATGTGAAGTTTCCCTAGTCAATCTGGCTGTAACAGTATGATTTCCGTATAAAGAAAATCTGAATGTAACCCTTAGTGCAACGTCACAGGCACAAGCGGGTATACGGCGCAAATCAACGAAGTTTCAGCTTGATTAATTGTAAGGCAATAAGGCGCTGTACCCGAATGCCGAAGGACGACTCTCATTCCTCACTTCTATTGAAAATACTATGGATTTGCAATCTTTACGATGGAGTAGGTCGCTAATTGCAATTGGACTAATCAGCTTTATTGCTGTCTCCGCTACATCATGCACTATGTTGACTAAGAACCCTTTTGAACGAAAAAATGAGCAGGCAATGCCTCAGTCCAGTCCTGATTCTTTACCCTCCTCTAATTTCAGTGCAAAAACGCTGATTCAAGCAGGAGATAGGTTTTATAAAGAACGTAAGCTCGTTGAAGCGCAAAATGCTTACCAAGAAGCCTCTGAAATCGACCCAACTAATTCAGAAGCTTTTGTAAAACTAGGACATATACTTTTGGTACAAGGCAAGACTGATGCGGCTATTGCAGTCTATCAAAAAGCCATCGAACTGAACCCGAAAGATATAGAGTCTTATAATATGCTTTCTTCTCTGCTCAGAATTAAGGGCAAGAGATCCGAAGCAATCGCCGTGCTGAAGAAAGCGATTCAAACTGACTCTAACTCCGTAGAATCTTACCGATTATTGGGATTGCTCCTCGCTTATGAAGATAACCTGAATGAGGCAAGTAATGCTTGTAATCAAGCTATCCAACTAGATCCTAATTATTCCTTGGGATATAATTGCTTGGGAATTATTCTCACTTCTCAAGGCAAACTGGATGAAGCAATTTCTACTCATCAAACGAGCATTAAACTTTTCTCAGAAAAGTATAGAAATTCAAATTTGGATGGAGTAGGAGATGGCTTGGGTCTTGCTATAAGGTACTACGCTCTATCTTTAGCGTTAACTGCACAAGGTAAGCCACGTGAAGCCGTGAATACTTACAATGTGGCTCTCAAACTTTTTGAACCTGACCTTTTGCGTATATTAAAATTTTCACCCAATTCTCCAAAAGCTTCGGTTAAGTATTTTTATCGTCAAGTTCCTCTAAGCCCAAAGTATTTTTCTACGCTCCATAAACAATTAGGTATTGCTTTGAAGGACAATGGGCAACCGGAGGAGGCAATTTTTGTTCTTCAATTGGCCAAAGAGTTATTTGCTGAGCAGAACAACCAAGAGCAAGTAGCTGTAATTAACAATCTGTTGAAAGAAATAGAAAGTACACAGTAGTATCAGCTTGTAGAGTGCAACCTAGTACGTGCGTTGCCATGCAATTCATTGTGAGAAATCAGAAGCTGATTGCTGAACTTAAACCAATTGCCGGTAGTAAGCAATTGCGATCATTTGGTTTGTGTGCCGGCGAGTTTACCGTTCCAGATGATTTCGATGCTCCTTTGCCGGCAGATATTCTTAGGGAATTTGAGGGCTGAGGTTATGTGCGGCGGCTCAAATATACTTTTAGACGACCAATATTTTTAGGTTTTTAGATGTGGCAACTAACAACTCCGATAACTCGAAAAGTAGAATTAAACTTTTCATCTTCCGGACAATCTAGAATTTTTGTTACGCAGCTAGCTATTGATGACATCCAGCTCATTAATGCAATCGAGTTTGTGAATTGGGGGGAGGCTCAGCTTCAGTTCATTGTTTGTGAAGATTGCGGGTTTGTAGGATGTCAACCTCACGGTTGGATTGAACTCAAACGAGTAGACTCGTTAGTCCTCATTACGCCTGCCTTTACGAGGATTAGTGAAGCATCTGAAATAAGACCCCATGAATATTTACCTCCTTATTATCTTGTGGAGAAAGGAGCTATCTACATCGAGCAGGAAAATTATACTAATAGGCTTTGTAAAATCGCTAATTTCCCTAATTTTGAAATGTTAGCGCCTTTATCAACTTGGGAAGCAACCAAGCTCTTTCAATTGGAAGCTCCCTGTCATGTTTTAGGTCATATTTCAAACTTTATACAGCTTAATCAAGATATTATTATTGCTTCATCTGAAGGCAAGTTTATAGAATTGACAAAAGAGTTAATCTGGCTAACAAATCGGCTAATGACTAATATTTCTCCAGCTAAGTTACGCAGAGTAACAGAGCATGATCAAGTTATTTCGCTGTACTTGGATATCGCAGGAATTCCTGAATGGAAAGCGCTGAGTTACAATGGTTCGCGTTATTTCTTATACCTTGAACCTGGGTATATCATTGAGTAGTCACATTGCCGCCATATAATCCTTCAGCGCGGCGGACTGTTTGAGATTTTTTGGTTTGTCTTAGATTGCTCGTGACGCTGATTTAAGACGTTGGCGCGATTCCAACCGGCACACAGCATTACCGCCTGGGAATCTATCAATCGATAATCGTTTTGACAAACTCTTTAATAATCGCGCCTCAACGTCCTAACCGGCAGTCAGCAAAACCAGTTGTTTCTTCTGGAGTGATCGCACTCCATCTAACCCCAACTCCACATAATTCAAAATATCCCCCACTGTTCGGTTGCCGTCGCAAGCTTGCAAAAACGCAAACTCTGCCGGCGACAAAGTGACTATCTGATAGTTGTAATCAAATACTTGCTCACTTGGCCAACCTTGGACACAGGGACTTACCTCTGGAATTGCCGGCAAAAGCGTTTCATCAGATAACCAGTCTGCCTTGGCAACCGGCGATCGTCCTAAGAAAAACTCGTAATGAGTCACTTCAGGATCTAATAGTTCAATCAGCCGATAACGTTCGCGTTCACCCAATTGTTCAGCACGCTTTATTAACTCGGCTTCTTTCCCCAAAAGTCGCTCTAAATTCCAGTAGTCTGGATTGGAGAAACCAATAAACTCTAAACCGGCAGCATCAATCAGCTCAAACAGCGTCTCAACGTTGTAGTCAATCTCTTGCGGATGTACATACATATCCGCAAAGCACTCATCCCGCTGATTTTCCATCGACCAGCGTTCTTTTTCTCGCTTTGCAAGTCTGTTATGTTCAGGCAGAGAAGCAAAAACCTGACGGCCGACTTTAACACCATCTTTGTAGTCGCCGCGCTTGTCACCTTGCAGCAGCGAGATCGCCTTCTGCATGAGCTGGATTTCCCACCGGCCCAACTCAGCATACACAAAAATGTGCAGCAAGCCGCCCGGAGCCAATTTAGATGCCAGCGCTTTGATACCGCGAATTGGATCGGGTAAGTGGTGCAATACCCCAACACAGTTAATTAAGTCAAACTCACCCTCCAGTTGCGCGACATCGTACAGACTGAGGTGATGAAACTCCACCCGATTTGCACCAGATCGCCGGCAACGCTCTTTTGCAACTTCCAAAGCGCCGGCACTTAAATCAATGCCGGTGACGTGCGCCTGCGGGTTAAGGTGAACCAAGTATTCTGTGCCAACACCCGTACCGCAGCCGGCATCCAAAATGCGAATATCGAGATTTTGCGGTTTCATGCCGGTGCAAAAATTATAAGCAGCCGGCCAAGTCCAGCGCCAGTTGTACCCTGGTGGCGGTTCATCCAAAAGGGGTTCCGGTGGAAACGGATAAGTATCGTAGAGCCTGCTAACAGCAGCGCTAATCGCCTGAGAATCTGACATAGTGAGGAAAATTGCGGCTACACGAGTTTACCGAATCTATCACCACCGCGCCATGAAAAAGTCCTCAATCGCCAACACCCCTCACCCCAACCGGACAACACATCCGTATTTATCTGTCTATCCCAGCCGGCACACTACGCCTACATCTGTGTTTATCTGTGTTTATCTGTGGTTAAAAAACTCTTTTGCCAAAAATCTCTACTCCAGACGATCACCCGGACAAATTTGAGAATCTTCCAGGCATTGTGGGCGAAACGTTTGCACCAACGCTTGAAACTTGGAAATTTCCTGTTCATTCAAATCTAAAAACGCCACAGACACATCTCTAGGATTTCCCCGGTAGTGAATGCGGATTTGCTCTGGTTGCTTCACGCCGTAAGTGCTGAGAATATTTTGAGCCTGATTGCAGCGAATTGAGAACCGGCCCATAAAAACTTCGCCACTATCGGCGATATAATTCCACTCCACCCCTTCAACTCCATTGTCATCAGCCTCACCACACCAATAAGCCGTGAGTGCAATCATTTGGCCTATTTGAACATCATACCCGCTCAATCGGCTGCCGGAGGCTGCTTGGCTAGTGTCCTGATCGGGGACAACCATTGTGCCGGTTTTGATCGGGTAGCCGGTTGCGCCTGGGAAGTTGATATAAAGTTTTCCAGAGTTTGTCTTGGGGAAATCAGCTACAGCAGCCTGCCTGATCGCCACTGCGCCGGCTAACCCTGACACGACACATAGAGAAAGGGTGAATAATGATTTAAGCATCGCCGTCATTCCCTAGGCTCTACTTTCTTACGTTTAATTGAGATAATGTCGTGCCTGAAGCTAGCTGCCTCAATATTTTATTAGGGAAAACTAAATGAAATCTCTCTGAGTAATTTCTACCTAAGATTTTGACAGTGGGGATGGGAGATTTGGGTTGGTAGCACTTGAATGTTTGCAGGATGCAAAATGCTGTAAGGTAGATACAGCACTTTTTAGAGCTTTTTTTATCTTTCGGCTTAGTTAGGGTGTTCAACCGGATCTTACAGCATTCAGCACAATCGGGCGGTTTGTTACAAAACTTATAGCAGTTCTCAGAAAATACACGGCAATCTAATATGATGACGCCAAGTAACAAGCAAATAATTTCGACACAATTTTTAACAAAACGGGGTGATGAGACCGAATCGTTTTAATCTAAAGACTGGGCTGATTGGCTAATGGGCAGTCAGTTTTGGAAGGCAAAAGGCAAGGGCGGGCGAGGAATCTTACCCATCGGGCCGAAGGCAGAATAAATTATCCGACCTGAGCTAACCCTTCGGGAAGGCTTCGCCTAAAAAGGACGGGGACGCAAGGCGCGGAAAACCTTCAGCCTTCTTCAAGATTCATCCTCCTCGGAAACGCCCTGCGGGGTAGAGGGGAAGAGGTGCCGAGCGGCGTGGCTCCTTCAGCCTTAAGACTTCCGAAGTGGCACACTAGCGTGGCAGTTGAACGAACGCAGTAATCATTACTATTGGGAGCTTTTGAAATCGAATGAGTGTAAAAGCAAGTGGTGGAAGCTCAGTGGCGCGGCCACAACTATATCAAACAGTACCAGTTGCAACCATTTCTCAAGCGGAACAACAAGACCGCTTCTTACAGCGGGGCGAACTGACTGAACTGCAAAGCTATTTCAAATCAGGAGCCAAGCGTCTGGATATTTCCGAGACGCTAACCAAGAATGCAGAACTGATTGTATCCCGTGCTGCCAACCGTATTTTCACGGGGGGTTCTCCGATGGCTTACTTAGAGAAGCCACAGCAGCAGGAGAACGTCGTGAGAGCGGCGAACGCAGGGGACACTCGGCCAAATGCGGCCTTGGGAAACGTCACGTATGTGGACACCAAGGGCGGTTTTTTTGAAGGCTTGCGCGGGTTGTTTAGCGCCTCAAGCGGTGGGCCGGCACCCATTGGGTTCCAGCCGATCAACATTTCGCGCTATGGGCCGAGCAACATGACCAAATCCCTGCGGGATTTGAGCTGGTTCTTGCGCTACATTACCTATGCAATCGTAGCCGGCGACCCGAATATCATCGCAGTGAACACCCGTGGCTTGCGGGAAATCATTGAAAACGCCTGCTCATCTGCTGCCACCATCGTAGCCATGCAAGAGATGCGGGCGGCAGCCTTGGGCTATTTCAAGCAAGATGAAGAAGCACGGAGCATCGTCAACCAATACTTTGAGGTGGCGATTACAGAATTTAAAGCCCCGACGCCTTCTGATAAAGTGCGGCAGCGCCCGTCTAACGACCAGCAAGGTTTGCAACTGCCTCAGACTTACTTCAACGCAGCAGAACGCCGGCAAAAATTCGTCATGAAGCCCGGTTTGTCTGGTGTGGAAAAGCAAGAAATTGTGAAAGCAGCCTACCGGCAGGTCTTTGAGCGCGACATCACCCGTGCATACGGCCAGGGGATATCGGATCTCGAATCCAAAGTCAAGAACGGCGACATCTCCATGAAGGAGTTTATCCGCCGGCTGGCCAAATCACCGCTCTACCGCAGCCAGTTCTTCTTACCGTTTATCAACAGCCGCGCCCTAGAATTGGCATTCCGTCACATTTTAGGTCGTGCACCATCTTCGCGTGAAGAAGTGCAAAAATACTTCTCCATCGTGTCTGATGGCGGTCTGTCAGCGCTGATCGACGCTTTGATCGATTCTCAAGAATACTCCGACTACTTCGGTGAAGAAACCGTGCCTTATCTGCGGGGTCTGGGTCAAGAAGCCCAAGAATGCCGCAACTGGGGTCCACAGTTCGATTTGTTTAACTACAGCGCCCCATACCGCAAGGTGCCGCAGTTTATCACGCTGTTTGCATCCTACGACCAGCCCCTACCGGATCAACACCCGTATGGTAGTGGGAATGACCCCTTGGAAATTCAGTTCGGTGCGATTTTCCCGAAAGAAACCCGCAACCCCAGCAGCAGTCCTGCACCGTTTGGTAAAGATACTCGCCGCATCCTGATCCGTCGCGGTGCCGGTATTGAAAACCAACTGAGCAATCCCGCAGCACGGGGGAATAATCCTGGTTCCTTGGGTCCCAAGGTGTTCAAGCTGGATCAAATCCCCAGCGGCCAAAACCAGTATGGCAAACGTGGCGGTGTGCGCCCCGTCCAAGGTGTCAGCGTTAAATACTCGGAAAGCTCCACCCAAGCGGTGATTCGCGCTGCTTACCTGCAAGTGTTTGGCCGCGATCTTTACGAAGGTCAGCGCCAGAAGTTGGCAGAAATTAAGCTGGAAAACGGCGACATCACGATGCGGGAGTTTATCCGCGCGTTGGCGAAGTCGGATATATTCCGCAATCTGTACTGGACATCGCTTTATGTGTGTAAAGCGGTTGAGTACATCCACCGCCGGCTGTTAGGTCGTCCGACTTACGGGCGTCAAGAACTCAATACCTACTTCGATATTTGCGCCAAGAAGGGTTTCTACGCTCTGGTTGATGCGATTATCGATAGCAAGGAATACGAGGAAGCCTTTGGGGAAGATACGGTTCCTTATGAGCGCTATCTGACACCTGCCGGTCAATCGCTGCGTTCAACACGCGTTGGCAGCATTGGCGATAAGAACCTCAAGGTGGAAGTTGAAGAAACGGCTCGCTATCTCGAACTCGGTGCGGTGCCACAACGTGCGGCAACCGATATCGAAAATCGCGTCAGCCAAGGCGTCCAAAAGCGGCGTGAGCAAACCAAGGTCTTCAAGCTCGAAAATCGCGGTGACAAGGTGGCGCTGAATACGCTAATTCAAGCAGCCTACCGACAAATCTTCGAGCGCGATCTCAACCCCTATATCATCAAGAACGAATTTAGCGTTCTGGAAAGCAGACTGGGGAATGGGGAAATCACCGTTAAGGAATTTATTGAAGGGTTGGGTTGTTCCAGCCTTTACATCCGGGAGTTCTACGCGCCTTACCCGAATACGAAGGTGATTGAACTCGGCACCAAGCACTTCTTGGGCCGCGCCCCCCGCGATCAGGCAGAAATTCGCAAATACAACCAAATTCTGGCTTCTCAAGGTATCCGTGGCTTCATCGGTGCAATGGTGAGCAGCACAGAGTATCTGGATGTGTTTAACGAGGATGTGGTGCCTTACCGCCGCTTCCCAACGCTGCCGGCTGCCAACTTCCCGAATACGGAACGGCTATACAACCAGCTCACTAAGCAGAATGACGATCTGGTAGTGCCGTCTTTTGAGCCGTATCTCTCTAGTGGAGATGTGGCTGCGAAGATGCCGCTGACGGCGCAGGCATTGGCTTCGATGCCCCCAAAGCCTGATGTGGTCGGGGTTGGCCGCTCGGTTGCTGCCAGCAGTGTGAAGTCGGCAACAGTGAGCAAGGCAGCGCGGATTTACCGCGTTACCCCAGGCACCGATGCGACGGAAATGAATTTGGCGATTGAGGCGATCTACCGGCAGGTGATGGATGTCTACAGCGAGGAAATCCCTGTAGAGTTCCGCTTAGCTGAAGGAGAAGCTCAGCTACGTGCCGGTGAAATTTCGGTGCGTGAGTTTGTCCAAGCTCTAACCAGTTCATATGCATATCACGGTCGCTTTGTCAAGCCTTTCCCGGCGGCAAAGTCTGCTGAGTTGCTGTGCCGGCACTTGTTAGGACGGATGCCGAGTGCTGAAGAAGTTCAGGAGTCTGAGCAACTAATGAGCGCTCAAGGGCTGCCGGCTGCCGTTTCCGCACTGGTTAACGGCGCTGAATATGCTCGCTACTTCGGCGAAAATGTAGTGCCTTACAAGCGCTAGAAGCGAGTTGTGAGTAGGGTGTGCGCTACACACTCTACTAATCTGTTTTTTCCCTCAGCCGGTTGCCGGTTGGGGGTTTTTGTTTGGATTAAGATGCCGGTGTCAGGGTTTTATACCAAATCCGGTTATGACAGACACCCTACAGATTTACCAAATCCTCTTGGAGCAAAGGTTTTGGCTTAGGTGAAAGGAGTTCTACCAAAAAGGATTTGGTATGACTCCACTTTGTCTATACAAAACAAGGGGTGAGAAAGGGGAGCGTCTTATTTTGAACCCCTTAAGGGTTCCAATGTAGCCTTAACTCCCCTAACACAGCTTGCAAAAACTTGTAGAAATAGAGCGTCAAATGGGAAGACTATGCAAATATGGGGATTTCGATGGTTGTGGTGATGGATTTAAAGCCTAGGTGAGTTTACGCTCTATACGGAGAAGTTTTTTAGGGTGCAAACTGGACAAACTTAGAACGGAAATTGGTATTTCGATTCAGTCTAATACTATTGCATTTTACCAAGCGCCCTCATCCTTATGGGTGAACTCATCGAAGGATTGTCAACCCATCCAAAGGGATGAACTTCTTGGGCGATGGTGATCAGGGGTGTTGCTTTCTAATCTAGGAAGTGTAGAGATTCAACCCACCCAAACAACTATGCAACTCACTGATAAGCAACTTTCTTCTACCCAAGCTACAGCTCAACTCAACAAGCCTTTACTTGTACTTGGATCAAAAGGCGAAGCCGTTAAAGAACTGCAAAAACTCCTCAACCACTGGGGTTACTACCCGACGATTGACGGGATCTTTGGGCAGACAACCTTAGAAATTGTTAAAGCATTTCAGCGCCGCGTCTTCCTCAAACCCGATGGCATTGTGGGGAATTTAACCTGGCAAGCACTTTACACCGGCTCTCCGATTAATATGCCGGTTTTGCAACGGGGAAGCAAAGGTCAAGCAGTCATTACACTTCAAGAAACCCTTCAAATCACTGGCCACTACACAGGCCGGATTGACGGTGACTTTAGCTCAATAACTGATGCTGCCGTCCGCAGTTTCCAGAAAGATGCCGGTTTAGTCGCTGATGGCATTGTTGGTTCAAGGACGTGGTATGCCTTGAGCAAAATTTTTGCCCCAATGGGGTGCTAATTAAGACTCACTAAAAATCAGCAGTCAGTCCTAGCCCATAGTTTCAATTGAAATAAAGAGCGCTGGAGTGGCTCCTTCTCAGTTAACTTAACGACACTAATCAGGGGTAATTAACATGGCTACAATTATTGGGACATCTGGAAATGATAATCTGCCTGGACTTACTGATCCAAGCACAATCGGCAACGACAGGATCTATGGATTAGCCGGCAACGACACCATCGATGGAGGTGTTGGTGTTGACACAATGGTAGGCGGCGTTGGTAATGATTTCTATTATGTAGACAGCACCAGTGACGTAGTTAGTGAATGTGTTGGTACTGGCATCGATACAGTCTTCGCCTCTACCAGCTATACCTTAAGCGCAAATGTGGAAAACCTTTACCTGCAAGGCAGCGCTAATGACGGTTATGGCAACGAACTCAACAACTATATTGTGGGTAATGCCGGCGATAATATGCTCTCAGGCGGTGCCGGCGATGACATCATCTATGGGTTAGCCGGCAATGACACTCTCAATGGAGGTATTGGTGCTGACACAATGGAAGGCGGCCTTGGTGATGACGTTTATTATGCATATGCATACAGCGTCGGTGATTTGATGAGGGAATATGCTGATGCTGGCATTGATACAGTCCTCGCCGATGCCACCTATATGTTAAGTATGAATGTGGAAAACCTTTACCTGCAAGGCAGCGCTAATGACGGGTACGGTAACGAACTCAACAACTATATTGTGGGTAATGACGGTAATAATAAGCTCTCAGACAGTTTTGGCAGCGATACGGTGATAGGCGGCTTAGGTAACGACACGTTTATTGGATTTGACGGCAACGATATATTGACTGGAGGTGCCGGTGCTGATTACTTTAACTTCTACATGAACAGTGACGCTAGTGATACGATTACCGACTTTAGCAAGGCAGAAGGAGATAAAATTGCGCTTTCAGCCAATGGCTTTAACGGCTTAATTGTCCCAATGGGAGACACACCTGAATCTCTGCTTTCTTCTCAGTTTGTCATTGGCGCTGAAGCAACTAATTCCGATCATCGCGTCATCTACAACTCATCAACCGGCGCACTCTTCTATGATTTCGATGGTACAGGAGCAACTGCACAGGTACAAATTGCCAGTCTCTCAACAGGCTTAGGTTTAATTAGCAGCGACTTCCAGGTTATTGCATAAAATCGTTAGCCTTTTGCTTAAAAAGCAAAGCAATTTATTTTATAACTTCAACTTCTTTGAGAGATTAAAATTCTCAAAGAAGTTTTTCTTAAACAGAAATAAACGCAAGTTTTCTTGAAAGAGAGAATCGCACACTGGTAGCCGTCAGCAACTTCTATCCATTCCGAATCGCCGTATTCAAATCTGTGCGCTAGTCTCCAAGCCATAGCGAATCCTTCGACAAGTCCAAAATTATTCGCGTTTCTTTTTCGTTGCTCACAAGCTTTCCTTCCTTCTTTGTCTTGTAAAGCAGGTGCTTATACCAAATCCTTTTTGGTATAACTCCTTTCACCTAAGCCAAAACCTTTGCTCCAAGAGGATTTGGTCAATCTGTAGGGTGTCTGTCATAACCAGATTTGGGATTAATTGTTAATTTACAGAATCGTTAAATAGGTGTCTTTACCTTCTGCCGGTAATAATTTCAGGCGTTGGTTTTTTAAGTCTAGTTCTAATCCTAAATCTTCTAAGGGAATTAAACCTAGTAACGGATCTTCGCTTCCTGGCAATTCCACACAATCATAAGTGCCTTCTCGCCCTTCTACAGATAGATTGACATCCCGGAAAACGCGAACCTTTCTGATTCCTGCTGCTGTTTTTACGTTCATTTCTCCCTGGAGGGTTAAACCCAATTGCCTGATAATTTCTGCCGGCAGGCAAAGACGAGTAGCGCCATCAACCCAGACGTTATCAAGTGTAATAGAGCGTATTTGATCGGCTGGAATGAATCCTCTTTCTGCGAGAATCTGATCAACGCGATTGGTGATGGTTATTGTGTTAGTAACTTTACCCATTTCTTGGCAACTTGTTGATGATATAATCAATTTTTTGAAAATATTAAATTAATCAGTATAAATTGCTGGTTGCCGGCTATAGATAAACAGGAAACGCTCACTTATTAATCTGAGTGAGAGTGTAAAGATAATGCCGGCAAATTAGCTGAGGCCGTGTTTAATCTTCAGGTAATTCCCCAAAACGCTGCCGGTAACGCGCTAAGAGAGACTCTAATTCTTCTGCACGTTGACGTTCTTCTTCTGCACGTTCCTCTGCCGCTTGTCGTGCCAGTGTTTCCTGTCGTAGCGCCTGCACTAGCTCATCAGGAATGAGTAATTTCTCTCCTGTATCTTCCCGGTAAAAACCAATTAATTTGCCTTCAACAGCTAAACGAAGCTGCAAAGGTTCGCTTCGACTGTCTGTGATAGGTTCATAAATTTCTCCCCGCAGCCGGTAACCCCTTAACTGCTCCTGTATCCACTCTCCTTTAGGGTCAAATAACCAGTATTCCTGCACTTCCAACTGCTCGTACAGGTTTTTCTTAAAATTTTTGTCGTATTCTTGAGTACCTGGAGAAGTCATCTCAAAAATCACAACCGGCACCCGACCTTCTTCCCATATTTTATAATTATCTCTTCCCCCTGTAGCTACATCAAAAATTACCATCACATCGGGGGCAGTTCTTAATTTTGGGAAGCCTTGGGAGTAGTAAAGAAACTGGTTTGCCAACACAGTCGCCTGTTTCCCCTCTAAATATTGTTTGAGGACTTCCAGGGTTGTCAGAATCGCATATAGGTGATCGTAAGTTTCGGCCACGGGTTCACCATCAGCACTTGGATAAAACGGTTCTGGCTTTTGGGTTGTGGGTAAAATTGCCGTCATAGTCGCACAATCCACATTCACCTTAATTTTACATTATAACATGATATTATTTGCAAATTTTAATGGAGTTTATAAAATAACAATCAAAGCCAAAGACCACTAGTAACATCTGTATTTCTCTGTGATTTTAAACACTATTTTTTTTTGAATTCAGATAAGTTTATAAAACTTTTGGTTAAATTTTGTGGTTTTTAAATAACCGCAGATAAACCAAAATCCCTATCCTCCCCTTTTTTTATCCCTATTTTAAGAAGCTGTCGGCTCGTTTAATTCGGCTGCCTCACCCTGAAGCTTTTTAATATTAGCTATGGCTTCTTCGTGACGCTCCATATTTTTGCGTCGAGCGTAAATTTTTGCAGCTTTCTGGAAATCCTGAATAGCTTCTTCAACTTTCCCTAGTTTATCAAAGGTAACCCCTCGCTCAAAGTAAGCTTCAGCAAAATCGGGAGCGCTATTTAACGCTTGGGTATAATACTCTAGCGCACCCAAGTAATTTTCTTTTTGAATTTTACTCACTCCCAGGTTGTAATAAGCTAAAGGATTTTTAGGATTAATTTTTACAGACTTCTGCCAATCTTCAATCGCTCCTTCAACATCACCAAGCACGGAACGAGACACCCCTCGATTGTAGTAGGCATCAGCATAATTAGGATTGATTTTAATCGCTTGATTGTAATCCTCTAGCGCTCCTGGAGTGTCTCCTAAATCTCGACGAACAGCACCTCGATTGTTGTAGGCTGCTGCCAACTTAGGATTGAGAAGAATTGCCTGATTTAAATCTTCAATCGCTGCTTGAGGCTCACCTAAGCTAGAACGAGCAATTGCCCGATCACTATAGGCAGCAGAATGGGTGGGATTTCGGCGCAATTCCTCATTAAAGTCTTCAATTGCTGCGTGATAATTTCCAACAGCTAGGTGAGCGTTGCCGCGCTTGTAGTAAACTTGAGCTAGAGAGGAATTTCGCTGCAATTCTTCATTAAAATCATTGATAGCTGCGTGATAGTTTCCGAGCGCTAAGTGAGCGCCTCCTCGGTGATAATAAACCTGATTGAGTGAAGAATTGTGTTGCAAAGCGAGCGTCAAATCTTTAATTGCTTCCTGATGATCTCCTAAAGCCGAACGAGCTGCACCCCGATTGGCATAAGCTAAAGCATTATTAGGATCTAAGCGCAGTAGCTGAGTGTAATCTTCTATCGCACCTTGATAGTCGCTGAGGCGGTGACGCGTAGCCGCCCGGTTATTGTAAGTTGTGGTATTGTTCGGATCGAGTTGCAGCACTTGTGTGTAATCTTCAAGTGCACCGGCATGATCTCCCAATGCTGCACGAGCTGCACCCCGATAGCCTAAAGTTTTAATAATTTTGGGATCATCAGGGCTAAGAAGTTGCAATGCTTTCATGTAGTCTTCTATCGCGCCGGCAAAGTCTTTGAGCCGGTGACGGGCAACACCCCGGTTGTGGTAAGCATAGCCAGAGTCTGGGTTAATTTGTAGCAGCGCGGTGTACTCAGCGATCGCTCCTTCATAGTCACCACTACTAAGAAGATGATTCGCTCGCTTGCCATAATTAGAGCTATCACCGGCAGCATTAATCGGAAGTTTGGCGCGGCATTCTTGAGCTTTTTGCGGGTTTCCGGCTAACTCATATTGTTCAGATGCCGGCTGCCATTGCTGTCTTTTTTCAAACTCAATTGCTTGACATTCTGCTGCTTTTTTGAAAAGTCCTGCCAATTGATATTGTTCAGATGCTTTCAGCCATTGTTTCTTTTCTTCAAACTCAGCCGCTCTAATTTTAGCTTTCTGACTTTCATTGCTACTTTTTAGCCAGCATCGCTTAGCATTTTCATGCTGAGCAAGTTCTTCCCATTTTTCAGCGGCTTCTTCCCACAGTTTGGCAGCTTCTAGTGCATAAGTTTCACAAAGTTGCTGTTTATTAAAATTGCCAGCCTTCGCCCAACATTTGGCTGCTTCTTGCCACTGTTTTACCTTTTCAAACATCCAGGCTGCGGTTGCCCATTCCTGTAATTCAACAAACATTTCAGCGGCTTCAGCATACTGGCGCTGCTGCGCGAGCATTTTGGCTTTTGCCTTGTGCAACTCTAAAATATCACCGGCTTTTTCAAAACATTCAATGGCTTGCCGGTAAAACTCTGCTTTTAAATAATAAAGTCCTCGTTGCCGCCAACTTTCGGCAGTAGGTTCCACACGCGATTGCTGAACTAACTCAGGATTTAGAGGCAAGATGCAATCGGATAATTCCGGTTGGCTCCAAAGTTGGGAAAGTGTGGATTCCCAAATATTTAAAATACGTCGGGCACGGGTAACAGCGACATAAAGCAGGTTTAGTTCTAATTGAAATTGGGGAGTTTCTTTTTCTGTTACAGCAGCATTGCGAAAAAATCTATCCCACATTTCTTGCGCCGGCACAAAAAATTCTATCAAAAAAACCGTATCAAATTCTAGTCCTTTTGCTTCTTCAATGGTAAAGACAAGACTCGATTGAAAACTTGTAGAGAATTTATCTTTATCTTCATCGGTTCTCACCAAGATAGCATCGCCAGGATTTAATGCTTCTAAAGTTGGCTTGAGTGCTTCTGCTGGTGCAGCAATGACTCTAGCCGGCTCTCCTGAAAAGCGATTTTTGCTTTCATCTCTTTGCAAACCGGCTGGCTCTGATAAACTAATTGTCACATCATGACGCTCAGAAATACTGACTAGGGGAAGCTTCAGGAATTTCGAGCGCAGTTTCAGTAGTTGATTGGCTAAATTAACCAGATTACCAACACTGCGAAAATTAAATTGTAAAGTTTGTTCGAGAACTTCTTGATTGCGCCGGTAAAACTTTTGTTTAAGTTCTTCCCAACGAAATCCACTGGGGCTAATCATTTGATGCAAATCGCCGGCGAAAAATAAATGACCTCCCGGCACACATAACTGCAATAATAGTTCTAATTGCAATTCCGTGAAATCCTGCACTTCATCACAGACAATTACCTGATAGCGCTCTGCCACATTCTGTTTCAGAACTTGCAAGACTTTTCGCGCCAGATCAATTTCATCAAATCGCCCATCCTGTTTCAGCTTTTTCTGATACCACTCAGCTAATTGATAAAACTGCCGACGTTGATTTTGAGGAATAACACTGCCACTTTTTTTTCCAAGTTTCTCATACTCTTTTTCTCCCATCATTTCTGTAGTTACAGAGACTTGAGAGCCTTTAATAACACTGCGAATTTCATCCCACACCAAAGCAGTTGGGTATTGTTTTCGTTTGGGGTGCGCCCGATAAATTAGCCAAAAAGCGGGAAAATTCACTTCGTCTTCAGCCAGATAAGATTGTCCCGCGCTTTCAAGGATTTCTAGGCACAAATCCCGCATAGTTTTAAACTGAAAAAGGGTGTCAGCTTCGCCAACACTATTTCCCACCAACTGCTTAAATTGCTCTCTCGCACTATTAACTAGCAAGGGATTATAGGCAATATATAAGCGTTTCCCAGAAGGAAAATCTTGCAAACTTTGGAGCAATCGATATAGGGCAACCGTCGTTTTGCCAGTGCCGGCACTCCCAGATAGCAAAAGATTTCCCGGCAATCTCACCATTTGATATTCTTCTGGAGTCAATTTTAGAGGCAGCTCAGCGTTTTGCTGGATAACGGCTTGATGCCATGCCGCTTCTGATTCAATAACTTGCCAAGGAATATTACTGAGAAGTTCATCTTTAAAATCAGTTGGAAGGGCTAAATCTTCAGCAATCGCGCTCTCGATAGCAGAAATTTCGGCTGCATCAAACGCTTCGCCCTCGCCTTCTAGATTCCCAATTGTTTCGATTAATTCAGCATCAAGCCATTCTGTATCAGGACTACGTTTTCTTGCTTTGGCAATTCGGGAAACGTCATCATGATCCAAACAAATATCTTGAATAGCAATATAAACTTGTGCGTTTCCAGTTTCAGGGTGTCTAGATTTTTCGTAAGTAAAAATCAGCCGGCTTGCCTGAGTAATTCGCGCTTCCCAAATGCGTTTAGCAGTCCCTTTGAGTTTTTTGACGCGCAAGCCGGTGTCAAATTGCTGCTGTCTTAATTTTTGAATGCAAGCCCAAATTTGTTCCTGAAGGGTACGTTCAGGAATTTTACGGATAAACTCAACAACTTCTGGGTGTAAGACAGCAGGAAGGAACATATCTAAGTTTAACGCACGCACTTGTTATCTATATTACATTCTGAAATTTGGGCGGATGCAACTGTGGCTTTACGAGTAAAGCGTTTTCTATCGTCCAGTTCTGAATTATTAATTATTAGTGCGCTGACTTATCCGTAGCGTTTGCAGTTCCCCACCGGCTCTTTACAGCACTTAGACTACGCATTCCACATCTCGCCAGTATATCTCTTGAGGGGAAACACTCAAACCCTCGCTTTTCTGCCACTTGCAGTAAATTCTAATTTCTATGAAGCGTAAATTCAGTATTTACCCTGTTGTTTTAATGCTCATTTTTAGACTTAAACCCGGCAATCGGCAATATTTATTAATTTTGCTGACATTTGCGCCTTTTACTAACCTAAGAGCCGGCGAAGAACAGCAACAACCTTTAAACCCCTACTTTCTTCTGCCACAGCACTTTCTTCGTTACGGTGGTTCAATTAATAAAAAACCCCCTAATTGGGGGTAAAACACTCAACAACAGTGTTGAATAAAAAAGTTAGAGAAGATACAGCAGCACAAACAAAATCACCCAGATCACATCAACAAAGTGCCAGTAAATTTCAGCGGCTTCCACACCAAAATGATTTTCACTGGAGTAGTGATTGGGGAGGCGAGAACGCCATAACATCCCTAAAATTAGGATTACACCAAAGCAAACGTGTAAACCGTGAAAGCCGGTCATCACATAAAACGAGCTGGCGTATAAATTGGTTGTCAAACCAAAGGCTAAATTGCTGTATTCATAAACCTGGCCGGCTAAGAAAACGACGCCCATCAGGGCAGTTACCGCCGCCCAAAGCCGCAAACCGGCCACATCATTCTTCTTAATTGCAGTATTGCCTTTGTTCATCACAAAACTGCTAGAAATCAGAATCACGGTGTTAATTCCCGGCACCAATAATTCTCGCTCGATGCCTTCCGGCGGCCAAACCGGCGACATTGCCTTATAGATCAAATAAGCGGCAAACAAGCCGAAAAAGATCATCCCTTCTGCACACAGAAAGACAAACACCCCCCACATCCGAAAGTCGTGATGTTCTTCGTGGTGATCGGCTGTCGCCTCAGTGCTGTGGTGATAATTGAGAGCGGTTTTTTCTGGATCGATTGTTGGACTTTGCATGAATCTCTAATGCCAATAGAGGTACAAACTTTAGGCAGTTGTCAGTCATAAAAAATAACTGACAACTGATAGTTAAAAGCTAACTATTCGCGGTTTTGACTTTCTCCTTGACGATCATCCGGATGAGCGGCAACCGCAGGATCGGGATCGGCACGCAATGCAGAATTCGGGCCGGCAGACAAAGCTGGGTCTTTCGCATCCGAAAAAGGCACACCCACTTGAGTGTCGCGATTACCCATACCGTAGTCATAAGGGCCGGTTGCCAACACCGGCGTCGCGTCAAAATTCTCAATCGGCGGCGGTGAAGTCGTCATCCACTCCAGCGTCAGTGCATCCCAAGGATTATCACCGGCTTTCGGGCCTTTCGACCAGCTCCAAATCGCATTGATAATAAACGGGAACGTAGACACTGCCAGCACATAGGCACCAATGCTACAAACCATATTCAGTGTGGCAAATTTCGGGTCATACATTGCCACCCGCCGGGGCATTCCTTGTAAACCTAAAACGTGCATTGGCAAGAAAGTAACATTAAAGCCAATATACGTTAGGGCAAAATGAATGCGACCCCAGGTTTCGTTCATCATCCGTCCCGTCATTTTGGGGAACCAATGATAAAACGCTGAGTAAATGCCAAATACACTACCGCCAAACAGAACGTAGTGCAGGTGAGCAACGACAAAATAAGTGTCGTGAACGTGAATATCGAAGGGAACCGAAGCCACCATAACGCCGGTGATCCCGCCCAACACAAAGGTTGAGATAAAACCCATCGAAAACAGCAGCGCACTATTTAGCCGCAGTTTACCGCCCCAAAGGGTGGCTAACCAGCTAAATATCTTAATGCCGGTGGGCACAGCGATCACCATCGTGGTGATCATAAAAAACATCCGCAACCAGCCAGGAGTGCCACTGGTAAACATATGGTGCGCCCAGACAATCAAGCCCAAAAAGCTAATCGCCAGACTGGAGTAAGCGATGGCTTTATAACCGAAAATTGGCTTGCGGGAGTTGACAGGGATAACTTCCGAGAGCACGCCAAAAAACGGCAGGATCATGATGTAAACAGCGGGGTGGGAGTAGAACCAGAACATATGCTGGTAAACAATCGGATCTCCCCCGCCGGTTGGGTTAAAAAATGCGGTTCCTGCTAACAAGTCAAAGGACAGCAAAATCAAAGCTGCTGCCAAAACCGGCGTCGCAATTAAAATCAGTGCCGAAGTTGCCAGCATTGCCCAGCAAAACAGCGGCATTTGATTAAATCCCATGCCAGGAATTCGCATTTTGAAGAGGGTGACAACAAAATTCACCGCGCCCAAAATTGAAGAAGTTCCTAACAAAAGAAGGCTGAGAATCCAAATTTCTTCACCGGCTTTCCCACTGATTAAGCTCAGGGGCGGGTAAGAAGTCCAGCCGGCCCCCGGTGCGCCCACCAGGAAACTGCTCAGC
This sequence comes from Microcoleus sp. FACHB-68, assembly GCF_014695715.1. Lineage (NCBI taxonomy): Bacteria > Bacillati > Cyanobacteriota > Cyanophyceae > Oscillatoriales > Microcoleaceae > Microcoleus > Microcoleus sp. FACHB-68. The sequence goes on from NZ_JACJOT010000001.1 coordinate 275,124, forward strand.
AGTAAAATACCAGCCGGTGGAATAATCCAAAAGGCTAAAGCATTCAACTTCGGGAAAGCCATATCCTTCGCCCCAATCATCAAGGGAAGGATATAGTTTGCAAATCCCGCCCCTGCCGGCACGATCCACAGGAAAATCATGATCGTGGCGTGGACTGTAAACAGACTGTTGTAAAGCTCAGGGCTGACAAAATCAGCATCGGGGGTGGCGAGTTCCGTGCGAACCGCCGTTGCCAGCATCCCACCTATCAAGTAAAAAATAAACGTTGTGACCAGGTATTGAATCCCGATCACCTTGTGGTCACCGTTAAAGGTGAAGTAATCTTGCCACTTCCTTTGCGCCGGTTCTTCACCGTGAGCAGGAAGATTAGCACTTTCTTGCAGCTGTACTTGTTGTGTCATAAGTTGTCATCGGTCATTGGTCAAGGCTACGCCAACCTAAAGGTACGGTCATTAGTCATTAGTTATCGGTCAGAGGCAACCAACCCTTCACAAATGACAAATGACAAAGGACAAAACGTTAAGAATTGTGAGCGGCGTGATCATCAGATGAGCGCAACTGCTCCAGTATTTGGGGGTTAATGCCCATTTCTTCGGCATAGGGAGCCAAATACTCGCCATCAGACAAGTTGGCAGGATTAACCGCCACGGCTTGTTCAAGGACTTCGCGGTTGGCAACTTCTTGCTGACTTTGAATCCAGCTATCAAACTCTTCCGGAGTGTGGACAATTAGCCGGCTTTTCATTGCGCCGTGGTAGCTACCGCACAGTTCAGCGCAGATCACGGGGTACTCACCGACTTTGGCCGGCGTGAACCGTAACTCGGTTGTGCGTCCGGGGATCGCATCTTGTTTCAGGCGCAGTTCGGGAAGCCACAGCGCGTGCAGCACATCATTAGCAGCGATATTGAGCTGGACTTCACGATTGGCCGGCACGTGCAACTCGCCAGAGGTGACGCCACTGTCGGGGTAGCTGAAAATCCAGGCAAACTGAAGGCCGGTGACGTTGACAGTCACATCTGCTGTTGTGCCTTCATGAGCTGGGGAAGCGCCGACGCCTAGGGCGATCAGTTTTTGATCAGGCGCTTGCTGTGGCTGTGAAGCGGCTTCTTCTGTTCCCGGCAAGGGCGCTGCAATCGCCGCCCCTGGCATTTTGTGGGCGACATTCAGGGTGTGATCGTGAGACGACATGGGATCAAGGCCGCCCATTTCGTTGTAAATTTCAAAGCTGTAAACAGAGATGCCCAGCACGATGACGGCGGGGATCGCTGTCCAGAGAATTTCTAGGGGAATGTTGCCATGAATCGGCGGCCCATCGGTATTGTCATCCTTGCGCCGGCGATATTTAATCGCAGCGATGATCAGCACTCCCTGCACCAGCAAAAATAGGCCGGTGGAAATGGTCATCATCGTGTTGAACAATGCATCCACTTGGGCGGCTTCTTCGGAGGCTGCCACCGGCAGTAAACCGTGGTTCTGGCCGTACCATAGGCTGACGAGGGTCAGTCCGATGCCGGCCAGCATAGTGAGGATGGAGTTTGGGATGTTCACGGTGGTTTGGAACCTCCAGACAAAATTTCTTAAACGTTGGCTCTTAGCTAGAGCCTAACAGCATTCAGCCGCTAAGCGCGTGCTTTGTTACGCCTAGGGGTTTAGTTACAGACCTCAGTCGCCATCAACTTTTCGCTTCCGCTTACATCCTTACGTTAAAGCAGGTGATGATTCAAATTCGCTGTCGTTGGACACCTTTTGGGATTTCTTTAGAATCATGCCGGCTGGGTGTCTTCAGCAAGACCCACCCCAAATTATAGCGATTTGTTAATATCTATTTAGTTTTTTAAAGGAAAAGTAATATGTGACGGCTGCTGAGAATCGGAAGAAATTCTTAAAGCCTGCCCGAATCGAACTGACGGTATTTAGCAATTAGGCGGGAGGTTCCGCGCTTTGGAAAAGCTGAGCGTCGGCATGAGAGCCACGTTAATTGAGGGGTAAGGGCAACCCAAAAATCAACAGACTCGGTTGCTTCTAACAAAAAATCCAAATCGGTTAGAATGCTCATATTATGTTGAACTTGACCTACAGCTATCGAATTTATCCAAGACTTGACCAAGAAGCTCAAATGCTTGCTTGGTTAGAGCAATGTCGTCGTGTCTACAACTACGCTTTGGCAGAGCGCAAAGATTGGATAAATTCGCGTAAATGTTCGGTCAATGCTTGCAGTATCAAACAGGAATACATCATTCCTGCTGATGCACCCTATCCCGACTACTATAAACAGCAAAACGCACTGACTCTAGCGAAAGAGGGAAATTTAAAACTCAAAGCCGTTCACTCTCAGGTCTTGCAAGATGCGTTGAAGCGACTCGATAAATCGTTCAAGTTCATGCAGGAAAGAGGATTTGGTTTTCCCAGATTTAAAAAATTTGGTCAGTACCGCTCGTTTGTATTCCCGCAGCTCAAGTCCAATCCAGTCAACGGATTTGAAATTAAACTGCCAAAGATTGGAGCCATGCCTATCAACTTGCATCGACCGATTCCAGAAGGATTTGAAGTCAAGCAAGTACGGGTCGTGTTGAAGCCGTCGGGTTGGTATACTCAACTGATTCTGCAAGCGAATGTTTCTGTCCCCGACGTGATGCCACATGGTGAACCCATCGGAATCGATTTGGGACTAGAAAAGTTCTTGGCACTCTCGACGGGTGAATTAGTAGAACGCCCTCGCTTTTTCGGAGATTTGCACAGCAAGCTGCGATGGCTGCAACGTAAATTGAGAAACAAGAAAAAGGGTTCTGCTAACTACCGGAAATTGCAAGCCAAGATTCGGGCACTGCATGAACATATCTACAACATTCGCCGTGAGTTTCATTTTCTAACCGCTCACAAGCTTTGTGATGGTGCAGGAATGATCTTTGCAGAGGATTTAAACCTCAAGATGACGAGCCGTGGGATGTTGGCAAAGCATTGTCTTGATGCTGCATGGGGCAGTTTCCTAGAAATCCTCAAATGGACGGCTTGGAAGCGTGGAGTGTACTTTGCCAAAGTTGATCCGAACGGAACTAGCCAAACTTGTCCTAATTGTGGAACCCATACGGGAAAGAAGGAATTGAGCGTGCGGGTGCATAATTGCGGTGAGTGTGGATATGTCACAGATCGAGATGTTGCCGCCGCACAAGTGGTAATGAAGCGTGGAATTGTAACCGTTGGACAGACGGTGATACTGCCTGTGGAGGAAGGTTACTTAGGAACCCCTATGAAGCAGGAAAACTCTTCTGTGAAGAAGGGAAGCCAACACCGTACCCGATAGGGTCGGTGTCTGGAGGATGTCACAGTAATTGCTAGGATTGACCCTAGCAAAAGTCACGGGTTGATTTAGAAATGAGCAAACGCTTAGGATTCGATTAACCTTGATTTCCAATCAACACTGAGGTATAGCGCATGGCCAACTCTATCCTGCATCAAGACGCAGCCACCTCTACGACACAATCCGGGCCGGCAGAACGCATTCGTCGCCTTGTCTGGAAGCTTGCCATTGCCACCCTGCTTTTAATGGCTGTCGGCAGTGCGACACGGGTGATGAATGCGGGACTTGCCTGCCCCGACTGGCCCCTGTGTTACGGAGAGTTAGTGCCGGCGGCACAAATGAATTTTCAAGTGTTTCTAGAGTGGTTTCACCGGCTTGATGCTGCCGCGATCGGCTTCGGTGCCATAGGGTTGGCCGGCTTATCCTGGTGGGATCGGCGAGTTCTCCCCGCTTGGCTTCCCTGGGCATCCACCTTCGCCCTCGCCTTAATTATTTTCCAGGGCGTTTTGGGGGGACTGACGGTAACAGAACTTCTCCGGTTCGACATCGTCACCGCTCACCTAGGATGTGCCCTCCTGTTTTTCACCACCCTACTCGCAATCGGCGTATCCTTAATGCCCTACCGCGCAATTGGCACAGTTGGGAAATTGCCGTGGGTGGGTTTGAGCGCTGCAATTCTGGTATATTTGCAAAGCATTTTAGGCGGATTGGTTGGCTCTCAATGGGCTTTGCACCAGTGCTTGGGTGCCGGCCAATTGTGTTTAGTGATGAATAGCCACATTGCCGGTGTGGTGCCGGCCAGCCTTGCTACACTGGCTCTAGTGTTTATAGCTTGGCGGACGCCGGCACTGCACCCCACCCTGCGCCAGCTAGCCAATTGGGCCGGTGGTTTGTTAGTATGGCAAATCGCTTTGGGCGTCGCTACCTTCCGCTTACACCTCCAGGTAGAACCGCTCACCGTCGCTCACCAAGCTACAGGTGCCGCCTTGCTAGGAGTGCTGGTTGCGTTCACGGCTTTGGCTTTGCGCGATCGCGCAGAAATTTTTGAGTTTTATGAACGCAGATCAGAAGCGTCTTGAGTTGTGAATTTAATTATCAGCTATCAGCCCAATGGAATTTTAGATTTTAGATTTTAAAGGTTAGATTGAGCGAAAATCCAAAATCGGAAACTTGGATGGCTGATGGCTGGAAGGAAAGGAATCCATGCAAGAAATCATTGGGACAAATGTCGAGCGCCATCATCAGAACTTTTTACAAGTCATTCAAAGTTACTATCAGCTAACAAAGCCTCGAATTATTCTGCTGCTGCTGATCACCACAGCGGCGGGAATGTGGGTAGCCGCTAAAGGACAAGTCGATCCCCTGCTATTATTGGTGACGATATCCGGCGGGGCTTTGTCGGCTGCCTCTGCGAATACGATCAATTGTCTCTACGACAGCGACATCGACTATATCATGGAGCGCACGCGCTGGCGTCCCATTCCTTCCGGGCGGATCAAGCCTCGGGATGCGCTGTTATTTGCGATTGTTTTGGCAAGTCTTTCTTTCACGTTGCTCACCGTTTTTGCCAATTTATTAGCGGCGCTGTTGGCAATGTCTGGGATCGTGTTTTATGTCTTGATTTACACTCATTGGCTGAAACGTCACAGCACGCAAAATATTGTGATTGGCGGTGCTGCCGGCGCGATTCCGCCTTTGGTGGGTTGGGCGGCGGTGACAGGTGATCTTGGCTGGGGGGCTTGGGTGCTGTTCCTGATCATTTTCCTGTGGACGCCGCCTCATTTCTGGGCTTTAGCCATGATGATTCGCGATGACTATGCGGCGGTGAATGTGCCCATGCTGCCGGTGGTTGAGGGGGATGAAACAACGGCGCGTCAGATTTGGTTGTATACGCTGTTATTGCTGCCGGCGACACTGCTGCTGGTTTATCCGCTTCATGCGGCGGGTGTGGTTTATGCCGGCATTGCAATATTTCTGGGAGCGATTTTTGCGAAGAAGGCTTGGCAGTTATCGCACAATGCTGGGGATCGGGATGTTGCGCGATCCTTGTTTAAGTTTTCTATCCTCTACCTGATGCTTTTATGTGCCGGCTTGGTAGTGGATAGTTTGCCGGTGACGCATCAGTTTACCACTGCGTTTGCTGAGCATATCCAAATGATTGTGAGCTTGGTGCCGGCGCTGCAATAACCGACATTCATCTAAAACATAAAAGGCAAAAGCTCGGATTTATTCCTTAACTTTTGCCTTTTTATTTTTTGACAGGTGAATGCAATCACACTTTTTTGATTTCCTCCATAAAAATGCGACCACACCGGCACTCATCCGACGCAATCGCATAATTTTTTATGGCTTTTGCCTTTTTACCTTAATTTTCTACTGAGCAGCAACCGGCTTATTGGGAAGTTGAGCTTGCAAGACAGCGACCGCACGAGTATAGATCGGATCGTCTTTCGAGCCAATCGCAGTTGGATTAGTCGCCAGCTTTTGCTTTTGAGCGTCGCTGATCTCAACTTTAATATCTGGGGTAATGCCTTTGTGGCTGATATCCGTTCCATTCGGCGTGTAGTAGTGAGCGATCGTCACAGCCAAACCCGAACCATCCGACAGGGAATGAACCGACTGCACTAACGCCTTACCGAACGTTTGATCCCCAATAATCGTGGCGCGTCCATTATCTTTCAGCGCACCCGATAAAATTTCACTCGCACTCGCAGAATTACCATCCACCAAAACTGCTAGCGGCAAATTCGTCAAAGCCGTGCGATTGGCGCTCATTTCCTCGTTGTGTCCTACACGGTCCACAGTGCGAACAATTGAACCCTTCTCCATCCACATCCGAGCAATATCAATACTCGCATACAGCAACCCACCTGGATTTCCTCGCAGATCCAGCACAAAAGCATCCGCCTTTTGAGCGCTGAGATTTTCAATCGCCCGGTGCATTTGCTCTGCCGCATGGCTGCTAAACTCTTGCAAACGGATATACCCTACCCGCTTGTTGCCTTCCTGTTTCATGCTGTAACGTACCGTTGGCAGTTCAATCCGAGCTCGCGTCATGCTCACATCAAACACACCCCGGCCTTCCCGCGAAACTTGCAGCGTTACCTCAGTCCCCACCTGACCCCGGATCAGCTTGGCCGCTTCTTCTACGCTCATGCCTTGGGTGGTTTTGCCATCAATTGCCAAAATCTTATCGGCGACTTGAAGGCCGGCTCTCACTGCTGGCGAATTCTCAATCGGTTCTACAACTGCAATCGCCTTGGTTTTCTCATCCAATTCTAGCCGTAAACCAACCCCAGACAGTTCTCCAGAGGTTTGGCTTGTCAGCGCTTCATATTGCTCCGGGTCCATAAACCGGGTGTAGGGGTCTTGCAACTGCTCTAGCGCTGCCCTCAAGGCTTCATAAGCCTGTTCGCGAGATGTATAGTTTTTGTTTAGCAGTTCTTGCCGGGTTTTCTGCCAATCAACTTGATTAAACGTGCCATCAACATAGTCACGGTTAACAATTTGCCACGCTTCATCTAAAACCGTTTTTGGGCTATCCTGTAGTGCGGCACGCACAGAGCTATTCAGACCAGGAACAAATAAAGATAAAGTAGCAGTTGCAGCGAGCGCCCCACCAAATAGGCCGGCTTGGGGCAATAGGAAGCGTTTTGGGGATAAATTCATTTTGTGTTGGCTAAAACGAGTTGAGTATCACAACTAATAAGCCGCTGTTACAGCGAGATGCATTAGAAATTGCGTCAGGGAAGAAGTGAGGCATCCCGATCAAGCTGAGCGGGAACAGACGCAACTAGCGGTCGCATTTAGCTTGATTTAGAGAAACAGCGGCAAAACAGCGGGCAGTCAGTGCATTCCCCGGATACGTTACTCCTGAAACTCTTAGTTTCAAGATACCCAGGCCGCGCCAAAAAATAACGCAATTCTGTGACAGTTTTCAAGATTGTCCCAATTATTTTTTTAAAAAGGGCTTTAGTCACTAGGGGTTCGATGCCGGTGCTACACACTTTCTGTTAATCTAACCGCCAATCAGTCTGTAAATTTATAAAGTCAAACCCAAACTCCATCAAAACTTACTCGTTCTAGTGTAGCTAAAATAGCCTTTAACAGGATGTCTTCACAGGAGAAAGCTGGATGTGCCGTGGAACTAAGCTCTAAAAACCTCTCTTTCAAAAAGTGGCAACTGCTGGCGAATGTGGCAATTGTCGCCGCCGCCTTGGCTGGGGTGATTGCTCTGCAGTGGACTCAACTGAATCGCACTCAACAAAAAGCCGCAAATCCCAAACAGGCTGAACAAGAAGAAGCGCTGCGGCTACAAATGCTCAAACGCTTACCAACCTTTGGTTTTGATAATTTAATTGCTGATTGGGCATTCATTAACTTTCTGCAATATTTTGGTGACGATGAGGCGCGTGCTCAAACCGGCTATTCCCTGAGTGCTGACTATTTTGACCTGATTACCCTACGTGATCCCCGATTTGCTGAGGTTTATCCCTATCTTTCTACCAGCGTTTCCTTCTATCTCGGCAAACCAAAGCTGGCTGTCCAGTATATGAACCGGGGCACTAACGTTCTCTCCCCTCAGATTAATTCCACTGCCTTTCTCGTGTGGCGATTTAAAGGACTTGATCAACTGCTGTTGATAGGCGACATTCCAGGGGCGATTCACTCTCACGAAAAGGCGGCTGAGTGGGCAGAGGGAACTTCTTACAGTCCTGTGGCACCGTTGTACCGGAACACCGCAGAGTTTCTCAGACAAGATCCCGACAGCATCGAGGTGAGGTTTCGATCTTGGGCTGAGGTTTACTCCCAAGCAGTAGATAAAAGAGTTCAAGAGCGAGCTAAACAAGAAATTTACAAACTTGGCGGTCAAATCAAACGCAATGATCAAGGAGAAATTTACTTTATTCCTCCCAAAAAGAAGCCTTCTAAGTCGAAATGATATTTTTTTGCTTTATTGCTGCAAAATTTTCGAGCAGGGACTGATGTCCTCTCAGTAATTAAGCGAAAATGAATCCAAAAAACAGAGGCAAGCTGAATCAAGCACGAGGCTATGGGGAAAACTTGGCTTCCCGAAAGGTTTTGCGTTTCATTTTCTGGGCTTTACTGTTGTGCCTGGTGACATTAAGCGTGATCACCGGCACGTGGTTGTATAACAATAACATCGCTCTTCAAGTAGCAAAAACCGGCCCGGTGGATGCCACGCTTGTTTTGGGAGGAAGTATTCACCGAGAAATCTATGCGGCTGAACTAACCAAACTCAATCCCCAAATGCCGGTTTTAATTTCTCAAGGATCGCGAGATCCCTGTACTTGGTTAATCTTTCAACAAGCCAAGTCTCCCATAGAGCAGGTATTTTTAGAAAAGTGTGCTCACTCTACGTTTGACAACTTTTATTTTTCCCTCCCCATCCTGCAGCAATGGCAGGTTCATAAAGTTAAAGTCATCACCTCTATCACTCATCTACCAAGAGCAAAATGGCTGGCGCAGATCATGTTAGGTGCTCACGGAATTTGGGTAGAGTTTGATCTCGTGAATGAAAAAGGCATTCCGGGAAATCGGGAGTCATGGCTCAAAACCGGCTTAGATGTGACTCGCGGCGGAATTTGGGCAGTTATCAGTCACTACAGGCAACCAAAATGCTCAGCAGTTAAGTTGCTAACCTCTGTAGATATGCAAAAGTGGAATCGTCAGGGTTTTAAATGTGAGTATCAGGGGCGTCTAATTAAGTAGGCGATTGTTGAAGCAGTTGGGTATTGGGATCTAAGTTATCACCGGCAAGGGAATTGGCAATGGCTTGAACGGTGGAAACCGGCACTTCATAGAAATACTGCCGGCGGAATTGTTCTTCTTGAACAGCAGCCAGAAATTGCTCAATCGCACCGGAAATTTTGGCATCAGTAACGGCTGCGGAAGCTTGAGGATGCCAGGAAATTCGCAAGTTTTGCGCCAGGTAAATAACTTCAAAATTAATTTTTGCTAAGGTTTCTAATCCCAAATGTAAGGTATAATCGCTCAAACTTAATTTCTCGCACAGTTGACGCCGGCTGACTAACTGATCCGTGCGACTGAGATATTTAGCAACTCCGACCAATTGTTGCCAAATTTGAATGGGTGACAGCGTTTGTGGGGGTGGGTAAGCAAGTGCAAGTGCCGGCATTTCTCCATGATTGTTTTGTTGCCGATACATCGCCTGTCGAAACCATACTTGCAATTCATCCCAGCTTGTTGGGCACTGGGATATGGGTAAAACTTCTGTATTAGAAAGTTGAGAACTTGTTGCATCCCGCCAGTCCAAAATCTGGAGAAGCATTCCGCCGGTATCCTGAATAGTGCTAGCTTCACAGGATTGCACCGCCAGCAACCGCACTTCATAGCGATTTTTATAAGTATTGTAATCAAGTTCAACAATTGCATTACACCGGCCTTGAGGAACTTCTTCTTTGTAATGTCCCCACCAGATGCCTGGAAATCCAACATTTGTTGAGTTATCCCAAATTTCAAACTCGGTTTTAATATACTGAACTTTTCGCCCTTTTAAATCTTGATTGTTGCGGTGCCAAGTTTTTTCAAACCAGCAGTTTTGAATCAACAATTTTGGGGCAGGATTTCCCATGCCGCAAGGTTCTAGAAGTTTCAGTTCACGAAACAGCGGTTGCCCTAAATCTGCCACCGGCACCACTAAATCTGCCTGTACCACCGGCACCCCTAATGTTGCCATCTGTTCCCGTAACTGCCGGTTTATGGCTTCTATAAATAAGGGAATATTCCCCACCGGCAAGCTTAATCCTGCTGCAAATGGATGACCCCCAAATCGGTGCAAAAGATGCGCTTGAGCTTTCACCAATTGGTACAAATCGATTTGATTAACAGAACGAGCAGAACCCCGCGCCAGGGGGAGTGCTGAGTCCTGAGTGCTGAGTTCTGAGTCGGAGTTGTCGCTGTTCGCCTTCTCCCCCTCTCCCTCTCCCTCTCCCTCCATTCCTACTGAACTCAACAGGACAGTGGGACGCCCGTATTCTTGCGCCACTTGACCGGCAACTAAACCTAGCACCCCTGCTGCCCATTGCTCATCCACTAAGACGATGACACTGGTTGTAGAGAGATCCATTTGCTCTAACCGCAGTTTCACTTGCTGAGTCACTTCTTTTTGCAAAGATTGCCGGCGGGTATTGGCTAATTCTGTTTCCATTGCCAAGTGCTCACAGCGTTGCTGGTTTTGGCTGGTGAGCAATTCTACGCAAAATGAAGCGTCTCCGTGAATGCGGCTGACGGCATTAATTCGCGGGCCAAGACCAAAGGAAATATCTGTGGGACGATCGCCGCTGCGCTTGCATAATTCCAGCAGTTTAGCAACTCCTGGCCGAGTTCGTTCTGTTAGCTGCTTTTGCAGGCGTTGAATTCCCTGCTGTGCTAAATACCGGCAATCCCCGGAAAGCTGCACCAGATCCGCGATCAGACCGATGGCAACTAAATCAAGTAAGTTTTCTAAGGACTGTTGAGGAACTGCCGGCAATGTTAAATAAAGGGCTTCTACTAATTTATAAGCAACTGCCACACCTGAAAGATGTTCCATCGGATGGCCGGCAGGCAGATAGCGGGGGTTGATAATGGCGACTACCGGCGGACGATCTGCCGGCAATGTGTGGTGATCGGTAATAATTACATCGATTCCCAGTTGGTTCGCATACTCAATTTCTGCTAAATTTGTGCTGCCAGTGTCGCAGGTAACAATTAATTGAGTTCCCGATTCGGCGAGGGTGTTAATTCCTTGAATATTGAGTCCGTGAGATTCAGTTAGCCGGTTGGGAATGTAGTAGGTTAGCCGGTCATTTTGGGAAAAAAACTGGCCGAGTCCATCCCACAAAACTGCGGTTGCGGTGACGCCATCTGCATCAAAGTCTCCCCAAATCGTGACTTTTTCGCCATTATTTCTGGCTTGTTGCAATCGTTCAACCGCCGAGTGCATTTCTTGATCGAATTCAAAGGGACTTGCCGGTTGAAAGGCTTGCGGATTTAAAAAGCCCGCTAGCTGTTTGGGATCTCGAATTCCCCGCTGCCACAGCAGTTGGGCGGCATAGTGGCCGGCTGATTCCGGGACATGGCGTCTGATTTCTTGAAGTAACCAGGCGGGTGGTTGTGCCGGTGGCTGTACTTGCCACTGTTGAGTTTGTTCAGGCATTTGTCTCGTTAAGCCCCACTGTTGAATCTTCTCGGTGCCGGTGCCGGTTTGATTATTGTAGTGTGCGGCTGTGCTAGGCTGCATTATCTCCTGCCTAAGAACCTCCGCGAAAATGATTCTAAAGCCGGCATTTCAATTTAGTTTCCTTCTTAATGTAGTTTGTCTAGATAAGCATAAAAAGCTTTTTTTATCTTGATGAGCAAGGGCTTAATCATGCAAATCTATTTGTCTTACTGCTTTAAACTAGGCTAATTAATTGAGATAAATCTATTTTTTAACAACCAAAAACCTTTATGAAATTGTATTTAATAAGAAGAGCTAATCTTAAATTTAACTTGTTTGTTATCTGTAAATTAAATAAATAGGAAAACGAGATTTTGCCGAGAAAATCATATCTGATGCCGGCAGCCGATTCTCTTAATAGCGGGGTTGCTGACTGCAGCAAGAAGTGTAAAAATCATAAATTCTAAAATTTTACAAGTATTGTGACTCTTTTGAAATTTGACGTTTCAGACTTCAGCCTTTTTTCTAGCTTCTTGAGTGCGCCTCAGTTGCCTTTTACGGCTGCGGTTTTGCCACCGGCAGCCATCTTAGATTATCTCATCGGCGATCCGTGGGGGTGGCCCCATCCTGTGCGGGTGATGGGCTGGATGATTCAGCGTTATACTCAAATCGCCTTAAAAATCTGTCAGACACCCCTGATGCGCCGGCTGGCTGGGGTAATCTTAGCCGTCGGTTTAATCATCGGCACGGCTGTTGTAAGTTGGTTAATCATTGCCGGCGCTCATCGGCTGCACCCCCTTGTCGGGATAATATTAGAAAGTATTCTTCTCGCCAGTTGTTTTGCCGGTCGCAGTTTAAGAGCAGCCGCCGAAGACGTTTTGCAACCCCTAACTGCCGGCGATCTCCCCAAAGCGCGGGAACGCTTGAGTTATTACGTGGGAAGGGATACACAAAATTTATCCGAACCAGAAATTCTCCGCGCCATCTTGGAAACCGTCAGCGAAAATGCTGTAGATGGCGTCATGGCTCCGCTATTTTATGCCATCGTGGGAACAGTGATATCCGCACCGGCTGCTGTACCTTTCGCCTTGGCTTACAAAGCCGCCAGTACCCTTGATTCAATGGTGGGGTATAAAGAAGAACCTTACACGCATTTAGGATGGTTTAGTGCACGCCTGGAAGATGTACTGACGTGGCTACCCTGCCGGCTAACGGTACTCACCCTCGGACTCATTTCTGGCAAACCCCGCTATATTTGGAAAATGTGTCGGCAGGATGCAACAAAAGATCCCAGTCCGAATTCAGGCTGGAGTGAGTGCGCCTATGCGGCAGTTTTAGGCGTTCAACTCGGAGGAATCAACTACTATCGGGGAGTTGCCAAACCAAAACCATTATTAGGGTTGCCGGTTCACCCCATCACCCCAAAAACCATTCACCAAGCTTTAAAATTAACCCGTTATTGTTTTTTAATTTGGTTAATCCTTGCCCTCGCAGCCTCATTTAAAATCTAAAATTTCCCTATGCCTTCCAACATTGTCGAGATTCTTACAGCAGACGAACTGCGCCGCACTGTGACTCGCTTAGCTTCCCAAATCGTCGAAAAGTCTGGACATCCTTCCCAACTGGTGTTAATGGGAATTTATACCAGAGGCGTTTATCTTGCCCAACTGCTGGCACGTCAAATTCAAGCACTCGAACAAGTCTCCGTGCCGGTGGGTGCATTAGATATTACGTTTTACCGAGATGACTTAGATCAAATTGGCATGAGGACGCCAGCGAAAACAGAAATTCCCTTCGATCTCACCGGCAAGACTGTGGTATTGGTGGATGATGTGATTTATAAAGGCCGCACCGTGCGAGCTGCTTTAAATGCAGTGAGTGAATATGGTAGGCCGGCAGCGATTTGGTTTGCGGTATTAGTAGATCGCGGTCATCGTGAATTGCCGATTCAGCCAGACTTCACCGGCAAAAAACTCCCCACTGCCAAGGAAGAACAAGTTAAAGTTTATCTGCAAGAGATGGATGGACGGGACGGCGTGGAACTCATTCGATATTAGATTAGGCGATACTAATTAAAATCCAGAATCTAGGCATCTAATGAGTGACTTAACCATCGAAAACATAGAATCCCCAATTCCAAATCTGATGAATGTGCCGGCAGAAACTCAAAATCGCAAGGCAGATCACCTGCGGATCTGTTTAGAGGAAGACGTACAATTTCACCAAACAACCGGACTGGAACGTTACCGTTTCACTCACTGTTGTTTACCAGAACTTGACCGCAGTGAAATTGATTTAACAACCACATTTCTGGGTAAACAACTGAGTGCGCCGCTACTGATTTCTTCCATGACCGGCGGCACAGAGTTGGCAAAAACCATTAATTATCGCTTAGCTGAGGTCGCTCAGCATTATAACATTGCAATGGGCGTGGGTTCTCAGCGGGTGGCGGTGGAAAATCCCCAAGTAGCAGATACGTTTGCCGTGCGATCGCTTGCCCCGGATATTCTTCTGTTTGCCAATTTAGGCGCAGTACAACTTAATTACACCTACGGCATTGATGAATGCCGGCGTGTCATCGACTTATTAGAGGCAGATGCGCTAATTCTGCACATCAATCCCCTGCAAGAGTGCGTTCAAAGTCAAGGCGATACGAACTTTAGAGGCTTACTTGACAAAATCAATGAATTGTGCGCTGATTTATCAATTCCTGTAATTGCCAAGGAAGTTGGGAACGGCATCTCAGCAGCAATGGCCAGGAAACTCATGGAAGCCGGTGTTTCTGCCATTGACGTTGCCGGTGCCGGCGGGACATCTTGGGCGAAGGTAGAAGGGGAACGCGCCACAGATGCCAAACAGCGCCGGTTAGGCAACACCTTTGCTGACTGGGGGTTGCCAACGGCTGAGTGCATCACCGGCATTCGAGCGATTACCCCAGACATCCCCTTGATCGCCTCTGGAGGATTGCGTAACGGGTTAGAAGTCGCCAAAGCGATCGCACTCGGTGCAGATTTAGCCGGTTTAGCATGGCCTTTCCTACAGGCAGCAGCCGAATCAGAAAACGCCCTTTACAGCCTTGTAGATATCTTAATCGCAGAAATTACCACCGTACTTTTTTGCACCGGCAACGCCACCTTATTCGATTTGAAACACTCTGGGGCTTTGCAGCGATTAGGATAGAAAGGTAATAGCGAATGGCGCAAGGAGAAATAAGAATTGAGAATTGAAAATTTTCTGAATTCTTAATTTTCTCCCATCTCCCACACTCACCTTTCACTTCAAACCTCACACCTCAATAATGCGCGATTTCCTCAAGTACACCTTTGCGAGTTTATTAGGAAGCCTCCTAGGACTTGTGCTGCTCTCCAGTTTGGGGATCGGGGGACTGATATTTTTAATCATCGCCGCCGCCTCCCAAGACTCCGGGCCAAAAATCGAAGACAAATCCGTGTTAGTTTTCGACTTATCTACAGAGATTAGAGATACCAAACCCGGTTCCTCCACCAGCCAAGCCATTCAACAAGCACTTTCTGATGAAGAAAGCGACGCGCTTACCCTGCGTACCGTTCTCGACGGTTTAGATCAAGCAACCAAGGACAAACGCATCGTCGCGCTTTATTTGCAAGGCAGCAGCACCGGCAATAGCAACGGCTTAGCCACCCTCAAAGAAGTGCGAGAAGCCTTAGAAAAATTTCGCGCTGCCGGTAAACAAATTATTGCCTATGACGACGACTGGACAGAAGGCGAATACTACCTCGCCTCCGTGGCTAATAAAGTTGTCGTCAATCCCCTCGGCACAATGGAACTCAACGGGTTTAGTTCCCAAACCATGTTCCTAACGGGTGCCTTAAATAAATACGGCGTTGGCGTGCAAGTGGTGCGGGTTGGCAAATATAAAGCGGCTGTTGAACCAGTTGAGCGCACCCAGATGAGTCCAGAAAACAAACAGCAAACGCAAAAATTCTTGAACGACTTTTGGGGCGAGTTTCGCACGAGTGTCGGTAAAAACCGGCAATTAACGCCAAACCAAATACAAACCCTTGCCGACACCCAAGGCTTATTCATGCCAAAGGAAGCCCAACAACGTAAACTTGTTGATAAAGTTGCTTACTTTGATGAAGTCGTCGCAGAACTCAAGGAACTGGGTAGCGCAGACAAAGAAGACAAAACCTTTCGTCAAATTAACCTAACGACCTACGCGAAAGCAAACGAAACCCGTAAAGAACTCACAAACACCTCTAAAAATACCATTGCCATCGTCTACGCTGAAGGTGAGATCGTCGATGGACAAGGCGGAGTTAGAGAAGTTGGCGGCGATCGCTTAGCAAAACAATTGCGGCAGTTGCGACTTGATAAAGATGTCAAAGCCGTTGTGCTGCGGGTAAACAGTCCCGGTGGCAGCGCCACAGCATCCGAAGTCATTCAGCGAGAAGTCAAACTCACCGGCAAAGAAAAGCCGGTTGTCGTTTCTATGGGGAACGTTGCTGCCTCTGGTGGCTACTGGATTTCAACCGATGCCGACAAGATTTTTGCCGAACCGACAACGATCACCGGCTCAATCGGCGTATTTGGAATGCTGCTAAATGTTCAAGAACTTGCTAATAACAATGGCATCACTTGGGATGTTGTAAAAACCGCACGCTATGCTGATGCTAAAACTAACGCCCGTCCTAAAACCGAACAAGAACTCGCGGTTTATCGCAAGATGGTGCAGCAAGTTTACGATCAATTTCTCACTAAAGTAGCCGAGTCGCGGAAAATCCCCAAACAAACCGTTAATGAAATTGCTCAAGGGCGCGTTTGGTCAGGTTTAGAAGCGAAAAGAATTGGCTTAGTCGATCAAATGGGTGGCATCCAAGATGCGATTACTGAGGCGGCTAAACTTGCCAAGCTAGAAGATAACTGGCAAGTGGAAGAGTATCCTAAAACTCGCACTTTTGAACAGCGCATTGTGCAAAAACTGATTGGCGCTCAGGTTTTCTCGCCGGCAGTCAAGCCCGATCCACTCACTCTAGAATGGAAGAAACTCCAGCAAGAACTAGCCATTTTCACCAGCCTCAACGATCCTCGCGGCATTTACGCTCGTTTACCATACAACTTTCGCATTGACTAATTTGAGGGACTAGGGACTAGGGGCTAGGGAAGAATTAAGAGGCGGAGAAATCCCCCATGCCCCATGCCCCATCCCCAATGCCCCCTGCCCAATCCCCCATGCCCCATCCCCAATGCCCTAAAACCGATAATTCCGTTCCCGCACCCAAAGGCTCACCGGCACGGCATGACCTTGAGCGTTGACCTTAACTTCAACCACAAAAGGTTGCGCTTGTCTAGTTTGTCCCGGTTGCCTTGCCTGAGCTTGATTAATGTCATTGTTAATCTGCTCCCTTTGGTCTTCCGGCATAAAATACTGTTCCAAGCCGTACTGAATTCCGCCGCTATATTTCCCTTTGAGTGCTACCTGATTGGCCGGCAACTGATTTGGAAGTTCCTGACTGACGCGCATCGGCTTCCAAGGTTGGGGGCGTCCGGAAGTTGCAGCCGTTTTGGGTGCCTCTAAAATTACATAAAGCTCGGTTTCTGGGTTTAGATATTTCTCTGGCTTGCAAGTGCTTTTAGCAGGGGGTTTAACCGTCGGGCAAGTTGTTGTACCACCCGGTAAATCGTTCCAGCCGGGAAGAGTTTTCAGATTACTTTGATTGGAAATGTCGTAGCTAAGCGTTTGATAGTAACCGCGCAAAAGATCGTAGGGATCAACCGGCGCAGTTTGCAAAATTACAGTGGTGCCGGTGAGGTGAGTGTAAACTGCTTGAGCCGGCACAGAACCAATTATCACAGTTTGTAATAGTAAGGGAACCCACAGCCGCCAACCACGTAACGGCTTTTTCGGTGCCTCCCAACTGGTCATTTGCTGATTTTCAACGTTTTCATCGAAGTTAGAAGTCATTGGGAATTCTCCTGAGAAGGCGTTAACACAGAAGAGTAGCGCTCAAACAAAAGTCCGGCAGCAATTACCCCTATCCCGCATAAGAAGAAGACAAATGCTTTAAATAATAAGCCGGTCTCGTACTCTAGCAGCCGGCTCACAATTTGCAGCGCCAATAGCGTAATCCCACCCCAGAAAGTTGGACGATTTCCGAGTGCGAGTCCTTCCCGAATCAAGCCGCCGGCTAAAAGAAACAGCAGCACATTAAACAGAAATATTGCTAGCTCAGAAATCGGGCTGAAACTGTTATGAAATAAAGGAATTAAGGCACTGATCGCAATAAAACAGGCAATAACATTAGTCGTCAGATCCACTCCTCGGCGAGTCGGGTGGTTTCTACCTTGACGCCCTAAGCGAAGCCATTGCCAGACAATCAAAGCACCTAAAAGCGCAACATCCAGCAGGGAACTCCAACCCATCAGCGTTTGGGCATCAACCGGCTGTCTCGGCGAAGACTGCCAAAGCCACTGAAAGGCTAATATATAAAACGTAATAGCGAGGCACAGCAGGGCTAAATTGCGAGCAAGCGGCTGAAATAGTTTGCGATGTATATGAGGCCAAAGCGTGTCATCATAACCCCATAACAGAGCTGGCGGCATCGCACACATGAGGGCGGTCATTAAAGCCGGTGCCCCACTCGACCCTTGAGCGAGAGACGTTTCTAGGGAAAAAACCACTAAAATCGCAGCTAAGGCAAAAATCGCGCGAGACCGGCACCAATAAGCAAGTGGCACAAACAGCAAGCTAGCAACCACCGGCATATGTTGCACCAGCAGCGCCAGCCAAGAAGACTCTTTCGCTCCCCAAGTGAACACGCCTAGCCAATAACCACACCCAATTAACAGAATCGCTAAGACGCCTAAGGAAGTCAAACGCAGGCTGTAAGCCATTGCCAGCACGCCCAGCCCCCAAGCTAAATACAACCCATAGGGGGAACCGCCAATGTGGAACATCTGAGCCATCAGGGCCATATTCGCGCCCAGAATGATTGCCCCTAAAAGCAATAATGCCTGACCTAGCCGCTGCTTGCCTCCGTTTTCCTTTCGTTGTGCCGCAGAGGTTGGAGGAGTTCGCCACAGATAGAAGCCGGCTGCATTCACCCCAATAAATAAACTCAGCAGCAGCATAACTCTCACCTCTCGCGACCAGGCTTGCCAGTTGGCCGCCACAAAGGTGATGACGGCTAAGCCTAAAAGAATTCCTCCTAAGCCAATGACAATTGCAATAAAGCGATTGCGAGCGGAAGTTTCAAGGCTATCAAATTGATAGCGTTCTGATATTTGCTGATACAACTCGGCATTAATTAATCCCTCAGCTTGCCACTGTTCTGTTTCGTGGCGTAGCTGGTGACGAAACTTATCTGAAACCATCTCGAATGGCCTCGTCTCTTTCTAAAGATTTGGTCTGTAATCTACGTTCTAACTTCGCATGAATTATCTTACTAGCGGCTAAAGTTGTGACACCCGTTTCACTGGCACCCTGATGCGGCTTGAGAGTTTAAGTTTTTAAACAATAGTTTCAGGGAATAGCAGCCATTTTGTAAAAGCGTCCAAATTTGATTTGGACAAGGGTTTTTTCTAGACTGCTGCCGGCGAAGACAAATTTTAAAAAGGAAACGTAAAAACTTATTTACTTTTATTGCGGTTTCTTTTTACGTTTCACTCATCACTCTATAAGCGCACCGGCGATCACCCTGCATAATATGTTCAATTCGTTCAATGCTGACTGCCGGCCCTAACAAGGTTTTAAAAACCTCTAGTTCAGATTGGCACAACATCTGACACGTGCGGGCGGCTGCATTGATGGGACAGTGATTTTCCACTAAAAGCAAGCTGTGATCCGGCTGTTCGATTACTTCCGCCATGTAGCCTTCTTGGCTGCGACACTGGGCGAGTACAACAACTCGCTGCCGCCAATCACTGCTGCCGGCTACTTCCGCCAAGCGAGGGGTGTAGCTTTGTACTTGCCGGTTGGTGCGTTCTGCTAGCAGTTTTTCCAAACCTGCCGCTCCAAAAACTGTCTCAACGCCCCTCAGTAGGTCAACCATCAAGTCTGCATGGCTATCGGGAAAGAAATTGCCAGAACGCTCGGTCAACTGCCACAACTTCACAGGCCGGCCTTGGGGACGCCGTTCTTCTCGGTAAGTCACCCATCCCTCGGCTTGCAGCGTTTGTAAATGCTGGCGTATTGCCATCGGAGAAACCTGCAATTGTTCCGCTAAGGTTGCGGCAGTTTGCGCTCCGTGCATTTTCAATCGATGCAAAATTTGATTTTTCGCTTTTTGTTTATCCTCCATAATTAACAGAAGTTTAAGAAACCACTCTTTAACCTTAACTTGCCCGACTCACGATAGTTGCGGATTTTTTTAAGATATGCTAAGTTAACTCAACTAAAATCGCGCATTCTGTACTTCCAGCTTAACTTCAAAGACTCTTAATTATAGAGCTTTAGCGCTTTATAAAGCAGTACAAAAGCAAAACAAAATGGAAGTAAGAACCCTTTTAGCTAACTTGAAATGAAAAAACTTGTTGCTTCCGGGTGCACTGAGTCAGTGATATAAGGGTAGGAGAAAAAAGAGAGTAATGCGCTAAATGCCGGCAAAAAATGCAGCGCATTGCAGCCGGCGCTTGGGGAATAAAATCTAAAAGAAAACCCAAATTAGCAAGATTTTACGAGAGCTTTTTGGCTTCAAGGCATCCAAACTTCAACTCTAGTACGTTCTGACACAATTGACAGCAACAAAACTTTTCCTGATGACCTTTTCTTTGTTATGGGTGCAGATGAGAATCGAGGGTAGACTCAAAAGATAGGTGTAATCGTGTGACCCCGTCCCTTTAAGGGTGCGTCGGTCTGGTAAAGGTGTCCTTGAACTTTAGCCGGCAGCGCGGTTATCTAGTAGATGAAGTTCCAGAGCCAATCATGGGCCGAACCACAGGAATCAAGCATGGGTGGCAAGAGCTTTTTAGGACGCTTACATAGATTGATTGTTGCCTATTGTGCACTGGGGATTTTGGCCACCGGCGCAGTGATTGCTGTTGTAAGTATTTTGCCTCTATACCAACATCTCAAACAAGACGAACACAAAAATTTGCTCATTGCCGTCAGAAGTAAAGCTGTAGCCGTTGAAGACTATGTTGAGCAAACAAAAGATACTGCTTTGCGAATCGCCAGGGAAACTCAACTTCGTGAGAACCTAGAGGCTTACAACCGGCAGAAGCTCAGCTTAAATGCCTTACAAAACCTCAGTACGCCAAAACTGCGAGAAGCGCTCAAAACATCCCCAGACGTGGCAGGCATCAGCCGGCTTGATCGAACCGGCAAGCAAGTGGTGAGTGTGGGATTGCCAATTCCCGCAGAATTTTGGCCCGTCCCGGCTGCCGGTTCTCAAACAGTTAGGGTTCACGCTCCAGTCATTCTAAGCGGGACTGCCTATTTAGCTGTCGGTGTTCCAATTTTGAATGAATTATCACAGCGAGCCGGCACAGACATTGTTGTGTTCAAGCTTGACCGTTTACAGCAGCAAATTTTATCAAACAACACGGGGTTCGGTGAAGCCGGCCAAACAGTCATCGGAAGGCTTCATCCCGATGGAGTCGAGGTGTTTTTCTCCTTGAGAAACCCCAAAAACACTGACTCTTCCCCACAGATAGTAGAGGCAAATTTTAAAAATAATATTGTGGGAATTTGGAGTTGCTGGCTAATTCCAACCTGCCCAGATATACAAAACTCTAAAAATTTATTGATTCAAGATCGCTCATCCTTAATTTTTTCCAAAACTTCTGCGGTGGCGCAAGCTTTAGAAAAAGCGGTTCATCAAGATACCGGCCTGTTCATTTCTCACCTAGGCAAAGAGCCGCAGGTCATCGCCTACAGCCCTATTCAAGGCAGCGATTGGGGTTTAGCGGTGATTATGCCTTCTGGCCAACTATATGCGCCGGCTAACCGCCAGATTGTTTCCCTCGGCAGTGCGCTCGTTCTGTTGATTTTGGCCGGCACCACCGGCACAATCCTATGCCTGCGTCCGCTTGCCAACGCAACCATTCTTCACGCCGGCGACTTAGAGCGACTTGTGCGGCAAAAAACATTACCCTTGCCAGCCAATCGTCAAAGCACTTTGGCACAAGCCGCTTTACCCTCCAGGCAGCGGTATCGCTTCACAGATGCCGGTGGCGCTGAGGCTGTGTGGGAGTGGAATTTAGAAACAAACGAGCTTGATTTTTCTTCCCAGTGGAAAGCCTTGCTGGGTTATGAAGAAAGCGAAATTGGCACTCATCCAGATGAATGGTTCAAGCGGGTGCATCCAGACGAGATGGAGCGAGTTAAGGCAGAGATTACCGTTCATTTAGCCGGTCTCACCGCTTATTTTTACAACGAACATCGCATCTTACATCAAGACGGCAACTACCGATGGGTGCGAGCGCAGGGAATGGCCATTCGGAATGCTGCCGGCAAGGCATTTGCAATGGCTGGTGCGATTAGCGACATGACCGAACGCAAGACCCTTGAGCAAGAGAATCTGCGTTTGGCGGCGTTTCCCAGAAATGACCCGAATCCTGTTCTGGCATCCGATGGGGAAGGCAACTTAATTTACCTCAATCCAGCCGCACGGCGCGTGCTGGACAAGCTGAATCTCGACAAACCAGCGGGTTTTTTGCCGGCAAACCACCGCCAGCTCGTGCGTAGCTGTCTGGACACTAACCAAAGCGAGCGGCACATTGAAGTGAAAGTTCAAGAGCGCATCTACTCTTGGAGTTATCATCCCCTGGCCCAGCTCAATGTTGTACATCTGTATGCACTTGATATTACAGAGCGCCAGTGGGCTGAGGAGCAATTATTGCAAGCGGCATGGCACGACGAACTCACAGGGCTGCCGAACCGAACCCTCTTTATCCACCGGCTAGAACAGGCAGTGGCGCGGGCGAAACAGAGCCAAGATGGTTTATTTGCCGTGCTGTTTCTGGATCTTGATCGCTTCAAGGTGGTTAACGACAGTTTGGGGCATATGTTGGGAGATCAGTTTCTGATAGCGATCGCGCGGCGAATAGAAGCGTGCTTGCGTCGCGGTGATGTGGTCGCCAGACTGGGAGGAGATGAGTTTACCATTTTGCTGGCTACGATCCGTGACTTAAATGATGCCACCAGTTTTGCCGAACGCATTCAACAACAACTGATGCTGCCGGTTAATTTGAACGGACATGATGTGTTTACCACCGGCAGTATTGGGATTGCGATCGGCTCATATCACCAAAAGCCCGGACTTGATGAAGTCAATGGACGCCCTTACGAGCAACCCGAATACTTTCTACGCGATGCCGATCTCGCCATGTATCGTGCGAAGGCTTTGGGTAAGGCGCGGTATGTGGTATTTGACTCTGCCATGCACAAACACGCCTTGGCTCTATTGGAGTTAGAAAATGACTTGCGACGAGCCGTTCAAAGTGAAAAATTACAGGTTAAAAGTGAAGGAAAAGAAATTCCAGTCTCTTCTTTTTTATGTGAATTTCTATTACATTACCAGCCAATTGTTGCTCTGGATACAGGCAGAATTGCTGGCTTCGAGGCGCTGGTGCGCTGGCAGCACCCAGAGCGAGGTCTGATTTCACCGGCAGAATTTATTCCGGTGGCCGAAGAAACGGGTTTGATTGTTCCTTTGGGGGCGTGGGTGCTCCTAGAAGCGTGCCGGCAGTTGCGTCACTGGCAAGAACTGTTTCCCTCCGCACGCGACTTGACAATGACAGTTAATCTTTCGGGTAAACAGCTCTCGCAACCCAATTTATTAGGGCAAATCGATGAAATTTTGCAACAAACCGGCATCAATCCTCTTTGTTTAAAGCTGGAGATTACTGAAAGTGTGCTGATGGAAAATGCCGCAGCAGCGGCTGAGGTGCTGGAGCAGCTAAGAAATCGAAATATTGGATTGTGTATTGATGACTTCGGCACCGGCTATTCTTCTTTGAGTTATTTGCATCGCTTTCCGATTAATACCTTAAAGATTGATCGCTCTTTTGTCAGTGAGATGGCCGGCGATGACGAAAACTCAGAAATTGTGCGGGCCATTGTTATGCTGGCGCATAATTTGGGAATGTATGTGGTAGCAGAAGGCGTGGAAACCGAGAAGCAACTGGTGCAACTCTGGGCACTGCAATGTGAATACGGGCAGGGCTATTTTTTTTCTAAGCCGTTACCGAGTGAAGCGGCTGAGGCGTTAATGGTATCTGAGCCACAGTGGTAAGCTAATAATTTTTGAATTTGCAAAATTGTGGCGCAAGCATCCTCGCCGGCTTCTAAAAGTCAACTAAAGAATGATTTGCTGAAATACTGTAAGGATCGAAAAAATGATGAGTGACAAGCATTTTTTTTGCCACTCATCAGTTATTGCTTTTCAAGAAGTTGAATCGATTTCGTCTGGAACAGATTGAAGGATGAGAGTTTTATCTTAAAGGTCTGGATATTGGCCGGCTTAAGTGTGCCGAACCACGTCTCGGCGGCAGTCTTTACTACCCGGACGATCGCAATCAGGCTCTGTCGGGTGAACGACTAACAGCAAATTTTGAGACGCATCAAAGCGTTGCTGTTGCGTTGAACTCCGCTCTATTCCTTGAAAATTAACAGCCAAACCTAAAAAGAGTGGACATAACACAACAACTGGGAGAAAATAAGACATAAGGGGTGTCCTGTGTCAGAGCTTCCACTTCTTGATTCAGCACCCCGCCTATGCCATCAGGAAAAAAATTGTTGATTATACTTAAGCTCGTCTTCCACCGCTTTTAGGTCGGTCATTTCCTTGCTCGACTCCAACATGGCCGGCATACGCTTGATCTAAGCCGGTTGAGTTGTATTGAATTTCCAGAAGGTTGACGGCAAAGCCGGTGATTAACAAACTTGACAAGAGGATACAGGCGTTAACGCGCATAAGAGATTTCCCACTCAATGCTTCCTCTTTCTAATACCGGCTCTCAGGTTTGCCATCCGGATAAATTAAATAAAGCTATTGCTTCATATTTCTTTACAAATAGACGCTTCATGACATAGCGCCAGAAACCCATCTAATTCAAGATCGAGTAAAATTGGATTGGAAGTTATTGGTAAAAATAGAACATTTCCATGTTGGAGCCGATGAAATCATAATTGACGCAAAAAGCTTGGAAACTTAGGCATAAAAGCTCGGAATTTCGACTTTTTCAACAAGTTTTTTAGCAAGCAAGAAAAAACTATGTTCTCGTCCCAACCGTTAAAGACACCAATTTTAGCAGTAAATTAATTAGATACGTTATGCAAACTCAAACACGCTACTACACCCCAGAAGAATATTTAGCACTTGAAGAGAAGGCTGAATATAAAAATGAATACCGAGATGGAGAAATTATCCCGATGACAGGTGGAACAACTAATCATAATAAGATTGCCGGCA